>DLVL01000074.1:19785-25486 GCA_003444085.1 Kosmotogaceae bacterium | reverse complement strand
AACTCCGGGGATACTGGCAAGGTTCCCAAGCCCCAGCTTCTTGCAGTTTGGCATGTTAAGTCCACCTACTGCTCGAGCAGTATTGCCTATAGTGTTGCTGCCTTCGTCCCCATAATCTGAAGCATCAGGCATTTCTCCAATGCCTGCACTATCTACAACGATTATGATTACTCTTCTCTTCTTGCTCAACGTTGGTACTCCGAAGGGATTGCCAGCAGTTCACCAAATCTGAATCTGCGTAGATCGGTTGTATTACAGGGCTTCAGAATATAGGCGGTGTCCAGACCTCGCCCAGTTCCGCCACATGAGATTACCCAACTGTCAATGGGCACGAGTCCCGCATCTGCGGCCATCATGGCAATCTCATATGCTACCTTAGTCCCTTCACCGAACATCCTGAGGGCTGTCGCAAATACCTGAGGTGGATATGCCCCGCTGAACTGCTTTGTCAAATACCCCTCAAGTCCTCTGAACAGGTGCGTGGCTGTAAGAATATGGTGCCTGGTTCCGGCATAAGCCTCTCTTATCTCACTGCTGAACTCATCTGCTCCTGGTTCTCTGAAACCAACAGAATGCGTCACAACGACAAGAGTGATGCCATCGGGAACTGTTTTCAAAGCCTTCTCAGCAACAATTCCTCTTGTCGAGGCAACGATAACGTGTTTCAATCCATCTTTTGTTGCCCTTTCAAATGCAATTTCCAGAGTCTTATCCGTGTTTTGCTCTCCTGGCTTGTCGAACAAATGCACAACAAATCACCTGCCTTTGTTCAATGATATCATCACACCTGAAAACCTGTTGCGCACACATACATCACAACAGGTCCACAGCTTCGAAGAAGCTGTCTGTTCAGTATTTCAGAAGTTCGAGAAGATGTTTCTCAAGTGCTTTCAGTGAGAGGTGTTTTGAGCCTATTTCGAAGTTATCGCTCAGCTTTTGCTTCACGAAATCCCTTCTAACGATTTCCCTGGAGAACTTACTTGCCTCTTGTTCGATTCTTTCCTGAGGAACATGCAGCAACTCATTGTGCTCTGAAAATTGATCTCCCAGGGAGAAGGTCCAGAAACCCAGTGGAGCGATATCGTTCTTAAACACGGGGTACTCGAAGACAATGACAGGCAATCTGGCAAATATCGCTTCAAGGAACTGATTCCCCCAACCCTCGATAACACTGGTGTAAGTGAAGAAGTCTGCCATTGTGTAAGCATCCCAGAGACCATATCTCTTTTCAGGAACCAGAGAACGTACTGCGTTCACGATCTCGTAAGCATCGACAAGCCTTACATCCCTGGCAAGAGCAAAGTGGTGTATCCTGTTGTTGTAATCCATGCTCTCCTGCTCAGGAGATCCCGCAAGACAAATGATGGCCCTTGAATGATCATCGACAGATCTACCGTTGTATAATGTCTTTCCTCTAATACCATCGAGATGGACTTTCGAAAAATATGATACGAAATCTATCGCCATTTCTATGGCTTTACGTTCAACAATCCTCGTTGCCTGAAGAAACACAAGGTCTGTTTCCCCAATATGAAGTCTTGAACGCATGTCCATGTTGAAAGCATCTCTCTCCCAAGGCTCCTGGTCAAAGTAGAAGACATTGGGGATTACTCTTGACTCAAGATTCTTTCGGTCCTGCAATTCTTTCTGGGCTAGTGAGTTAATCGTTACGTGTTCTATTGCCACGTGTGAGGGCGGACAGTTCTCGTGCAGAAGCTGCTCCACAAAATCACAGGTAGGGTTCGCAAATCTCTTGCGTTCCCAGTAGAAGTCGTGATGAACGCCAACGGCTCTTATTCCCGATTTCTCCACGGATCTTCTGATTGCCATTGCGGCAGCGAGGTTATGCCCAAGGGACCAGATGTTGTTTACAATGAGTAGTTCTGGTTGCCACTCTTCGAAATCCCTGAGCAAGCGCTTCTCTATGGAATCAGAGTATTCTTCAATTCTTCTCTTGAGTTCGGATTCAGGAATCTTCAGCTCCGAAAAGCAGTGTTCATGGAGTTCTGCATTCTCTTGAGCATCATAAGTCATCTCAGGGATCTCATAACCCGCTTTACCCCCAAGAGAACCACTAACATACTTCACATCATGTCCGCGTCTTCTCAGGACGGTTTCCCATTTCTCCATCTCAAGAGAAACACCGTCTTTTTCGCCCGACCTGAAGTGAACGAGCCCGATTCTCATATCAGAATCTCTTGGGCTTCAACACTTCGCTGAGGTTTTCGAAGTGAGGTTTGATTTCAGAACCAGTTTTCAGCATAAGCAACTTGTAAAGAATATCCACGATTACGAGTTCACCTATCCTGTTCGTGACAAGATAGCTGGGACCCTTTGTAGTCGTTCCACAGTAAAGCACGGCGTCTGCGAGCTTTGTCATTGGAGAATCAATCCCCGCGGTTATTGCAACAGTCTTGGCACCGGAGTCCCTGGCAACTTCTATGGATTTGACAAGGTCACGTATCATCCCACTATGACTAACTCCTATCACCAGGTCTGTTTCCTTGAGTCCTGAGGCAACCATTACCTGAGCATGAGGGTCAGTATACGATGCTGAAGGTATTCCCAGTAATGAGAATCTCAGGGAACCATCGACGGCTATAGGGGCTGATCTTCCGACCGCAAAGAAGAGAACAAAAGTGGCGTCGAGGATCATGTCTATGACCTCTTCAATGGTCTCGGCCTCCAGCACTTCTTTGGTCCTTCCTATCAGGTTGATGTTCTCCGCAAATATCCCTCTGACTACGTCTCCGGTGGTCTGTTTACCCGGGGTTTGAACAACCGCTTCAGCGGGAAAGCTAACCTCACGGGCAAGCGCAATCTTGAATTGCTGATACCCATTGAAGCCGAGCTTCTTACACATTCGATATATCGTCGCCTCACTGGAACCGCTGAACCTTGCGAATTCTGTTATGCTGTAATGAATAACGTCATCGGGTCTTTCTGTTATGTAGCGAGCTGCGAGCTTCTCAGACTCGCTCAGGCTTTCAAAGACTCCCTGTATTCTTGAAAGAATCACTGCTTCCACCTCTCCCTTAGATAACCGAGGGAATCCTTGAAGAGTTCCAGCTGTCTTTCGACAACATCTTCCGCCTCATCATCAGAGAGCTCCGCAGTTTCCGAAACAAATGAAGCTACCCTGGCAAAGTAAAGCGGAATGAGCGATTCTATGAGAATCTTCCTGAGATCCCGGTTCCTGTACGCACAAGCGTAAGAAAAGACTATCTTCGTCCAGGTGGTGGTATTGATCTCTCCGCTCTCTCTGGATGAAAGCAGTTCTTTCCACAGTTCTTCTTCGAGAACAGTGGCAATGAAGTCCCAATATTCCTCGATACCATTTCTTGCGACGTCCTTGAGGTTCTCAAGATCGACATTGACGGGCTCGGGTCTGACATCGGGGGGATCACCGTATATGGGTGCGGTCTCCATGATATGATCAGTGTTTAACCACCTGTCCTGGTAAACTTCCATGAGCCCAAAGAGCGTCCCGACAACCTGGCTGAACATGGGGCCCAATTCCTTGCCCGGATCTTTCACGTCGTGTATTTTTGCACCCAACGCTGCCTGATGGACATTCCCACTACCTTCACACAGCGCCAGTGTCGTAAACCATATATCAATGCCGAAGCGTGCCACATCACTGTGCCAGATCTCCTCGGGCTTGTCAAGATAACGCTCCATCATTTCTCGACCAATACCGAAATCGCCTCCAATAGGCTGACGCATCTTCTTGCCATATAGAGACGAGGTCAGTGGATAGCAGATATGGTTGGTAATTGTCGCGTCGTATTTGTGCCTCTGGTAGTACGGCGTCACGTAGCTGGCTCCGTGTTCAAGTATCGGTGCAGCGAGACGCTGCAGCCACCATGGTGCAACACTCCTGAGATCAGAATCAAGAAGGACTACTGCCTTTGCTTCTAACTCTCTTGCAGCCTCAAGTATCGCTCTAAGTGCACTGCCTTTTCCCGGCACACCATGATAACAAAAACTGACCTTTCCAACCTGCCCCGTATCAACAGCCATGAATCGTTCCTGAGTACCATCAGAACTGCCGCCATCGGAGTTCAGAATCATCCCGTTTCCTTTGAAATGCTTCTTGAGTCCCTCAGCGGAAACTCTGACCACATGCTCAATTGTTGACGCGTTATTGTAGCTTGGTATGCCTACTACAAGGTCAAATCCCTTTCCCTCTTCTGAGAGTTTGCTGGTAGTCGTCTGGTCAAGTGCTTTCGGCATACTGCCACCTCCTGTTTTGTCTACTTCAGTGTAGCAAGAAGGAACTCAACTGTCCTTCGCTTTATCCTCAGAGAGTTCAGTTCAAGAAAGAGCTCTTTAAGGGCTTCCGTCTCTTCACTTTCAGTCAACTGCATGACCGAAAGTCTCAACTCAAGAGCTCTGCGCATTTTGCTATAGGCTTCCAGAAGAGCCTTATGCTTCTCTTTCCCATCAGAATGCAGCGCTATTTCCTCTGCGCTTCTTGCTTCTTCTTCCAGTCTCTCCGCACTTGCTTTCATTTCGTTCAAGGTTTTTTCCTCTGCAATGGCACGATCTTCGGAAACAGACCACCCCACTTCAGGATAGACCAGCTCAACACAGTCCGCAAGCGGGGTGTTCCTGGAAGGTCTCCCGGGAATCGCATCTCTCTTTTTCAGAGTTATGATTTCTTTGGCATTCAATATGCCATCAAATCTACCCGTCTCTTTCCCGGTAGGGGAGACCTCAACCCAGTCGTCTCGTAACTCGAGAATAGCTGGCGAATCTGAAGGATTGAAAACCCTCAAGAAGACCTCTTCGCTACCCGGCACGCCATAAAGCGTGGTGACCTCAACTCCCGCGCCTTCGTACAGGGATAAGCCTTCGCAGTGATTGCCCAGCCTATTGTGAAATACGATAGGGGGGTTGAGAAATGATGATTTATGCACGGTGAACTCTTCAGGAGCCCCGAAGTAAAGCCCTATTGGCCAGATCACTTTGCGCTTGCATGCAGCCCCAGGTGTATACATTGCTGGTCCTGCATCACCGATTCTTCCGGAGATATCATCTTTTGCAAGCCATGTGACTGACCTGGAGACTATCATAGAGGTCTCCGGAACCTCAGGGGAGTTGTCGGAAAATCTTTCAGTAGTATAGCTATAGATACCTCCAGCCATTAACGCAGCTGACGACACATCGGTCTCCCTGCAAACAAAGTCTTTCATCGGAAACACATTGCATATGCCCACCTCTCTGGCTGCAACAAGAAATGGCTGCAGAAGCTCGGACGGATTTGATAGAAACACATATTCGGGGCGCTCAATCCTGTCAAAAGGCATGCCAGCGAGTAGTTTCCCGCACTTTCTCAGTGTCAAGAGAACTGCATACCCTTGCGAAATACCGTTCACAGAGAACTCTATCGAAACAGTCGGCAGGTCCGAAAAAGTGACTAGCATTGTGATATCTGCCATGCTCGAAGCAAAGGTCAGTTCAATTTCTGATGATATTTCGCTTCGCTTGATGACTTTCGCAGAGATCGGTGAAAGATCGATCGTCCCTTTGAGGTCACAGGAGTATTCATCCCCGCTGTCAGGAACAACTTGGGGAAATAGCTCGAGCAGTTCTCCTTCGCGTCTCATAATGATCTTCCCGTCTTCTACGACCGCCGAATAGTGATCGTTTTGCCAGAGACATTCTTCTGCGTCCTCTTCGGTCATCGTCAACGGAT
>DLVL01000074.1:13977-19528 GCA_003444085.1 Kosmotogaceae bacterium | reverse complement strand
TGATCCACACCAACGCCACAGATACTGTCATGCACCAAATTCTGAAGCACGAGTTTCCATGACTGCTCCAATGATTCTGCTGCTTCAACAGACGAACTGATGCTCATTAGAGGGCCCACCACTCTTGAGAGCAGGTATTCGCAGTTCCAATTCATCAGCTTCAGATACGGACGGGTCGAAAGCGTACCAGGAAATGTTGAAACCACTTTGCCCGAAAGGAGTTCTCCTGATACTTCTCTCAAAGCACCATATGCATCCTTACGAATTGAACTGGCGTATTCTTCGGGACTTATCGTGCTGACTCCGGGCAGTTCAGAAGGATCTTCCGGCTCAGGGTCCAGGTCATATCCATCGAGCAATGGAACGAGCTCTGTTAATGAATATGGGCGCAGTTTCTCTATCTCATTGTTCAGACGTATCCGTGCTATTTCAGGGCTTTCGCAGATTCTCATAAGGTTTCTATAACTATCGAGAAGATATACCATAAGCACTTCGCTTCCGTCTGGAGATGACCATCTAGCTTCGGTGCAGGGTACTTCTTTCGGGTCAAAGCCCCTCCAGAGAAAGAGCGAGTCGATACCAAAAAGTTTATGCATTTGAGGAACCTGGGAACAGAATCCGAAGTTGTCGACAAGCCATCCCGTACAGGCTGCTGTACCTGTCAACTCCCTTGCTGACTTCATTCCAAAATAGATGTTCATAAGTGCAGCTTCTTCAGAAATACGCCAATCGATCTGTCCATAATATGGCCCTGCAAAAAGGTTTCTCTTGTACTTGCGAAGCTGCGAGATAAACTCACTTCTTTCTAATTCGGGCAGTGTCTGCAGGTAGTCTTCCAGCATGAGCGTCTGTCCATCCAGAGTGAAAACGTAATCACTGTTTCGTTCTATGAGTTCAAACAGCTTCTCGTAGAATCCATGAAGCAAGTGCGTCGTTAGCTCCTCAGTGACGAACCATTCTCTATCCCAGTGTGTGTGAGCAATAATCTGCATGACGGATCCCTTCAATCTAGAATTGATTCCTCGCTTTCAGGATCAAAGAGATGAATCTTGGACGGGGGGACATACATGTTCATGGGAGTATCCTCTTCAAAAACCTCGTCGCCAGCGATTCTTGAGATGATTCTCATGTCACCCGCCTTTAAATGAACAATCGTCTCGGCCCCCAGCCTCTCGGAGAAGTACACCGTTCCCTTTATTGGGATTGCGTTCTTGTCTGCGACATGATGAATGTTTTCCGGTCTTATACCCATGATGAGTTTGCTAAAACCTCCCCTGGTTATCTTCTCTGACATCTCCGGAGTGCATTCCACATCTATTCCAGGCGCCAGAAGATGCATAGAGTCGTTCTTCTTCACTTCAACATCGATGAAATTCATCTGGGGCGAACCAATGAATCCTGCGATGAACTTGTTCGAGGGTTTGTGGTAGATGTCTTCGGGCTTACCATACTGCTGTATGACTCCATCCTTCATGACCGCTATAAGGTCTCCCATCGTCATCGCCTCGACCTGGTCATGTGTCACGTAAACCGTAGTTGTTCCCAGTCGCTCCTGTAATTTTTTCAGTTCACTTCTCATGAGAACCCTGAGAAGAGCGTCAAGATTACTGAGAGGCTCGTCCATCATCAGTACAGCAGGCTCAAGAACTATTGCTCTTGCCACAGCAACCCTCTGGCGCTGACCTCCTGACAACTGTACAGGATACCTGTCCACCAGCTCGGATATTCCGAGCAGCTTCGCAGTATCCATGACTCTTTTCTTTATCTCTTGCTTGTCAAACTTCTTTATCTTCATCGGGTATGCGATATTATCGTAGACTTTCATGTGAGGCCAGACCGCATAGCTCTGAAAAACCATTGAGACGTTCCTGCTCTTTGGAGCATGATTGGAGACATCTTTCTCTCCGAAGAAGATCTTTCCTTCTGTGAGTTTTTCAAGTCCTGACATACATCTGAGCAAAGTAGTCTTACCGCATCCGGAAGGCCCCAGCAGCACGACGAATTTCCCGTCTTCTATTGTCAGATCTATTCCGTTCAGTGCTTTCACATCTCCAAAGTATTTTTTTACACCCTCTATCTTGACTTCAGCCATATAAACCACCTTCTCCCTTCGCTACTTGAGAGATATACCCCATAGGCTCATGAGGTATTTTCTTGTGAAGAATATGAATATCATCGCTGGTACCGCCATGATAGTTCCAGCCGCGAACTTGAAGTAATCGGGCGCAGTCATGGCAGCATTGAGAATATGAGCAGGCAGTGTTCGATTTCCAACAGTCAGAATAGCTGCAACAAACACTTCATTCCAAGACATGATAAAGGCAAATATGGCCGATGCAGCAAGACCAGGAAGCACCAACGGCATTGTTATTCTCATGAATGACGCAAATCGAGATAGACCAAATATCATCCCTGCTTCTTCGTATTCAACGGAAATACCTCCAATGATACTAGACGAAATCAATACCACGAAAGGCAGAACCATCGAAGTATGCGCAAGCGCTACCCCCAGCAGAGTATCACTTATGCCAATCCTCATATAAAGAGTAAGAAGTGGAATCCCGATAATCAACACCGGGAATGACCTCGTCAGGAGTATTGCAAGTCGTATCGAATTCTTTCCTCGAAAAACAAATCGGGTCAGCGCGTACGCCGCGGGCAGTCCGAAAAGAAAGCTGATACCTATTGATATGCCTGCCACCTGGATACTGTTGAGAGTTGCTCTCCATCCGCCAAGTGTCACGAACAAGCTCCGGAGATGATTAAGTGTCAAAGATCTCGGCAGAATTCTGTGAGGATCATAGTATTCCGCTGAAGGGGTAAGAGAAGATAATACTATCAGAACAATCGGTGTAAGAAACCAGAAAGCAATAAGAATGGCGATAAGTAGTGTAAGAGCTTTCTTAATCATGCTCTCGCCCCCTCTACTTCCCTGGACCTCAGTACTATCAGGTAGATCCAGCTGATAATTATCGATATCAGTGCTATGACAAGACCGTAAGAAGCGGCTACATTGGAGTTGTATCTTATCGACTGCCAGTAATACGCTTCGCCGGCAAGTATGGGAATATCTCTTCCTGTAAGCAACCAGGCTACTCCAAATATCTGGAAGGCAAACAAGGTTCTTATCAACAGAGCCGAGAGAATAGCAGGTTTGAGTATGGGAAGGATTATCTTTCGTAGTTTTGTCCATCTAGAGAAACCGAATATATCAGCTGCTTCGAGATATTCCTTGTTGACAGACTGAAGTCCTGCGAGCAGAATCACAAAGACCAGGGGGGTTGCACGCCATATCTCGGTGATTACAATCACCCAGAAGGCTCTTGTCTCAAATCCTCTCCCAAAGAAGTAGATGGGACTATCAGCCATGCCGAGGTTCATAAGAATCTTGTTTACATAGCCTGAAGGACTGAATATCGAGTAACTCATGAGTGCTGCAGACACATCGCTTAGAGCCAGTGGTATTGAGATGATGTACAGAAGGAAAAGGTAACCCTTGAATCTCATGTTTATGAATAGAGCCAGAGCAAGAGCAAACACGAGTTGTGCTGGTACCACAATTGCCGAAATCATCAGGGTGTATCTGAGCGCTTTCCACATTTCTCCTGTGCGCGTAACGCGCAGAAAGTTCCCTAGTGGTTCTGTAGGATGAGTAAACGCCAATCTGAACGTCTCGATGAGTGGATAGCCAAGAAACATTATTAGAAACGCGATTACAGGTATGAAATAGAGGTACGGAGTAATACCCTTCTTGTAGGTCATAAGCGTCACGTCCTTCTGAAGGAATCTCGCCAAACTAAAAAGGGCTGGGGGTTAACCCAGCCCCTTGGAGCATCTACAACCCAATATCTGGCAACGGTAATGGTGCATTCTGCTGTTCGAACAGGTTCATTATCTCTGGACCGATTTCACTGATAACTGTACGGATGTCTTCCCCGCGAATAACTATTCTCGTGAAAGCATCTCTGTACATCGAACTGAACTCTCCGCCCAGCGGTCCCAGGCCAGGAATGAAAGCAGCAATGGCGTCTTCGGCACCACTCTGACTAACAACTCCCGCAGCAATAATTCTCATCGGACCTTCCGGGATATAGTCTGCAGCTTCCACAACAATCGGGAAGAATCCCACCTTTTCAACGATCTGCACCTGAACGTCAGGATGGGTAAGATAGTCAATCAAGGCCACTGCGTCTTCGAGGTTTGGTGCATTCTTGGGAATACTGAGTCCAGCAAGAACGGTTATTGAGCCTCGTCCCTTAGGACCTGCAGGACTTGGTACTGCGACGAAATCGTCTGGTCTTATCCTGGGCGCTTCACCGAGTCGTGCAGTGTGGTCCCAGGCAATCCATACTTCATTCCTGAGTAGAGGTTCCTGCATGCTCATCCAGGCGGAACTCGCAGGATTGACGTACTCATTGAGTTCGATCATGTATTCCCACATCTTCACGGCTTCCTCGCTGTCAAAATTCACAACCTGTGCACCCGTGTATGAAGGATAGATATGACCGTGCAGGAATCTGTGCCATAGGCCATCGGGTCCCTGGGGGAAGCCAAGCAGTTTCCTTCCAGTAGCTTCGTGAATCCCCTTGGCCCATTCCAGAAGAGCATCGTAAGTCCAGTTAGGAGCGGCGTTTTCGACGTCTTCCCTTGTAAGACCATCAGGCAGGTAGTTAAATGCTTGTTTATTAACCATCATAACGTAGGTAGCCTGCATCAGAGGTACGAACTGTTTGATCCCGTAGTTATAGCCATACTGTTCTAGGGCAGCAATAAACGTCCTGTCTTCAAAGGTGTATTCGCTCAGGTCGGTCAGCATTCCTGCAGCGCCGAGCATGTCGATACCTGCTTGAAGATCCGCGAACAAATCGATAACCACGTTCCCAGTTTCTTGTTCAGCACGAATTCTTGTGCTCGCCTGTTCATACGTCAGGTCGAGGAATCTAACTCTTATGCCTGTCTCACGCTCGAATTCTGGAATCAGAGTCCCCCTTATAAACTCCTGTTCTGCAGCCGGATGAAACTGAGTACTCACCCACAAAACTTCAGCAAAAGCGAAAACAGTGACAAACAAAACCACCAGTAGTACTAACAGCTTTCTCATCTAATCCCTCCTTGTAAGAGATGATGGTAGAAGTTCTTGGGAAAATATTTCTTCTGAATCGAAGTAATGAAAAATATTTTCACCACTAAGAGTATAACTAATTCTTATGTAGTCAGTCAATTTATTCCGATGCGCGTTAAGTTGCATTTGGCTTCGATATGGCCGAAGACACGGCTTCAGAGTGAAAAGAAACACTGGAAATGCCTGATAGCTCGCTTATTCTTTTGATTGCCGTTTGAATTAGTCTTGTGTGAGATCTAGAATAGTATATGAGTGGATGGAGGCAAAATTATGAAGATCGCCAGTTTGCTCAGGAAGTATTCAATTCAACCGAAGAGATCACTGGGACAAAACTTCCTTGTCAACGAGTCTGTTGCAAGAAGAATTGTCGAACTTTCCGAGCTTACTTCAGAAGATACAGTTATTGAAATCGGTACAGGTTTGGGGATT
>DLVL01000074.1:0-13818 GCA_003444085.1 Kosmotogaceae bacterium | reverse complement strand
CGTAATGTCGAGATAATCTACGGAGATTTCATGAAAGCACCGCTTTCTCTTGGTGCTGATGAGGTGGCTTCATATGTGTCGAATATCCCCTATCATCTTACATCTCCTATCATTGAGCGGATTACTTTTGGAGAACATGACTTTGATCGCGCAGTGCTAATGGTTCAAAAGGAATTTTCCAACAGGCTCACTGCAAGTCCTTCCACAAAACCCTACGGTTCTCTCACAGTTGTACTCTCGGCGCTCTATAGAATCGACGAATTACTATCACTTTCGAGACACTCGTTTTTTCCTGCACCTGGAGTTGATTCAGTCGTCACGCGGCTTACTCCCCGCGATAACCAGAATATCCGGAAGGATGAGCGGGATAAGTTCCGCTCGCTGGTCAAGGCATCGTTTTCTGAACGTAGAAAAACTCTGAAGAACAACCTAAAATCTATAGTAGGAGATGCAGATCGTCTTCTGGAGAGAGCTGGAATATTGAAGTGTGCGAGAGCGGAAGAGCTTGATGTTGAAGATTTCGTGAGAATCTTCAGAATCGTTCAGGAGGAGAACCTTTGATTGGTTACCTGCAAGAGATCGTCAATGCTCTCATCGAGGGCTTAATTGTTGTTGATTCTAAGAGCAGAATCGTTCTCGTCAATGATGAGGCATGCAGGATCATCGGCGTGAATCGAGACGAGGTGATCGGAAAGCCGGTGGAGGGAACCATTCCCAATACCAGGCTTCACATCGTCCTGAAAACTGGAAAGAAAGAGATCGACAGGATTCAGCAGCTGCACAACAAGATCATCGTAACTTCACGGATACCCCTATTCGATCACAAGGGCGAAGTCTATGCAGTAATGGCGGTCTTCCGAGATATAACCGCTGTCCAGAAACTCGCTGAGGAAGTCACTAACCTCCGGCAAATACAGGCAACTCTCTCTGCAATTATTGATTCAACACACGACGCCATTTCTGTTGCAGACGAGCATGGAAAGGTTGTTCTTGTGAACAGAGCATATTCAAGGATAACGGGTATGAGCCCGAAGCACGTAATTGGGAAACCTGCGACCGTCGATATTGCCGAAGGTCCCTCATTACATCTTGAAGTTGCCCGCAGAAGAGAACCGATTTTCAACGCGAGATTGAAGGTCGGCCCTGCTCGCAAGGATGTCCTTGTAAACGTTACCCCATTGTTTGTTGAAGATGAGTTTAAAGGCAGCGTGGGTGTAATTCACGATATATCTGAGATCGAAAGACTGGCCGGGGAACTCGAAGAGACAAAGAGGCTCCTGCGACACATCAAAGCGAAGTACACCTTTGACGATATCGTTGCTGTGTCCAGACCCATGAAAATCGCTGTCGAGCAATCGAAGAAAGTTGCGGAGACCAGAGTCACAGTTCTTCTCAGAGGGCCAAGCGGCACAGGTAAAGAGCTCTTTGCTCATGCAATACATAATTCGAGCGACAGAAGTTCCAGGAGTTTTATTAGTGTCAACTGTGCTGCCCTTCCAGAAAGTCTTCTGGAATCCGAGCTCTTTGGATATACTGAAGGAGCATTTACCGGAGCAAAGAAAGGGGGACGAAAGGGTCTTCTTGAAGATGCCGATGGTGGAACCGTTTTCCTTGACGAGATCGGAAAGATGTCAGTTTCTGTTCAGTCGAAGTTCTTGAGGTTTCTTCAGGACAGGGAAATTGTTCGGGTGGGCGGTAACAAACCTCAGAAACTCGATGTGAGGGTCATAGCCGCAACCAACACCGACCTGGAAACGATGGTCTCTGATGGTTCATTCCTGTCAGATCTATATTATCGGCTGAACGTGGTCCCGATATCTATACCTCCACTCAGGGATCGGCCAGAAGACATTCCCCAGCTGGTGAAAGTAACGATAATGAAACTTAACCAAGAATTTGGCCGGTTTGTCGAAGACGTCAGCCCTGCGGTAATGAAGGCTCTCACCGAGTATTCGTGGCCAGGAAATGTGAGGGAACTTGAAAATGTCCTGGGGAGATCCATTATCAACATGGAGCCCGGTGAAAGAGTGATAGAAAAACGTCACCTGCCATCATTGAAGGCTGTCAGTCACGAAGAAGATAAACTGCCGTCTGGCAGACTGTCGGAACTTGTGGAGGATTACGAACGAAAGTTGATTTTTAGAGCACTACAGAAGACAAGGGGAAACAAGACCGAAGCTTCGCAGCTCCTTGGCATAAGCCTCAGAACGTTGTATTATAAGATAGAGAAACACGGGTTGAGTCATGATAGTTACGGTTGAACAGCATCGTAGTTTCCCCGTCAAACTATACGGGGGCGAAATGGTCTCGACGGGGTTAGTGAACTCGTAGGAGCGAGCCGAGGTTCCCAGTGCCTCGTAAAAAAGCTGGAACAATAAAAATGCCAATAACGAATTTGCATTAGCTGCTTAATTAGATAAGTAGCCGTCCGCGTGGGATTCTGGTCCGGTGTCCCGCGATCGGGCGTCAGAAAGCCGGATCTCGCCCGAAGTCTTTTGTCTCGGAGCTTCGGGGACACACAGGGACTCGAGTTGCATCACTCTGTCTGTGCAGTGGTGTGACTGACATCGAGCACAGACTGTGCTCGGAGAGCCTCCGAGGGATTTAACTTCGGACGTGGGTTCGATTCCCACCGCCTCCACCAGGATTGAAAAGGGTTCGACTAGTAGTCGAACCCTTTCTGCCATTGCTATACAGATCAACGCTATCACTCAAACAGCTCTTCGTCGGAAACTATGGCGGTGATCTTCTCGTAAGTCTTTTCTGATAGTTCCCAGTCGGCAGCGCCAATGTTATCCTTAAGATGCTTCTCGTTGGTGGTCCCGGCAATAACAGAACAGACTTCGGGCTTGTGAAGAAGCCACTTTATGGCGAGTTGCGAAAGGCTTATTTGCAGCTCATTCGCTATCTTCTTCAACTTCTCGACTCTTTCGATATTCCTGAGGAAACGATCGCGGTCTGTGAAGTTCTTGTCGAGTCCCCTGGCATCTCCTGGACCGAGTTCGTAGTCTCCTGAGATCTTGCCGGTCAGCAGCCCCTTCGCCAATGGGCTATATGGAATGATGCTCATGCCCTTTTCGCGGATGTAGGGCAGGATTTCCTTCTCGATACCTCTGTCAAGCATACTGTAGGGTGGCTGAAGCGATACGATCGGTACGTAACGTGAAAGCTCCTTCATTTGTTCGACACTGTAGTTAGACACTCCAATGTAACGAGCTTTCTTTGACTGAAGAATCATCTGAAGAGCTTCTGCAGTCTCGTGGGCCGGAGTATCTTCGTCGGGCCAGTGAATCTGGTAGAGATCGATGTAATCCGTTTGGAGTCTCCTAAGACTATCGTCAATCTCTTGCAAGATACTGTTCTTTTTCAGACATCTTCTCACCTTGCCAGCATCGTCCCAGACGACACCCACCTTTGTGGCGATGACCACTCGGTCTCTCACCTTCTTGAGTGCTTTGCCGACGATTCTCTCTGAGCGTCCCATTCCGTATATAGGCGCTGTATCGAAGAAGGTGATGCCATTGTCAAATGCCTTCTTAACGATTTCGACAGACTCATCCTCAGTTCCAGCTTTCCAGCCCTTCCCACCGATTTCCCAGGCACCATATCCTACAGTCGATACAAAAAGCTCTGAGCTTCCTATTCTTCTGAATTTCAAATCAGCTCACCTCCTCATTGTCAATTATACCAATGTATGTTTCTTGAGGCGTTGCCCTCACTCAGAATTTAGAAACCTCACGAGCTCCTCAGTAAAGATTACTGGCTTCTCCACATTTATGCTGTGCCCGCAATCTTCATATATCTTCAGAATCACATTGGGCATGAGTTCTTCGAACTGTCTCACCATCTTCTCGGTTATTATCAGGTCTTTCTTTCCAAGGAAGACAAGCAGGGGTGTTTCGTTTCCTTTCAGTTTGTCTGTATAATCGTATTCTTCCAGTGCCCTTGCGTTTTCTGTGAAACAACGACTATCCATCAAGAGCGCATCATCGACAAGCTGTTCTGTAAGTGCATCTATTCTTCTGGTTGGCATAGTAGATATGATCGATTTCCTCAGCAAGCCCCTGTTTCTCATCATCAATGGCGCTGCACCATACACTTCTGGTGGAGAGACATAACCTGAAGGCGGTGCAGGATCGATTAATGAGACTTTTTCTACCATCTGTGGTTTGTCAATCAGGACTTTCTGTGCTACTGCTCCACCCAAAGAATGTGCTACAAGGTAGACCCTTTCTATGCCAAGTTCTTCGAGAAAACCATCCACAAAACGTGCGTATTCTTCTATGGAGATTTCTTCTATCTTGTCTGATCTTCCAAAGTTGGGCATGTCAAGTGCTATGCCTCTGAAGTCTTCGGGCAGCAGTTCAAGTACAGGCTTGAACCATCGCCATGATCCTGTGTTTCCATGTATGAATAGTATTGTCTTTTCTGCTTGCGGGTTTGTCTCTACATAGAAGATTTTCTTACCATGTATTTGTATGTAGTTGCCTGGTTCTTTCTTTCTTCTCAATAGTTTCTTCCTCAGTGATGTGTATGGTCTGTAAAGGTATTTGAGACTGAGCAATTGTAGCCCGTATGCTATTCCCCTTGGGAAGAACAAGACTACGATGATCAACATGACTCCAAATATGACAGACATGGGTATTTCTACCCTGCTGAGCATGAAGGGAAAGGCCACCATGATTATTGAGCCTATGAATCCACCAGACAGGGTGGCAAGGCCCCCTATTACTATGATCGCAAGGAGGTTTATGGATACTGCAAGTCCAAAGTCAGGTGGGCCTATGTAGTTTATCGTATGTGCATACAAGCTTCCTGCAAGCCCTGCATATACTGCACTTGTTATGAATGCGATCATTTTGTATTTCGTTATGTTTATCCCCAGTGATTGTGCTGCAAATTCACTTTCTCTTATGGCTTTCATCGCTCTTCCTGTTTTTGATTTTAGGATGTTGTCTGTTACTATGAATATCACTATGGATATGAAGGCTATGAAATACAAATTCGCCAGTTCTGAATTCAAGTGGATCCCAAATAACGATGCTTGAGGGATGTTTCTAAATCCTACCGCTCCTCCTATGTATTGCCATGATCGTGCCACTTCTTCTACCATTACTCCAAAGGCCAATGTTGCTATTGCCAGGTAGTATCCTTTCAGTCTCAATGATGGTATGCCCAGTCCTATTCCAAATAGTCCCGCCATCACTCCTGAGGTGAGAAAGGCTATTATGAATGGAACTCCAAGGTTCACTGTCAGTATTGCAGATGTGTATGCTCCTATAGCAAGGAATGCTCCGTGTCCTATGGATATCTGGCCCGCATATCCTATGACAAGATTCAATCCAAGTGATGCTATGTTGTATACAAGCACAAGGCTGAAGATTGTCAGCAAGAAGCTTCTTTGTGCAAATAGTAACGGTATGACAGCAAAGGCTATAGACAGTAATATCCATGTTTTGTATTTGTTGTAGACTTCTCTCATTTTGTGCCTACACCCTCTCTATTGCCTTGCTTCCCATCAGGCCCGATGGTTTGACCAGTAGAACGACAAGGATTATTAGTAGTGATAATGCCATTTTCAACTCTTCTGAGATGTATGCACCCATGAACTGTTCTATTACTCCTAGTAGTATGCCTCCCACTACGGCTCCAGGCAGGCTGTCAAAGCCTCCCAGTACTGCTCCTGTTAATCCTCTTATCTGTAGGGGTAGCATCATGTAGGGGTGGATGAAGGTTCTTGGTGCTGCCAGTACTGCAGAGATCGCTCCAAGGGATACGCCAACGCCCCATGATAGTGCGAATATTACTCCTACTTTTATTCCCATGAGTTTTGCCGCGTCTTCGTTCTGTGCGGTCGCTCTTATGGCAAGGCCTGTTTTTGTGTATCTGAAGTATATGAATAGTCCCGCCATGATCGCTGCTGCCACGATGAGGATGAGTATGTCCTGGTTTCTTATTACGAGTCTTCCCGTGCCTATGGTTATGATTCTTACACCAGACACAAGGTTGGGAAAGCTTCTGTAATCTTGTTTCCATATCTGTAATGCCAGTCCTTCAAAGATCATTAGCATGCCCAGTGTGAGTATGAGCATGGCTCCTTTGGACAGGTGCCTTACCTGGCGTAATAATCCTCTTTCTGCTGATGCTCCAAGTGTAAAGGCAAAGATTATGCAGATCGTTACGGACAACCACAATGGCGCTCCTACGGTGTTCAGGAATGTGTAGGCTATGTATATGCTGAACATGCCCATGTATCCGTATGCGAAGTTGACTACTCCTGTTGTTTTGAAGATCATGACGATCCCAAGGGCAACAAGGGCTATGAGGCTCCCTTCTCGAAGTCCGAGTATTAGTTGTTGTAAGAATGTGGTCACTTCATCACCTCTTATGTCCCCAGGTATTTCTGCCTGACCAGTGGATTTTGTAGTAGTTCTTTGCCTTTGCCCGTTAGCCCGATCTTTCCTGTTTCCAGGATGTATGCATAATCGGATATGGCAAGTGCTGCGTTGGCGTTTTGTTCTACCAGCAGTATGGTGAGGTTCCTTTCTTTGTTGAGCATGATCAGTCTATCAAATATTTGTTCTGCTATTTTCGGTGCAAGTCCTAATGAGGGTTCGTCCAGCATGAGTAGTTGTGGCGCTGCCATGAGTGCCCTTGCTATGGCAAGCATTTGTTGTTCTCCCCCAGATAGTGTCCCTGCCATTTGTTTTTTTCGCTCAGATAGTATGGGAAAGAGTGTGAGGACGTCTTCTATGTCTTGCAGTATTTCTGTTCTGTTGTTTCTGTTATATGCTCCTACCAGGAGGTTTTCTTTTACTGTTAATGATGGAAAGAGCATTCTTCCTTCTGGGCATTGTATGATTCCTGCTTTTACTATTTTTGAGGAGTCTTCGTTTGTTATGTCTTTTTCTTTGTAGTTGATTCTTCCTTTTTTCGCTCTTATTAGTCCAGATATGGTGTTCAATGTGGTGGATTTGCCTGCTCCATTTGCTCCAAGTAACGCTGTTATGGTCTTTTCTTTGACTTGCAGGTTTATGCCTTTTAATGCTATTACGTATCCGTAGTAGACTTCCAGTTCTTCTATCTTAAGCATATTTGCTCTCTCCCAGGTAGGCTTCGATTACTTTGGGGTCGTTCTTTATTTCTTTTGCTGTTCCTTCTGCGATTTTGTGTCCAAAGTTCATGACTGTTATTTCATCAGATATGTCCATGACCAGTGACATGTCGTGTTCTACCAGTAATACGGTTATGCCCAGTTTCCTTGTGAACATGTGTATAAGTTTTTTCAGTTCTATCGTTTCTGTTGTGTTCAGCCCGGCTGCTGGTTCATCTATGAGCATGAGTTTGGGCTCGCACATCAAAGCTCTTGCAAGTTCTACTCTTTTTTGTAGTCCATACGGTAGCATGCCTGCATATGTGTTCAGTCTGTTTTTTATTTCTAGCATTTCTGCTACTTCTAATACTCGCGTCCATGCTGCTGTTTCCTGTTCTTTTACGTTCTTTGTCCTGAGTGTTTCGTTCATTACTCGGGTTTTGAATTCTCTGTGATGGCCCACCAGCATGTTTTCTCCAACGGTCATGAGTTTGAATATTTCAAGGTTTTGAAATGTCCTGGATATGCCATGACTTATTACCTGGAAAGGTCTGAGTCCGTTCAGGTTGTGTCCGTCAAATATGATGTTCCCCTGGTCTGGCCTCACCACTCTTGTGATTGCGTTAAACACGGTCGTTTTTCCTGCACCGTTTGGCCCGATCAGTGAGTGGACTATCCCCTGTTCTATGTTTGTGCTGAATCTGTTTACTGCTACTACCCCTCCAAATCTCACTGTGAGGTCTTTTATCTCCAGTAATGACATCTTTCTTCCTCCAAAGTAACAGAGGCCGCGGCATCGCCGCGACCTCCAGTAAAATCAGTCTCCCAAAGATATCCAGTCGTGAAGAGTTACCCACTCCTGGTTTCTGACTTCCATGACGTACATCTGAAGCACACCGCTTCTGCAGAAGTTATCTTCCTCATCGAAAGCGCTGTATGTGATTTCAGGTGTAATGAGTCCACTCCAGCCCTTCATTGTCTCAAGTGCATCTACTAACTTTTCACGAGTAGGATTCTCGCCTGCCCTTCTCAGGGCTTCGGTGAATACTTCTGCTGCAATGAACCCGGCTGCTGCATAAGCATTCGGGATCTCACCAGGGAATGTCTCCTGGTAGATCTTGATGTATTCAAGGAAGCCTTCGTCCTCAGGATCAGCTGCGACCCATGCCAACGACTGGAAGCCTTCAGCAGCCTGACCGGCCAGATAGATCAGCGTTATGTCAGGGTTTGCGTATGATCCAACTAGTGTTGCATCAAGTCCATACTCCTGTGCCTGCATCAAGAAGTTGGGGCTCTGGGGAATCCACATCAGCAGATAGACAGCGTCTACTCCCAGTTCAAGAAGCTTCAGTATTTCGGAGTCAAAGGTGACTTTGTTCGGATCAACAGGCATTTTGGCAACAAGAGCTGCAGGATAGCCATTGTCCAGAAGCCATTTGCTCATTGAATTGAGACCTTCGCGGCCAGCGTCATCGGCTCTATAGATGATTGCAACTCTCTTCGCACCAAGTGTTTCCATCATGTATTTGGCGGCAATCTGCCCCTCCGTGGTGTAATGCGGCTGAACTGTGAAAATATATTCCTTTGGGGGTATTGCCAGAATGCTGGATCCACTGCCTTGGTACACAAATGGAACACCTCTGTCGTTCAGATAGTCCATGACTGCTAGACATCCGGGACTTCCCAAACCTCCAACTATGGAGAAGACCTTGTCTTCTTCAACCAGTCTTCGGACTTCAACAACTGTTTTCGAGGGACTGAACTGATCGTCAACAACTATTAGATCAATGTTCCTTCCGTACACGCCCCCTGTGTTGTTCACCCAGTTGAAGTAGGCATCCATTCCCTTTCTCATTGAAACTCCTATCGGTGCCACAGGACCTGAAAGGGCTTGGAAAGATCCTATGACTACCTTGTCTTCGTATACTCCATCTTCGGCAAACACAAAGCTGCCAAGTACAACCATGGCGATTGTCAAGAACACCAGAACTCTCTTCATACATATACCTCCTTATTAGTAACCCTTTGGGGGTTTACTGCTTACAACTTCTTCAGCATGATCGCGGTTCCCATGCCTCCTCCGATACACAGGGATGCTATGCCGATTTCGATATTTCTCTTTTCCATCTCGTAGAGGAGTGTTACCATGATCCTGTTCGCTGAAGCTGCGATGGGGTGTCCAAGTGCAATTGCCCCACCATTAACGTTTGTTCTTTCGAGCAACCAGTCCGTGCTGACTCCAGTCTCTTCTGCGATACTCTTTAGAACGGCAAGGCTCTGAGCGGCGAATGCCTCGTTCAACTCGAATAATCCTACATCTTTGATACTTACCCCGGTCTTCTCAAGCAGTCTTCTAATTGCCGGAACAGGCCCAATGCCCATGTATGCGGGATCCACGCCAACCTGAGAAAAAGCAACGATCTCTGCAAGAGGCTTAAGACCATTGACCTTTACTGCATCCTCAGATGCTATGACTGTCATGCTCGCGCCGTCGTTGATTCCCGAAGCATTGCCTGCGGTTACTGTGCCTTCCTTGTCAAATGCTGGTCGAAGCTTGCCTAGCTTTTCGAGCGTAGTATCGCGAGGATGCTCATCGGTATCAAACACGATCTCCTCACGCCTTGTCTTGATTACAACAGGTACAATCTCGTCTTTGAATCTTCCATTATCAATAGCTGTCTTTGCTTTCTTCTGGCTTTTCAGTGCAAACTCGTCCTGTTCATATCTTGAGATAGAATACTTCTTGGCAAGGTTTTCAGCAGTAACACCCATATGGTAGTTATTAAAGACGTCTGTTAGACCGTCCAGTACCATGTGATCCAGAACTTCATTATGTCCGAGCTTGAATCCGAATCTTGCCCCTTTCAGAAGGTAAGGGGCCTGAGACATGTTCTCGATTCCCCCGGCAAGAACAATATCAGCTTCATCAAGCATGATATCTGTTGCACCGATCATGACGGACTTCATTCCAGAACCACACAGCATGTTCACCGTATAGCCCGGTTTTTCTTCGGGCACACCCGAATGCACAGACACCTGTCTCCCTGGACCCATACCCTGTCCTGCGGTAAGTATACAGCCCACGATTGTTTCATCAACGCTTTCCGGGGAGATTCCTGAGTGCTCCATGGCTGCCTTTGAAGCCGTTACTCCCAGCTGAACAGCCGAGATATCCTTCAGACTACCCCCAAGCGATCCTATCGCGGTTCTCTTTGCTCCGATTATGTAGACTTTCTTCAAGTGACACACCTCCTGTCAGATCAACCCGATATCCTGTGCCTTGCTCCTGAGTTCCTTCCTGAAATCGGGATGAGAAATGCTCAGGAGCGCTTCGACTCGCTGGAAGACGTTCTTACCGCGAAGCCGGGCAATACCGTGTTCTGTGACAATATAATCGACGTCCTGCCTTGGTACTGTGACAGGTGAACCAGAAGGAAGCACGGGTAAGATCGTAGATACTGTCCCTTTCTTTGCCGTAGATCTTAGAGCGATTATCCCTTTCCCGTCCTTTGACATGGAAGCACCGCGATGAGTATCAAGCTGACCACCAGTACCACTGTAGTGCCTTGTTCCAATGGCTTCTGAGCAAACCTGACCGGTGAGATCAATCGTTATCGCCGTGTTTATTGATATCATTTTCTCATTCTGTGATATTACGTAAGGATCATTGACGTATTTGCCTCTAAGCAAAAACACACCTGGATTATCGTCAATGAACTCATACATTTTCTTCGTCCCGAAACCAAATGCCGCGATAAACTTTCCCGGCCACAGAGTCTTCTTCCTGTTTGTTACGGCACCCTTCTCAAGCAGGTGTATCATCGATTCAGTGAACATTTCCGTGTGTATTCCCAGATCCCGCTTGTTCTCCATCAGTTTTGCGACTGCATTTGGAATGCCTCCGATTCCGATCTGAAGGGTGGACCCGTCCTCAACCAGTGTAGATATATGCGCTGCTATCTGCATCTCTGTTTCACTTGGTTCACTGTCTGGCAATTCAGGAATCTCAAAGTCATTCTCGATGATGTAATCAACCTCACTTATGTGAACCTGGGTATCACCGTGCGTTCGGGGGGCGAATTGATTGACCTCCAGGACAACTACAGGCGCACTTTCTACCATGTCCCGTTCGTAGACGTTGGAAAGCGACAAGGTCATGTAACCATTCCTGTCCATGGGTGATGCCACACCCCAAAATATGTCGGGTCTGTTGGCCAGAATTCTGTCCATGCCCGCTGCATGAAGGTTGTTTGGTATGTATGTGACAGTTTTCAATCCTTCGGCAACAGCTTTTCTTGCCCCCGCGGCATGGAACCACGATTCGTTCACAAATAAACCCTCATAGTCCTTCTTCATGAAGAACTCGTAGTCACCAAGATTGAGGCACGTGGCAACAGCAACGTCTGCGACCCTGTCGGCTATTGTGTGAAGATTCTCAAGTAGCCCTCTTGCCTCCATGCAGGCCATGCTGGTTACTACTCTTGTTCCTGGCTTTATGAGCTCAAGTCCCTCTTGAAGTGAGAGCTGCTTCTTCGTATACTGTGATGTCCAGTCAAACATGATGATCTCCCTCCAAACCGTGCGATACCAGTGATGCCAGTTCAATAAGTTGCTCGTTCCACTGTTCTTTCGGAAGCTCTTCCCTGAGCACAAGGTCGATTCCCATGAAATGTCCGATCCCCATGAGAAACAATCCCAGGTCTTCGGGATTGCCCTGTTCTATTTCGCCTGCCTCCATGGACTCCTTCAGCGCAGGCACGTACGACCTGAGAATCTTCTCGTAATAGAGCTGCCCGACCCCGTCCAGAATAAATTCAGCTTCTCTGACTATTTCGTACAGATTTCTATGAACTGTCATGAATAACAAGAAGGCCTTGTAGTTTCTGACTTCTTTGTTCAGTCTGCCTTCTATGCGCTCAGATGCGTCTTTCAGTGTCTTTCTGAATCTTCGGTTGGCCCAGATTACGAGCTCTTCGAGAAGCTTCTGTTTGCTCTCGAAGTAGTTGTAGAAAGTCCCCTGACCAAAACCTGCCTTAGACATAATTTCGTACACTGAGGTCTTGAAATAGCCCCTGGCTCCTATCAGTTCTTCCGCTGCCACAAGAATTGCATCTTTCGTTCCAGGAACATCCCGGTTGTACTCTGAAGTTACATCATAGTTCACTGAATCACTATCCAGTTTCTGGTGAGCTCCAAGTCCTTTCAGGACGAAATCGACGAGACTATTCACCGTGCTTTCAGGAACGCGCCTGCCCTGAAACAAAATCCAGTAAATAGCTGTGAACCTTGAAGAACCTATGGTGAACCACTTCTTGTGCCTTTCAAAGACATCCGGATTGATTCTGAGCACTCTTGCCAGGGCTTTCTCGTAAGATCTTCCTACTGACCGCTCGAGTTCAGGAAATCTGTACTCTGCTTCATGAAAAGCAATGAATTTCTTCCTGTTGTTCCATAGTGTTTCAAAGACAGAGCCATAGAAACTTAGAAGTCGATCTTTGAGAGTGTCGCCCCGAACATCATCCAGGGTTGCTTCAAGGGATGTTTTCATGTCGCTCGTTATCTCCTCAAAGACCTCTCGCTTGCTCCTGAAATGCCTGTAAAAAGCACCATTGGAGAGCCCTGATTCCCTGCAGATCTCCGCCACTGATGCAGATTCATAACCCACTCGGCTGAATATATCTTCTGCAGCAGATTTCAGAATCACCCTGGTTCTATGGTGCTTTGGCTGGTTCAAAGAACAAGTCCTCCGTCAACGCCAATCACTTGTCCTGTCACATAGCTTGATTCATCAGAGATCAGAAATAGATAAACATCTGCGATCTCTTCAGGCTCTCCCATTCTCTTCAGAGGTATTCTCTCTTCAAGGGCAGCAAGTATCTTTTCAGGAACCTTCTCTGTCATCGGTGTCTTAGTGAAACCCGGAGCAACCGAATTGACCCTGATCTTGGCTCCCTTTCTTGTGAATTCTTTCGCCCATGTTTTCGTCATAGCATTTACTCCAGCCTTTGATGCCGCATAGTTTGTCTGGCCAATGTTTCCGTAGACCCCAACGATTGAAGAAGTGTTGACGATCGATCCGGTTCCCTGCTCAAGCATGACCGGAATGACAAACTGGGTCATGTTGAACACACCTTTCAGGTTCACATCAATAACCATATCCCAGTCTTCCTCAGAGATCTTCTGTAGAAGACCATCTCGGGTCACGCCAGCGTTGTTGATCAAACCATCGATTCTTCCATAAGAGTTCTTAATTTCATCGATGGTAGCCTGAACTGCAGTTCTGTCCGTGACATCCAGTTTTTTTGGGATCATCTTTCCCTTCAGCTCTTTGCATTCAGAAGCCAGGGACGATAGTTGCTCCACATCAATGTCGCATCCGATAACCGTTGCGCCTTCCTCACAGAATCTCTTCACTGAGGCTCTTCCTATGCCACTCCCGGCGCCTGTGATAATAACCACTTTTCCTTCAAGTCTCATGAAACAACCTCCTAGTATGCTTTGCCCCACTTGAGGGTGGTGGCTGCCCATACGAATCCAAGACCTGCACCGACAAGTACAACAATAGAACCATCCTTGATTCGACCTTTCTCCAGACCGAGTTTGATTGAAAGCAGCTGGTCGTTTTGACCCAGATGGCCAAAGTTCTCCAAATAAACAGTCTGTTCCTGTGACAACCCGAGTTCTTCCAGAACAGCAAGATGGGCAGATCTCTTGAAATGGAGTAT
>DLVL01000146.1:2535-3033 GCA_003444085.1 Kosmotogaceae bacterium | reverse complement strand
AATCTTTGTCAAATTCCTAGTGACAAAACGTAATCGTATTTATGAAAAGGTGTACTTAGTGAAATCAATGTCGTGAAACCACTCATCAGGAACCAGGTACTGGGCAATCCCGAGGAAAGAGAAACCGATACTGCCACCAAGATTCAGATAGCTGTTTGTCCCAAGAGATAACGCCAGTTCTACCCCGAGATTAATCTTGTTGGGGACAAGAAGCAGAATGGTATCAATTCCCCAATAGGTGTTCAGACCTGGGGTAAGACCCTGTCCAAAATAACTCTGGTACCTCATGCCAAGCCCCCCAGCTGATCCCAAAGAAGGATTCCACGGGTCTACTAACATCGTTGTTAGCGTGCTTGCCAAAACCTAACAAGAAACCGTCTCCGATAATCACTGTTGAAAGAGACATCGTGCCAATCACCAGAAACACTACAAGTAAAGCTATTGTTTTCTTCACACAGTCACCTCCATCTAAAAAGATTTTTCATTGGTGCTATTATA
>DLVL01000146.1:0-2274 GCA_003444085.1 Kosmotogaceae bacterium | reverse complement strand
TGTTAAAGATCTCTTCTGAGTAGTCTGGCTGTTCTGGACATCACCGTTCGCCATAACAGCAACGATCCGACTAATCCGATCACCAGCAGTGTCACAGTCATCAAGAGTGGAGACAAAGAGTCGCTCAGCCTGTATCCAAGGTAACCCATGCCACCTACAAACCCGAAGATCACCGGCAAAGAAAAAGCGACATTCAAGTTCTGTTTCATCGCTTTCTGAGGATTATCCCAGTCAAGAACGGGTCTGCTCACGTCAATGAGAAACTGAATGAAGTTCAGGAAAGTTATGCAAGCCATCGATGTGAGGATTATCACCAGGGCTTCGAACAAACTGATTCCGAACAGCACAAACAAAGCAACAATAGTCGCAACCGGACCGATAAGGCTGACAGTTGACACCTGGATGATCTTCGCAGTGAGTATCTGTCTTACACTCACTGGAAGTGCCTTCAGTTCTCTGAGAAACTTGCCCTCTCTGCTGAACACTGACGACGCAAGTGTGCTCAATGAACCTGCAAGAATCGCAATAAGCACCCCTGCAGGGACGATGAAACCATGGGCCACTTCAAAAAGGCCCAGGAGTTGCTGGATCTGGTCGCTCCCGCTTGCCCCTGCCATTATCAGCAGAAGTACGGGAAATATGACAACTGATGATAGACCGTTAACCGCAAAAGATGGCACCCTGAGAAAATAGCGCCACTCCCTCCGGGTGAGTGCTCTCAGCGGTGTTTCCTGCTTAGAAAGGAAGGTGGAGAGCTCACCTTCCTTGAACTGTTTTCTGGAAGCATAGCTCTCCTGAAGCTCGGTGTACGTGTGGTAGTAAAGCTTCTTTCCCAGTAGCACTAGCAGGCTAAATGCGCCAAGATTCATGAGCAAGTAGAAAAGAGTCCAGAGAAGACCTTTCCAAACCCCTGTCGTAAGAGCTCTCACTGCGATCAAGCCGGGTGGATAGATCACAGATACCCGACTAATCAGGGCATCAGGGTCTGCCAGCATGCGTGTCAATCCTTCTGAGGTAAGGTCTGTGCCTTCCATCCTGCCCATCACTCCGACCATCACCAGGACTCCCACGAGAAGTACCGCGCTGATGAAGAAGACGAGGAAGTCCCTGTAGCGGTTGATCTTTACGTATCGCGAAAGTGGCAATAGTATTAGTCCTATGAACGTCACGGGGAAAACCTGAGACAACAAGAAGACTACCGCTGCGTATAACCAGTAGTGTATTCCTGCTCCCGTCCGAACGCCGAAGTAAATCAGCGGTGGCATGAGCAAAGCTAGAGAGATGAACATCTGATCAAGAAAGACTATGAACATCTTTCCACTGATTACTTCAGAGGGAGATAACGGTAGAGGTACCAGGACTCTCATATCTTTCGAGAAGAAGAGCGCATTCACCATGAAGAAGATGCCGAAAAAGAATCCCAGAAAACCAGTTAACAGGACAGAGGTAGTTATGAACAGGTTCTCGAGCCCCAGCTGGAGGTACTGATCCATCATGCTTCTCATCAACAGGTGATAGAGAGGATATAGCGCGAAAATCACTACCAGGATTGAACCGCCAATTACTATCGGTTCCCAGATTCGCTGCTTTTTCGTGAAGTAGGTGTATTTCTTCGTTGAGATGCCGAAATGACTGTCAACGAGTACCGAGATAAGAGAAGTCACTTTCTTCATCCTCACCAGCAGTCACCTCCAGGAATAGCTTTTCAAGACTACCTTCGCCCCTGAGCTCTCTCAGTTCCTGAACCGTTCCCACGAACTTGAGTTCGCCATCACCGATTATCCCGAGTCTGTCACAGACCCTTTCCGCGATTTCCATGATGTGTGTAGAGAAGAATACGGTGTTGCCGGCATCAGCATGCTCTCTCATCATCTGTTTGAGCAAGAAAGCAGACTTCGGATCGAGCCCGACAATTGGTTCATCCAGGATCCAGAGATCTGGATCGTGTACGAGTGCGCAGATCAATGAGAGTTTCTGTCTCATCCCATGAGAGTACGTTGATACGGGATCCCTGATTGCAGATTCCAGCTTAAACGTTTTCAGCAACTGTTCTGTCTTCGTTGCCCTGAGAGAGACGGGAACATCAAATACGTCACAGATGAACTTGATGTACTCAACGCCTGTCAGTTTCTCCATGACCAATGGTTCATCTGCCACATAGCCGATCTTCTTCTTGAGCGCTGTGTTCTCGGGGCTCATGTTTTCACCAAACAGTTTTATGCTTCCGGAAGTTGGCTGAAGAAGTCCAACGATCATCTTTATCGTTGTGGTCTT
>DLVL01000085.1:547-3212 GCA_003444085.1 Kosmotogaceae bacterium | reverse complement strand
CGGTGTTCTGCCCCTACAGTACTCTAAGTGGTGATCTACGCTTGTCTGCCTTTTATGCTCTATATTGTGCGTTCAAGTCACTTTTGTATTTGAAGCGCTGAATGGTAGAATATATGCGTCATCTTCAAGAAAGGGGGGATATTGGTGAATAAGAAAGAACTGATCGAAGCCGTCTCAACCAAGACCGGTTTGACAAAAAAGGACACAGGAATAGTTCTTGATTCGTTTATTGAGACGATAGGTGAAGCGCTGAATAAGGGTGATGTTGTAAGGCTAGTTGGGTTCGGAACATTTATGGTTGCGAACAGAAAGCAGAGACGCGGAGTCAATCCAAGAACAAAACAATCCATTATGATTCCTGGAGGAAGAGTCCCCAAATTTGTTGCAGGAAAGGATCTTAAAGACAAGGTTTCCTGAATTTGGCGAGGCGGTTCGTCCGCCTCGTTTTGTTTGACTTGGTTTAGAAAGTCTCTTTGATAGAGAATTTTCTGATTTTTGTGGTCGGAGGGATATAATGAGGGTGTTTTCAGCACTTCTTGTTGTTTCACTTATCATCATTTCTCTTCCACTATCCGGTTGTTCGTGGTTGTGGGTAACTCGTGACGACTTTTTCACGCGGATTGATTCCCTGGAAAGCAAGACAGATGACATTCTTGTTGAGCAGCAGCGACTGAAGAATATCGAGCGGGAGCTCACAAGGCTCAATTCACATGTTATGGTCCTCGATGAAATACAGAGAGCCGAACAAGAACAATCACTCCTGAACGATTTGCTCAAAGAGGTGCAGTTACTTCGCTCCGCTCTTGAAGACTATTCACAGATAGATCCCCAAACAAAGGAACAGATTGAGATTATCTACGAACAGATTGACCTGCTCGTCAGTACTTCAATGCAGGCAATGCTTGTGCAAAGAGAGCTTCAGGACATTCATAGACAGATCAAATATCATTCCAGCGAATCATTTGAGAAAATCCTTGAACTCGCCCAGCGAATCGAAAGAATGGAGAATGACCTCGACAGTCGTTCTGAAGGATATAGCGGCAAGGAGCTTGAACTGATCCTTGCCGATCTTTCAGATATCAGGAGTCAGATTGGTTCAGTAGCCTTTGATGAAATAGTCGAAGCAGACCATACGATCTACACGGTAAGATCAGGAGATACCCTTTGGGGGATAAGCAGGGCGTACGGAACCACCATTGGGGAAATCAGAGATGCTAATCCCTGGCTTGGTGATTCCTCTTTGATCAAAACGGGCCAGGAGCTACTGATCCCTGTCTCGATACAGGAGTTGCTCAATCAGGGCTATATCGGAGAGCACTTCGGACTTGGAACAGATTACTCCAATCTCATAGAAGCCATTGAATCGTCTTTTGGTTCTTTTGATTATGGCTATGCAAATCCCGGGATAGACCTCTCTGTGAAACCAGGTTCCGTTGTAACGGCAATTCTTCCCGGGCGAGTAATCCTTTCGGAAAAGATAAACGATCTATACGGGGAAACGATCATTATTGACCACGGCCAGGGCATACGAACCGTCTACGGCCGTCTGAAGAATCGAAGTGTTTCTGAAGATTCGTTTGTAAGTAAAGGTGACATTATCGGAAGCACAGGAATAGGAACTCACAATCTTCATTTTGAGTTCTGGAAGAACGACACTCCAATAGACCCGGCGGAGATCCTTTTCGAAAGAATCGGCGTATTTGAAGCAACAATGTATACAGAATGGGACGATGGCAAGAACCCAACTTCACCAACTTTCAGAATGACCGCAAGTGGATCCATTGTCAAGGAATTCAGAACAATTGCAGCCGATCCTTCAATACTCCCGATGGGCAGTATTGTGTACATCCCCTTCTTTGCTGATGCCCCCAATGGTGGATTCTTCATTGTGGAGGACACCGGAAGCTCTATTCGCGGCAAGAGAATCGATATTTACACGCGTGATTTCGATGAAGCCGCAACATTCAAGCGCGACCTCATCGTCTACCTGGTGGGGAGTGATCGCCAATGATCAGAAGCTCCATTATTGTGGTGGTCTTCATCTCGCTTATTGCAGTTTGTGCGGTCCCTATGTCACTAAGAAGCACTGTTGAACTGGGTAACCTTCCGAGCAGCCTGACGGTAGTAGAGAACTACGTGGGTACCTATTATGTTGCACTTGTTAAAGGTGATTCGTCACTGGTGATAATGGATGAAGGCTTTAACGTCGTCAGGAGGATTGAAGGACTTGAGGATGAAGGAGTTGAAGAAGTAATTTACCATGACGGGAGGCTTTATCTGCTCGGATTCAGAAGCGGTAATCTTTTGATAGTAGAAGCCTTCGCTTCTCCATGGGGCTGGACGATTTCTTCAACCATACCTACAGGATCCCGACTGGTAACAGGTACACCAATAAATGGGATGATTGCACTGCTTTCTTTCGATGAAGAACTCATTGTCGTAGATACTCATACGGAGAAGATCGTCTTCAGATCACAATTACCTGTTCAGGCACTCAGTGTCGCTACTGACGACAAGCTTCTGTATATACCTCTCTACTACAACTACAGTCTTCTCAAGGGCGATTATGTTACAGAAGAGAGCCTGATCCTTATGGATGTTTACGGTCAGGTAGTGGGAAATGTTGAGAATTTCGGCAGACGACCTTCCTATGTCTTTCTTTATG
>DLVL01000085.1:0-345 GCA_003444085.1 Kosmotogaceae bacterium | reverse complement strand
ATTCCTTCTGCAGGCTCTCACAGAATAGCCAGGATTGATCCATCAACCGATGAGATAGATTACTTCAGTACATCGGGGAGAGGGCCTTCGCAGATCTTCGTCACTGATGACCATGTTTATGCGATTCATGCGGTCTCAGGAAAGATCGAGAAGATGAGCCACAGTGGAGAAACCCTTTCTCTTATTGATCTGAACGGATATCCTGTAGATTTCACGTATAGAGATGGGGCAATTGCAGTGTTGATCGAGCAAAGCTGGGATCCATTGTGCGTAAAAGGCTGGCTTACAATAATTGGCGATTCCTGAGTAGTTTCAATGGAAAACAGGGGGTAGGGTTTTGAGGGC
>DLVL01000118.1 GCA_003444085.1 Kosmotogaceae bacterium | reverse complement strand
ATCGGCGATCTTCCTCAAATCCTCGCTCGAGTAGTTTCCTTCGAGCAAAATGTGTTCAAGATCTTTCTTAATAGTCTCTGATGTAGCTGTGTTTATCAAGAAACCATTCATCCCATGCCTAATGTAAGTACTCACGCCTCCGACTTGGGGAGCAACTGCCAGAAAGCCAGCGGACATGGCTTCAAGAATCGCCAAACCGAATTCTTCTTTCAATGATGGCGCAACATAGATATTCACATTTCCATGAGCGTGAGTACTCGCAAGGGCATTTTGTAGGCAACGTACAGTTTTGTTTTCAAGCGCTGGAAGATGGCAAAAGGCTCCCTTAAGATCGCTGCGATTCAGTAGCGCTGAATGTATATCGTTAAGTACTTCTTGTTCTTCATCTGATGGTGACTCCAGATCACCGCCTATAAGAACCAGGTTAAAAATGCTCGAGAGCTGGGAATTCGCCCATGCTTTCACAAGCCTGTGTTGTCCTTTCAGGGGATTCAGTCTGCCTACCGTCAGAATTGTCGGCTTATTCTGTCTTTCGAAGCTGAGCCTGTGACCTCTTGTGGAATCAAAGAGAAGCCTCTCTGCTGCTGTACTTCTGTTGATCAGAGGACAGAACTCTCCCGGGATCACTCCTTCGGGGAGCATCATCAGCTTTTTGCTGGTCGCTGAGTTGCGATCATTCAGTTCGGGGAAGAAGCTTTCAAGCTCAGTCTTGCTGCGTTCGCCCCCAATTCCGATCAGACCATTCGAGAACCGAATCAGCCAGTCTGAGATAAAGACCTTTGTCAGTTCTTTAGAGGCTCCTTCGATTGATAGATCTGTGTGAGTATTCATGCTTGAGGAGAGCCTTCTGTGAGGGTCGGGGGTTACTGTGAATATAATCTTTGCCCCCACTTCTCTGGCGATCCTTGAAGCAGCAAGCGTGGCGAAGTCCGCATAACGAAGATGGAAGACATTGGGCCTTACATTGAAGTGCTTCATTGAATGACGAAGCCGCAGCAAGATTTCCGGATAGAGCTTTCTAAACAGACCCTGTTCATTTCCTTGTTCTGAGCAAATAGGAATTCTCATAACTGTGTGATCAGATGACAGTCGCTCAAATGTCTTCATATTATTTTTCCAGTATCTCGTGGGCACAGCAGTTATAGTACAGACTCCGCAAATCCTGCTACTGGAAGGAAGTTCTTCAGCAAGTGCAGAAAGAAGAGTTCCAACACCACCTGCACTGCCTTTTCCTGCCTGTGAAGGATCGCCATGAAAGACAGTTTGAGCCAGGATGATTTTACCTGCCTCCTCGGCACAGAATTCCAAATGAAGATCATTCCGAGAACTGATCAGTGCCTCTGTGAAACTTCTCATTGCTGGTGGTAATGAGTCACGAATATCTGAAAGAAGTGAAATCTCTAAATCTCCGGAACAGGCAAGAGCATCGAGATATGAGTATATTACAGAGCAATCTTCGTGCTTGGCAAGGTGCTGGTTATACTTCAGAAGTTCTTTGAAGCCGATTTCACCAGCATAGTCAATGGCCGACCTCAATAACAGGTGGTTTGATTCATTGCAGTCAATTATTCTTTGGATATCTCTTTCAGAGAAAAGCTTCCATCCAACCAATGCTGATAACTGGAGTGCTGGGACAGTGCTATGTGGGTCGCGGGGGATTCGCTCACGAATAACAGCTTCTGTTGAACGATCATCCAGGCTCGCAAGGAGATGAAACAACGGCAAATAATCGGACAGATCCTCCGATATCTCCCTGATCGACTCATCCATTTGATGACTGCAACCAAGAATTCTGCCACGAAAGAAGGCTTCTTTCTCCTCCTTCGTTGAAAGAGTAGAAGCACCGGAGCTATCTAGCTCGCCTGTAATCTCCCCGAGTCGTGTCAGCGCTGAAAGTCTTCCTATGTGATCGTTGTCTTCCAGATTTCTGAGAAGGTTGAGAAGAAGAGCACTCTCTTTGATTTGATGTAGCAGGTTACGGAAGAAAGCAAAGTAGCTTGGGTTATTGCCCGTCGTTCTCTTTGAATTTTCAGCCACTTCAGATAGTAACTCTTCGAAGCTTCCTCTCAACTGAAACACCGCCTGTGCAGAATTGCCTGTTACAGTCACTCTGAGTCACTGTAGCACGAATTCCTCAATATCACTCTATCACAAGTTATGTAAGCATATAGACCGAATATCGCCATGTGATAAGATAAGTCTGGTATCAGAACTGGTTCTGATACCAGAACAGATAATGCTAAAGCGATTCATGAGAAGGAGTGAAGAAAATGCTTCTTGATCCAAAACCAAAGAGCAAAGCCGACGATCTTTTTGGAAGAGAGCAGGAATTAGAAGCCCTGAAGAGATCCCTTACGATCAACCCGATCACACTGATAACCGGGATGAGAAGAATAGGGAAATCCTCTTTGATGAAAGTTGCTTTGTCCGAAATAGAGTATGTGTCTGTCCAGATAGATGTTCGAAGGGTGTATTCAGATTCATCTGGTTCGATTGGCAAGATGGATCTCGCGGCAGCTCTTGAAAAGCAGTTGACAAAGAGGTCCGTTGCGAAGAAACTCAGAGGCCTTCTTGAGAAAGTGAAAGGAATCTCAGTAATGGGTAACAGTATAAGCTTTGACTGGAGAAAAGCTACATTCAGCGACATCCTGGACAAGATTGACAGTTCTGGAGAACCATTTGTCCTTGCCATTGATGAAGCACAGTATTTCAGGTATTACGGCAACAGGGGTGGCAAAAGCATACAGAATCTCATCGCCTGGTCCTACGACAATCTTGAAAACATAAGGTTTCTCTTAACCGGTTCAGAAATAGGATTTCTGTACGATTTCCTGGGTTTCAATGATTACGATAATCCGCTTCACGGCAGGTACATGAATGAGATAAGACTGCGTCCGTTTACGAAAGAAGAAGCTCTCCGATTTCTAGATTCAGCCCTTCGGGAATCGGGAATGAACGTATTAAGGAAAGAACTCGAAGCAGCGCAAGATCTTCTTGATGGTATCGTTGGTCATTTGATCCAGTATGGATTGCATAGAACAGGAAAGGATCATGACGAAGCTTTGAAGGAGGCGCTCAGAACTGCAAAACTCACGCTTAGAAGAGAACTGGCCGAGCTTAAGAAACGGAGTCCAAGATATCTACTCGCTCTGCAGTTCATTGCACTGGGTGCTACGAAATTCTCCTCAGTCCTGAAAGCCTTTCAGGCAAGCGGAGACAGCGTATCCAAGTCGAGAGTATCGGACGCGTTGACGGTGCTGCAGAAAATGGGATGGATAGAGAAAAAAGGCAGTGAGTACTCGTTGGTTGATATTGTTTTTGAGCGGATCTTCAGAGAGGAATGAGAAAAACCGGGCATTCAGATCAGTAAGATCAAAATACCCGGCTTCTCTTACTGGTAATTGTCAGTCAATATCTACGATAATTCCTAATGAGTGTTCAGCTGATTCCCAGCCAATTCATATGTCTCGTACGTGGCAGAAGGATCAACTCTCAGTATTTCTGGAGGAAGTTCGTAGCCAGCTGCCCATATGACTGCCTGTATAATAAGCTTTTCCAGCGCTTCATCGCCGAAGCTGTCATATGGTCCGACAAAAGCGATTCTCTTTCCGCCTCCGCGGTCGTAGGCGAAAGCCGCGACCAGGCTGGTGTCATCAGGATTGACTGCCAGAACATTCATTCCGACAAGCGTGTTTACCTTGTC
>DLVL01000133.1:978-3955 GCA_003444085.1 Kosmotogaceae bacterium | reverse complement strand
ACTACTTATGACGGTGTGTATAACTGTTTTTCTTATGAGTGTTGAGTCTATAAAGAAGGCATTCATTGGACCTTCTCTTTAAACCTATCTCGACTTTCTTAAGTAACGCGTAGGTGGTTTTCCTGTTTTGGTCAAACAGCTCGACCTCATAACTGGTTTTGAGTTAGGTGCAAGGTATGAGCCTTCATCAAGAACCACGGTGGCAGTCTATCTGGTTCCAGAGATTCAATGAGCAAACAGTTATGCAAAGGCAATTCTGATTTAAAGAATCCGAGTCGGGTCTTTTCATTCGAGAGAGAGTGCTTCAAGGCTTGCTCCGAAGGTTTCACAGCGTTGTTGTGCTAAGCTATTATTGAGATGAGTCTTTGATCTCACTAACTGACAGAGTGAGAAAGCAACGGATTGGATTACCCGTGAAACGGGGGTTTGAGAAATGGCTCATATTGATGCAAAGAGTATTGATACGAGTGGCTTTGCTTTTGTGATACGCAACCCTGACCCTGACGAAAGCACAGAGATCCTTGAGCTCATGCGTCAGCTTGACAGTGAAACTGAGTACATGCTCAGAGAGGCTGGGGAACTAAAGATGACTCCTGAACAGGAGCGACACTTCATCAAGAAGATGCTCGATGATGACAAGAGCCTCTTCATTGTGGCAGAGGCTGAAGAGAAAGTGATCGCGAGTCTTGCTTTTCATGGAAACCATCTCAAAAGATATGAACACCAGGGAGAATTCGCGATGGGTGTTCTCCAGGCATATTGGGGGCGTGGTGTGGGAGCTGCCCTGGTGAGAACAATGTTGAACTGGGCATCAGAAAACAGTATCTTTCGGGTCGTCCTTAAGGTAGTTTCAGACAACTACAGAGCAATAAAACTATACAGAAGGTTTGGCTTTGTAGAAGAGGGCAGGCTGATAAAGGACAGGTATTATCCTGACAAGAAGGAGTTTTCAGACTCCATAATAATGGCGCGTATCAAGTTCTGAGAATCACGAAGATACCAAATCCCGGGAAGCCGGAGAACTGACTTACAGATATCCTTTCTCTAATACCTCTACAAATATTACTATTATTACTATTGAGTCTGTGTAATTTCACCTATTATGTTTGTTGTATCTGTTGAAGGTCTATGTGTTGCTCTAACTTCAATACCAAATCTGTGTTCTTCACCGGCCGGGGAAACGTCACCCACAGAGTTAAGCTCGGAGTCGGAAATATCAGTTGGAGTGATCATTCAGCTTGAAGGCTCGAAACGCGTTTAGAATTGCTATTAGAGTTACGCCAACATCTGCAAAGACAGCCTGCCACATCGTGGCTATCCCAATGCTCCCAAGAACAAGGAAGACCGCTTTTGCACCGATTGTGAATAATATGTTCTGAAGGACGATTCTCCTGGTTTTTCTTGCGTGTACGATCACTATGGCAGCTTTTGACGGTGAATCATCTGCGATTACCACGTCTGCAGCTTCAGTTGCTGCATCAGAACCAAGTCCGCCCATGGCCACTCCAACATCTGAACGAACTATCGACGGCGCATCATTTATCCCATCACCAACAAACATGACTCTTCTTTCATCTGAATTGTGGCGTCTTCGGTGCAGCTTTTCAACGACTGTGAGTTTTCCCTCCGGGAGAACTTCTGCAAACACTCTATCTACTCCGATCTGCTCAGCAACATTTTCTGCGACAGGTTTTTTGTCTCCAGTGAGCATGATGATTTCATCTATACCTATTCTTCTTAGTGTGTCAATGGCACCGCGTGCGTCTTCTCTTATGCTATCGGAAAGGTTTATCACAGCAGCTATTTCGCTGTCTATAGCGAGGTAGGCAGTTGTACTGTCAGAACTCCTGATATTGCAGGCGACTCCGAGTCGTTCAAGATGCGTCGCATTTCCCAGAACAACATGCCGTTCACCAATCTTCCCAACAATACCGAAACCAGGGAACTCCTGAAAGTCAGAAACCTGGTTCTCTTCCAGTTCCTGTGAATGCATCTCCTTTATCGCATTTGCTACTGGATGATTGGAATTCTTGGCAAGGAGTGTTGCCATATGGATGATCTCAGCATCATCATAACCATTAAAAGAACTGATGCTTTTCACTTTCAGTAGTCCGCTGGTGAGCGTTCCGGTTTTGTCAAACACCACTGTTGATACCTTCGCGGCGGCTTCAAGAACATGTACGTCTTTCATCAGGACTCCTATTTTGGAGAGGGCTCCGATACCGCTGAAGTAAGTCAGTGGTACAGAAATCAACATGGCACAGGGGCACGAGATGACAAGAAGAACCAGAGCCCTGTACGTCCATTCCAACAAAGGTGCTCCCATGAATAGTGGGGGGACAAGCGCTACCGCAGCAGCCAAAAAAACCACGAGTGGAGTATAGACTTCAGCGAACCTTCTAAGCGTTAACTCCGTTTTGGACTTCTTCTTTGAAGCAGATGCTGTAAGATCAACAACTCTCTGAAAGGCAGAGTCAGAAGCACGTCTTTTTGCAACAATGATTAGAACTCCATTTTTGTTGATCGAGCCAGACAAGACTTCATTTCCTTTTTCGACCTCTACGGGAATAGACTCTCCTGTGAGTGATGACATATCAAGCATAGCCCTTCCTTCTTCAACCGTTCCATCGACAGGAACCCTTTCGCCAGTTTTCACAATCAGCTTGTTTCCGATAGAGATTTCACCGACGTGTATACGAAGCTCTTTCCCATCGACAAGAAGATTTCCAAACTCCGGCAGTTCGTTGATAAGGTTCTTGATTGCTTTCTTTGAACTATTTGCGGCTGTGTGTTGCAGGAGTTCACCTACAGCATAGAGCAACATTACGGCAACAGCCTCAACGGTCTTCCCAATGATAATCGCTGATATAGTAGCTATGGTCATCAGCGAGTTTTCGTCAAACAGCTTTCTGGCAAGAAGGTTCTTCCAGGTCTTCACAAGAACAGGCAAACCAGCAATCAGATATGAGAGGATGAG
>DLVL01000133.1:0-692 GCA_003444085.1 Kosmotogaceae bacterium | reverse complement strand
ATGATTGTCAGTTGTATCAATCTTGACACTCGGATTTGTCTTCTTTATAATCCTCGTAACTTCAGATACATCTTTCTCACGAACCGTAAGAATCGCTGAAAGAGGATCAAAACTGTGACTGATATTCCTTATCGAAAGAGCCTTCTCTATCTTGAGTGCGCAACTACTACAATCAAGGCCTGTGACTCTGAGCTTTGTCACTTTGCCTGGAACACAGTTTTTCATTCTTCATGCTCCGTTTCACTGTAGTGATCCATTGCAATTCTTATGAGGTCAACAATATGATGGTCATTGAGTTCATAGATCACCCGTTTCCCTCTTCTGACATGTTTGACTAGTCGCATAAGTCTCATTATCCTGAGGTGATGGGAGACCGTGGGTAAAGTGACCCCGAGAATAGTTGCAATGTCATGAGTGCAAAGAGGATGTAGAGACAGCAGAAAGACGATCTTTGTCCTCGTCTCATCACCAAGAACCGCAAAGAGTTCGGACAATCCTCTAACCTTCGTTGTCTCCTGTCTGAATTCTTCTACTGAAGATTGTTCAAGTTGCTCATCGTGGAGTTTCAAGCCATCGTCTCCTCTGTCGAACCACATTATTATGTGACAATTAAACAATAATCTAATAATATTATACTAGATGACTGCTATTGCCTCAAAAGGAAATTGCTAAAAGACAGATAAGTGGAAAGA
>DLVL01000134.1 GCA_003444085.1 Kosmotogaceae bacterium | reverse complement strand
ATGATCTGCTTCGATCACAGGCTTTATCTTCTCTCGCAGCTCCTCATAGCCAGGAATAGACTTGCCAACATCCTTGGATTCAAGAAATCCAGCAGATTTCAGCAGAACAAGATATGCTTGTTCAAGCTTCTCTCTTGCTTTGATGATAGTCTTTTCAAGATCTGCCATGTTAGTCCTCTAATCTTAGATGAACTGTGGTATCGTCAGACAAGTTCGAGATCTTTTCTCTCAGATCGGAAACCCGCATGGTGCTCTTAAGTGTTAGCGTTGTCTCTCTTCCATTGTCAGGTTCGTCTTTCTTTGCCATGAAGTCTTTGAAATACCTCTGGGTTTCTGACAAGAGCGTTACGAGATTACCCTCCTCTAGTAGCAATTCTTTCAGACTATAACGACAGTTTTTGCAGCTTGTAGAAAACTCGATCTCGGGCTCTTCACAGCATTTTGATACTTTCCTTCTTGCCTTAATGAACCAATCTTGTTCAGAAGCTTTGTCTCCAAGTTTGTTTTGCTTATCTGCTATATTCTCGAGATAGTCGCTAAGCTCTTTGGCAGTCTCATTTCGCTTTGAGTGGGCGATCTTGAACTGTTTGAAGTACTCCTGTCTGATTTCTCCAAAAACTTCGTGAATACGCTTTTCCCAGGCGAGCGGTTCTTTGATCATCTTTTCGTATTCAGATACGAGGCTTGTGATAATCTCCTCATTATCTGGTGTGAAAGACCGTTTCTGGATCTCATTTCTTAGCTCGTTGAGGAATGATGCCTCAGATCTGTATGTGCTAAAGCTCTTGTTGAGCAGTTCTTCTGATTGCTGGAGACTTTCATGAGCTTCTTTGATCTCAGCGGTTAACGCAATAACGTCTTGCAAGGATTCTGAATAGGCTCCCTGTAAGATGTTTCTTAGGCGAACCATGTTAGCCGTCTTGAGATCGCACTCGGCTCCGATTTCTTTGAATCTCTGCTCTACGTTCTTCATGCGCTCAATCATGGAAGAAAGAGAGACTTTTAGCTCTTCCGCAATAGTGCTCTTTGCTGCAGACAAATGGATCGAACTGTCTGGGTTTATCAGTCTTATTACATCTATCAGCTTCTGTTTATCTGCTATGGAAAGCGATTCAGTAAGCCTAATTGAAGCATCTTTCAGCTCTGATGGAGTAGTAAGCACTCTACGGACCTTTTCATCGTTGTATGCATCAATTCCATTGACTTCTAGCTTGCCAGAACGCATGAGGGCGGCCAAGGCATAACATATCGTGGTTTCAGCCCAACCATACGGAGGAGCACAGAAATACGCAAGGATGTCAGATCCCTTTTTTGGTTCTGAGAGAAACCTTCTGACAGGTGAGATAATCTTGTGGGTGTCTATCAGTTCTCCTGAAGGCTCAAACACTTCGTGGTCTGGATCTCTGCGGATCTCGTGAAGCTTCTTCTGCTGAAATGTCAACACATGATCAACGTCAGATCTGCTTGCACTGTAAGAAGTGATACTGCTGTAAAGTGAAGGAATTACACTCTCAGCAATGACTCTCTTCACAGATTCTACGAGACTCACTTGGAGTGACTGTTGTGTTCCATGATAGAGAGTGACACCTTTATCAAGAGCTGATCGTATGTGGCTTGAAAGGGATCTTTTCCTCTCCTCCAGAACCTTTCCATATCTGTCCATGATTTCTCGAGAAGGCAGGTCTGTTCTCATCCTTCGAAACTCGTTCAGTGCTTGTTCCAGTTTGAGAGCTTCTCTTGCGGCTTGTTCCACTGCGTTCTGCTGTGCTGCAATGACATAAACTGTATCATGCTTTGAAACAGATTCCGCTTCAAGAGTCTCTGAAACTACTGAACCAAAGGCGCGAATCTGAACGCGGATACCGCCCCGTCTACTGATGAACTCTGTTGTCTTGTACTCCCAACCGACAGGTATTGAGGGAGCATCGCTTGTGTGCCTAACTTCTTTGAGGTTAACTATGTCTCTTAGGTTCTTCACGATTTCTTTGTCAATGTCTGCCATAGCAACTGTCTGTTTCTCGATCAACTCTATGAGCTCTCTTTCAACGTCTGTAACTATGCTGATTTCGCCATCGAGAACACTCACATAGCGACCCCGCTCAAGCGCTTTTATCATCTCCGTGACATCCTTCTGCAGAACGTGTTGCTTCTGGTCAGCCGTCTTTGTCAGTAATCTGGTAACTACTTCGTAATCAGCTCTAATGTGATCTAGCCTGCGAGTAATCTCAAGGGTCTTCATTATGTCTGAGGCTTTGATCGATGTCGCCTGAAAGTCTTTGTCTACACTCTCGCATTGACTTACTATGCCTGAGCCGAAGAAAGCAGTGCCCAAAGCGTCAAATAGATCCACTGCATTCACCACCCTGCCGACTTGTTCTTCCTTGAGTCTTTTGAGAATGTGATCAACTATGAAGACAAAGCGTCGCGGAGTGGCTGCCGCGTAAGTACTTCGCGTACTGGACTGAATAAGATCGGGCAGCATTCTGAAATGATACTCAAAAAACGGGTAATACTCCATGAACTTCTCTACAGATCGTAGTGAAGGATAGCTGCTCTTTGTATTCGACATTGTTGCGAGATTTCCTTCGTTCTTGCTGAATATCTCTTCAAAGAGAGGTTTTGAATCTGTCTTCTTGTAGAGGAGTTTCTCTCTTGCTACTTGATCAACGTTCTCAGATGTGAGATCGAGACGTACTTCAAAGCGATCAATTAACTTATCGCGTTTACGTTTATCGAACTGATCTGAAACAAGATTATCAAGCTTCTCTTGGGCTGTAACAACCAATCTCACGGCACCTTTGCCAAGTGTTGAAAGCTGATGAATCACGCCCTGAAGCTCCAATATCCTGTCATCTGACTTCTCTGATGTTACATACTGACCCATTTCATCTACTATGAAAGTGAGACGCTTATTTACTCTCTTTGCATAGTCAACACAATGCCGAGCAAAATCAGCAGCGGTAAGACTATTGAATTTCGATACAGCATCTTTCAGAAATTCGCTTGCCTGTTCCTGTGTAAAATCACGCTCTTGCACAAGGAATTGTTCAGCATGCTTTCTGAATTCACCGGTGTTTTCCACTACCTGATCGTATATATCACCTTGTCTTTCCAAAAAGTCCTTGAAAGGTTGCAGGTAGTTCTGCCGGCTCATCTCGTATTCCATAACCGCCGTTCGTGGATATGATGAGTAACCAACGTGCTCCATAAGCTTCTTGAAGAGGACTTGAGATACTCTTTCGTTTCCCATTGAGCTCTCCGCAACTATTTCAAAAATAATGGTCTCTGTTGGAACTTTAGCCAGAGCATCAAGTTGTCCCTTAATGAAGTCTCTCTTGTCGCAGCCCACGAGGCGTTGCATGAAGTGCTCTCTGGCTGTAAGCCCGTTGGGAAGGGTTTCATTCTTAAGAAGGTATCCTATTATCTTGGCAAAGTACGATTTCCCTGAGCCAAAAAAACCAGATATCCATGATCCGATCTTTTCTGTGGAAGGATTCAGATACTCCTGAAGAAACACTTCCAAATGGTTTTCGATCTGTCTGGTAACAATATACTGAGAGATTTCGTCCATAATCTGCTGGGTATCTTTGACCTCGGTCTTCACCACCAGAGGCGTTTCCTGTTCGATATCGTGCACAAAAACTGATTTGAGAACCGGCATCGCGTTCCCTCCTATGAGAACCTATATTTTCGCTGTTCTGTATACAGATGCTGTATGTCTTGAATCAAGAAAACAGAGCTCTTCATCGCGTCTTGTTCCTGGGTAAATTACAACCACCGGTTTCTTAAGCCTTGTTACCAGCGGCTCGATTATTGGGTTCAGTCTTAGCAATCCATTGAGAATGCCGAGTCTGTGAACAACAACAAATTCCCCTTCTTCAGAAGCCCTCAGTATTTCCGTAATAATCCGTTGTTGCAGTTTCTGACTGAACTCCTCAACAAAGGATTCTCCGAAGAATTCCATGTCTTCTCTTAGCTGTGCAAGGCCATAGTCGTCAGCTGCTTCAACCAAGACCTTCGCGACGTTCACTTTACTGAATCGGCCTTCATAAAGTTGTTCTATTCTATCCATGGCGACTTTTTCTTTCTTTGGTTCAACAGTTAGCAGAACTATGCGAGAACCCTGAGAAAGGGATGGAATCAAATGTGGTTCGCGTAGAATCTTCTGAAGTTCTGTGATCTTTTCTTCAAGTGTTGCATCAGAGCTTAAGGACATCTGGCACCCCCTCAAACTCGATCTTTGGTTCGAGCCGGATAACACCGCCAGCCATGGCAAAATCTACAAGGCCTTGTGACGCCAAGCTCTGTAGATGTCTTACGATTGCCAGTTCATCAAGCAGAAGGAAGCGAAACGTCTCCGCGCGAACGATCTTCGCTGGCGTCATCTTTTTCTGAAAAAGCAAGAAGAGCAAGATCGTGAACGTTTCCTTCTTGGCTTGGAAGAAATTGAGTCTGATTGTTGAGTTATCTAGGCTTGTTATTCCTATGCGGTTCGTGAGAGTAAGATAACCTCCCACGCACTTGCTGACTGTCAGATCTGCATAACCTGTCTTTTTCGAGACGAAATCAGCCATGTCCCTCCGAGAGATGCTTCCCTCTCCGTTCGCATAAGCAGGATAGAGGATATCAAGAGTCAGAATCTTCGCTAAATCATCTGTTTCGCACATAAAAACGAAAAGAAGCTCTCTCTTAACTTGAAGAGGTAGCTTTTCAGAAATGAAGATCTTTGAAAGCGTCTTGAGTGTTTTAACGTCAAACGGCTCAATATAATGTCGAAATAGACTGTTCTTGATTGTCTGCCGAGCGGTTGGCGAATCTATTGACAGCAGGTTTTCTTCTTCAATTTGCCTTGAGATCTCTCTTCTGGATAATCCTTGTTCCACAAGCGTCATAATCGCCTGAACGTGTTTAACGTGATCAAAAGCCTTGTTGATGTCTGTCTTGATCGTCTTTCTCATTCTCTAGCTCCTTCTCAAGAGTTTGATGTACAAAAACACATTGTCTGTGTCACACTGCTGCGTTCCCAAATAACCAGATACCTTTGTGACACATCAAGATTTGAACACATGCAATTCCTGTATCTGTATAGGGAAGCTGGATACTTCAGAGAGGTCTGCTGGTGAACGATTAGTACGAAGTCTTGATATTCCAACTTGGTAAAACGAGTTGCTTTATGAAATGCAACCTCTACAACCTTACTTCCCCTGTATGATTCTATCACTGTTTCAGTATGGATCAAAACTTGATAGGCATCTACAGTAATCGTTCAAACACTGGCTTTGCCTTTCCTCCGCGAAATCGGAGACCTTTACACTTCTCATGCTGCCTTCACTCGGAGAACCGGAGCAGCGAACCATGAGATTCCCCCTGTTCTTGTTAGCTCCTATTAAGACAATGTTGATTATGAAGCAGGGTTTTGGGTATGATGAAACCGTATATCGCCTCAAGCTACTTCTTGTCTTTCTAAACGGACGCTGTTTTCACCCTTTTTGTGCTTGGATACTTGATAAAGGAGGCAGTGATAATGCCCGTTTATGAGATTAGAAGAGAGATGATTTTCCTGCTTCGGCAGACTTCTTTTGAAGAGGCCGGGATTAAGGAGCGCGACGATCTGCAGAGACTTCTCAAGGATCGCATAGAAACTGTCAGTCCCGACACTCTGATAATCTCTGAAGGCTTTCATCAATGGGAAGATTCTAGACGTGAAATAGACCTTCTTGGAGTCGACAAAGATGCAAACCTCGTGGTGATAGAACTCAAGCGAACAAAAGATCCAGGGCATGCTGAGTTGCAAGCCATACGTTATGCTGCAATGGTTTCTGCCATGACCTTCGAAAAGGCTGTTGAAGTTTATCAAGACTATTTAAGGGCTTGCCAGAAAGAAATCAATGCATCTGAAAGTCTACTCGAGTTTCTCGAGTGGAACGAGCCAGATGAGGAGAGATTCGCTCAGAATGTTCGCATTGTCCTTGTTGCTGCAGAATTCACGAGAGAATTAACAACTTCTGTGATGTGGCTCAATCAGAGAGATCTTGACATACGCTGCGTACGATTGCGTCCATACAAAGATGAAGAACGCATATACGTTGATATCCAGCAAGTCATACCTCTTCCCGAGGCAGAAGATTACATTATAAGGATCAGAGAAAAGGCAGTGAAGGAGCGCCAGGATCGGGCAGAAGAAGAAGGCCGCAGAGTCCTCCGACGGAAATTCTGGGAAGGTCTGTTAGAGCGCATGTCATCCAGATCCAAGTTATTCTCAAATGTCTCAGCATCATCTGACAGTTGGATTGCCACTGGATGCGGAATCAGCAGTGTGCACTATACTTTTTCCATCCGTAAGAGTAGCTCTTCTGTTCAATTCTGTTTTGAAGGCGAAAAAACTTCAAACAAGGTTAGATTCGATTGGCTTCATGAACGTAGAGAGAAAGTGGAGAAGACTTTTGGTGGGCCAATACAGTGGAAGAGATGTGATGACCTGAAGAAGTCGTATCTGACCATAGATGAGTCAATAGGTGGTTATCGCAACGATCGCGAGGATTGGCCGAAGATTCAGGACTGGATGATAGATACGATGATTCGACTTGAGAAATCAATTCGTCCCTATATTACTGAATTACGGAAGATAGTGGCTGAAGAAGATGTTAATGGCACTGAGGTTGAGAACCTAGACGAGTCAGAGGATCAGATCAACAAAGAATAGATGAGTATGCGGCTTGGACGTTGAAATGAGTTGTGGCATATGGGGGAAATTGGCGCTTGTTTTCAGTAGCACAACCGCCTAGACTAGAGTGTGTCAGGAAAACCTTGAATCAGAAGCAGTTGTGGGTTAAGGAGCAGTTGACAGGAGGCGATGATATGAAGACGATATTCAGCTACATTATCCAGAAGCGATTTTCGCGTGTGAATGAAGACGTAGCTACTGACGCTTTGGCATATGTGCTTGAAACAAGCGAATCTGCACGCCGCGGTATTATGAAGCTTCTCAGAGGGATAGTCCCATCTCTTCCTTCTTTGCTCTTCAGAACGCAAGAGATGGAAGGGACGATAAGGCGGTCTGACCCCCCAAATATGA
>DLVL01000060.1 GCA_003444085.1 Kosmotogaceae bacterium | reverse complement strand
GAGGAAACAGTACAGGCGCTATCTGACCTGCAGAGTGAAGGAAAGATAAGGCATTACGGAGTAAGTCATCTTCCCATCAACAGAATAAGAGAGTACTGTGAGCGAGGCAATCCGTATGCGGTGATGGCTGAATTCAGCGCTGTATCTACAGCTGCTAAGGAGACAGTCTTCCCGATATGTCGAAACAATGCTCTTAAGATGATCGCCTTCAGTGTAACTGGTAGGGGAATTCTTACCGGGAGCTTCGATCGAGAGAGGAGATTCGAGCACGGAGACATTAGAATGATGGATCCGCTGTTTCAGAGAGAGAAGCTTGATTGTGCCCTTGCGATCTCTGAAAAGATGGAAGAGCTGTCCCGAAAGATTGGTGTAACACGCGTTCAGCTGGCTATCGCCTGGGTGCTCTCACATTCAGAAGTCTGGATTGCTCTTACAGGACCTTCTACGATTTCACACATGATGGAGAACGTTCAAGCACAGAGAATAAAACTTGAAGCAGATCTCAAGAAAGAGATAGACGAAGCGATAAGAGAACAGCAAAACTCTCTGAGAAACAAACAAGAGGAATCCGTAAGAAACCTGGTCTCTTCAAGACTCCCTGCAGATCCTTCGCAGGCACTGTCTGATATGGTATACGCTGTGGAGACAGCGATCGAAATAGGAAAGATTTCTGAAGAACAGGTAATAGAAAGCGTTATGACGCTTCTTTCAATGAAGGACAAAGCTTCCGTCAGGTTTCGCGAAGAGCTGGAACAGCTACGATTACTTTTGGTTAAGCATCTTGGATAAGAAGTAGTCCCTTTGCCCGGAGATATACCTCGTATGCTGTTTGATGAACACATTTTCGTTGAAGAGCAGATAGCTCACATTTGAACAGGACAGTAGCAGGATAACATCTCAATGACAATCCACATCCACTAACTCGTCCTGACTGAGTGCTGTAGAAAACAACAGATGAACCAAAGACCGTGTGGTTTCAGCAGGAACCGAATGGCAAGACGATATTCGAAGATGTTTCTAGCCGCGAATCGATAATTCCGGTGAGTTCAACGTCGAAAAGGTGAGAAATGTGGGTTGCGGTAGCATCTGATGACTTACAGCTCAATATCTGGTAGTATTATATAGAGGCTATACTGTTAGGAGATACAATGAAGACAATCTATTTTGTACGTCACGGCGAGAGCCAATCTAATGTAATGCGAGTTTTCACAAGTTCGCCGGGAGGGTTTCCCTTAACGGAGCGCGGAAAGGAACAGGCGAAGCGGACAAGCGAGTTCTTCCTCGGATTACGAGATGTGGCCTTTTTCTCATCGAATATCATAAGGGCAATACAGACAGCAGAGATTATCGCAGAACCTCATGGGAAGAAGGTTGTTCAAGTCGAGGATTTTGCAGAGCTGGATACAGGCTGTTTGGAAGGAAAGAAGAACTCAGAAGAGACAGACGGTTACTATCAGCACATTCTTCAGCAATGGATTGAAGGCAGGAGTGAAGTTTCTTTTGACGGTGGCGAAAACCACCTGACCGCTTTGGAACGCACAAAACGCGGAATTGGTGAGGTCATTTCAAGTGATAATAACGGAGTCTCTGTAATAGTTTCTCATGGAGGCATCATGACAATGACCATCCCGTTTCTGTGCGGAAACGTTGATCCCGAAACCTTCTATTCAGACGGAAAGAACAGGTTCATTGACAACTGTGCAATATGCGAGCTCCGTGTGAACGGTAATAATCCAGGCTTATCCCTGGAAATGGTTTCTTGGGCAAGAACAGACCATCTTCCAGGCGATCTGAAATACGCCATCTACAGAAAGAAGAAAGAGATTTAGCAGTCAACAGCGGACAAGGCTCACCTGATGAGGTTGAAGCCTAATCCTACGTTACCAAGCACCACAACACTGCTGAGATCTTCAAATGGAAAATTGGTACCAAGACCTCCTGAAATAGATACATGGTCAAAGATCCACCATTCCCAGGGGTATTTGCCCCCAACCTTCATGTCGATATATGCCATGTTTGTAGAAAGAGACAGGTTTCTGCTGAATCCTCCAGTAAACTTAACTTCCCCGTTCTTTTCGTGGTTGTGAAGCGTCAGAACACCAAGAAGGACAACAGATTTCTCTATGGTTTCTGTCAGTTCTGTCATGCCATAATATTCGGGAATTGTCTCTTCAGCATATGCTGTGCTAAGACTAAAAGAAAAAGCCCCCGGATAGTATCCAAGACCGAGAAATACCATGCTCAGATTGTCGAGATAGCCGATTGCTGGTACATAAGCATAACCCAAAGCTGTCCATATACTGCCGATATTCGTTCCCAGTTTTATGTAAGGAAGAGGAGCGAGACCGACCTCCATAAGGTCAAGAACACCATATTTGATAAATGACTCAACACCGATCGATAACTCTCCAGTGCCGTCTTGCAGAACTTTTGGTTCCAGAAACTGGAACTGGAAAAACCCGGTAGAAGCTATCAATAACACAGTGAGCAAAAAGATAAGTCTCTTCATAATTCATCTCCCTCCATTCTGGCAAAACGATTATACTCCGTGAGCAGGCACATATGAGCGGTTTCGATCATCTAGAACGATCTGCACCAAGCACGCTGTCAAAGAAAAGAGGCAGAGTGTTGAGGCTTTGATATCTGTAAGTAGGATCGAATCCGAATGCCACAATCTCCCCTTCGCCATACGGAGAAATAACAACCGCTGCTTTGCCCTCAATCTGGGTTGTTCCTTCTGCCCAGCCACCAATGAGGCAATCTCTATCAAACTTACAGAGTATGCTAATCTTCTCGTCAAGAACCTCGAAAGCAGTGTATCCGGGTCTAAACATCGCTATCGCCCAGGGTTTTTCCGCGTAATGGTGTGTCTCGAAGTAATCGGGTTTGACTGATATCTTCAAGAGCGAACCCGGGATATGAAACGAGTCAGTGGTTTCGACAGGCTGTAACCCTGCATCAAAGTCTTCGAACACAATATCGTTGATTCTTCCTATGGTGATGAGCCTTCCGCCGTTTGCCACGAACTCACGGAGGCGAGAGATACCCTCATCGCCTATTCCGCCCACGTAAGGCTCGGGATAGGTACCTGGTGTAAAGCCACTAACGGCTGCCCATTTTCGAACGTCAGGCATAATGATTACATCGTAACTGCTTGCGAGATCTTCTTCCAACAAGGCCTTGTTGTTAAGGCGACAAAACGTGAATAAGTTATCTTCGAGGGCAAGGCGTGTCCATCCTTCTTCGCGCAGATCGAGCCAGGAATGGTAGAGGGCAATTCGAGGCATTTTGAAGAGTTCTGTGTGCGCCCGATGGAGCTCATAGGAGTGAATTCTGTAGAACCTCAGGCCAAGATCTCTGGCAAGTGACTCAAGATCCGTGGTTTCATATCCTTGAATGATGAAATCCCCCTTATGGGCTGTGGTGGCTTCGAAATCGAAAGACTCTGCGAGAACCAGGATTTCTGTACTCGTGTCTGAAAGAATATTGATCGCTCTTGGAGTATAAGAAGATGTTCGTCTCAACAGAAGAATACCGGTGTCTTCATCAGAACCGAATAATCCAGATTCTTTTGGGAATGAGATCTCCGTGACTTCTGTCGAATAGACATCAAGGATTGAAGCATCGTCTACTCTGATCGCTTCTGCCCCGATCATTAAGGGCAGTGTCCAGGCAGTAACGTCGTAAGGCCATATACTTTCGGGATAATGCTGGATTTCCAGAAGCGCTTTTGCAAAGTTCCCATAAGGTTGTGACATCAAAACAAGAAAGGATCCTGCGGGAACGGTTCGGTGTTCTGTGGAGAAAGCTTCATGAATTCTTCTGACTTCTATGCCGTTTTGCATCAACTTTTCTATTAGGATCTTCACGGCGGCTGAGTCAAACTGATCGGACGGAATAATCCAGCCATAGGGTGCCTCTGAAAGTCCGCGATTTATCTGTGTTTCAGTCATGGAGTAACGGTTCTTGAGAAAGAAGAGTTTTCTTTCACTGGCCATATTGAAAAGGACGTAGAGACCTTTCTTCCCGTAATCGATCTGGTCACGAAGTGTCCACCATCCTCCAGGCCATGGCCAGGGAGTATTTGAGTCACGTTCAGCATATCTGAGATCTTCTGGTTCCGCGTATGTTGACCACCCTTCGTAATCAGACGGACCCGATATATATCCGGTCCAGATTTCGAATGTAAGGCCTACAGAATGGTGAAGACTTGCCCATGTATCGCCATACCCTGGATACCACATGTCAAATACAACATTGGAAATCACACCAGGCATTTCTGCCGCATACATCTTAGCCATAATCTGACCACCAATCATTTTCCAGCTGGCCTCGATCAGGGGGCTGATCTCTGGATATGTGGGTTCTTTGCCTGGAGGAACAAAGAACACATAAGGGGCTATGCTCTGGTGAACGTCGACAGAAATAACTGGTTTGATCTCCAGCCATAGCTTTGCCCAGGCCTTCAGTTCTTTGAGGGCCTGGTTGAATCGATCCCGGTTATTGTCGTGTCCCACATAGGCACCGTAGATCGGGGGATTTGTTCGCACAAGCCCTGTGTCCTTGTAGGTATGAAACCACTCGGTGAAATCCTCATGGCCATCAGGTTCTGTTGAAGGGATGATCACCAGCACGATATCATCTAGAATATTTAGCATCTGTGGATCATTTGTTGTGGCGAGTTCATAGACGATTTCCAGTGCGATCTCAGCTCCAGCGGGTTCGGTAGAGTGGATATTGCACTCAACCCAGAGAAAGAGCTTCGCTTCGTCTAGCGCGTTTTCAAACTCTTCAGAAGGCAACACTCTCGGATCCGCAAGACGATGATTTAGCTCGAGTAATG
>DLVL01000142.1 GCA_003444085.1 Kosmotogaceae bacterium | reverse complement strand
ACAGTCCTGAGGCTTACCCAATATAGACGTATAACTGTAAATGGTTATCTAAAGGTTCAGGGCACTGAAGGCTTTCCTGTCTACATCACTGATATTCGCGATGATTCAGCTGGAGGTTCACTGGATTCCGAGACGTCAACTGGAGAGCCTGGATGGTGGCGTTCGATATACATTCAGAATGAAGGTTCCGCAGATCTTGAGTGGTGTGTGATCTCGTATGGAGGTCGTTCTGATGGAGCAGCCTTAACAAAGACTGGTTCAGGATACCTCAAGCTTGTGAATTCGGTAATCAAGAATAGTCAATCAGCTGGTTTGAGGATTCTCGAAGGCTATTCAAGGTTTGAGTATGGAAACAACTGGTTTGTTGGTAACAGTATTGGTGTACGTGTAGGCATAAATGCATCCTTTGCCGATCTGTCATCAAGTTTTGAGCAGAACGGATCTGACATACTGATAGATGGAGGCACGATAAATACAGCAGTGAGATGGGGAGCACATAGCGACTATTCTATGATAGTTACAGGCGATATCACTGTTTCTGCTGGCGCTACATTGGAGATACTTCCCGGGACTGTCGTCAAATTCAGCCAATACAGAGGGATTGTAGTCTCTGGTCATCTCAGTGCGCTTGGTGAGCAACAAGAACAGATTTATTTCACTGATCTTCGTGATGATACTGCTGGTGGCGATACAAATAGTGATAGCTACAGTTCAGCACCTGGTCCAGGATGGTGGCGGTCAATTTCAGTCCAGGATTCAGGTAGTGCAGAACTTCAATGGTGCAATGTTCTCTATGCTGGTTATGGAGATAGAGCAGGTGTTCTCAAGACGGGCGATGGGACATTGTCTCTCAGGGACTCACGTATTTCAGGCATTGCAGGTGATGGATTACATTTGAGGAACAATACCGGTACGATTGAAGTGATACGGAGTTCCTTTGATGCTAATGCAAACGGTGTTGCCCTGACACAGGAGAACAGAGCTATAACTCTTGAAGAGTGTGTTTTTGAAGGGAACTCGGAGTTTGGTGTCAGAAACGACAGCTCAACAGAGATAGTTGCTGCGGGATGTTGGTGGGGAGACATCACCGGTCCGCACCATATATCAATGAATCCCAGAGGAGAGGGAGATGCTGTAAGTGACAGAGTGGTATTCGATCCCTGGATCGGAAAAGATGAGATAGACTGGGAATCGATTCTGGAAGAATACGAGCCCGACGATGAAGAGAAATTCACTGAAGAAGCACAGGAAGAGGTCTCGGATTGGCGTGTGGTTTCTGTGCAAGAATATTGCCTGGTCATTCCAGTTCACTGGAATGACTTCACAGAGGAAGACAGGGAAGAGATAGAACCTTATCATCCAGGGCTTGGCGTTCTGGGTACATGGAGTGCCGGAAGTCGTTATGGGCAGAATGCAACCACTGCAGCTGTCTATTATGCCCCAACCGACTTCATCGAAGACTTAATTGATGACTTCAGAGGCACACCAGAAATGCAGACTGTCAGGCATATCGAAACCATGCTCCTGGGTAAACGGGCGATCTTCTACGTCTTTGAGCAACCGGGATTTGCCAGAGCATATGTCAGCTTCATTTCTTCGCCTGATGAGCAAGGCAAACATATTCTGCTCCTGGCGATTGCGCCGTTTGAAGAGCTTCCTGGTGCGGAAGAGATTCTTGACACCATGTTCACTTCATTCTGTCTTTGTGACGATCCATCCAGTGCTGTTTCGGAACTATCAGAGATACACAGAAGACCCGCAGACTGGTATTGGTACAGTTCTGACGGACTCTGTGTGGAGATTCCCGGAAACTGGTATGACAATACAGAGTTCGAACAGTACTACATTCAGGACGAACCTGACGTCGAATTGATAGCGTTCCTGGGAGACAGAGAATATGGGGATGAAAACATACAGTTCGTGATCTGGCGTGTGACGCCAGAGGAATTGAATGTCACCAGAGAAGAATTGAAGGAAGATATGCAGGTCATCGAAGAGTCCGAAGCCACCGTTGCTGAGAAAACAGCTTATTGGTTGATGCTAACAGAGCCAGACTATAACATCGATCGGATTATCTTTGCGCATCATTACGAGACAGATTCTGATGGGTTTGCTTTGACGATAGGTATCTTTGTCAAGTTGGGTTACTGGGAAGAATCAGAACCCGTTGTTCAGAGAATTCTCGAATCTCTTAACTACTGCGACTGATAACCTGGTGGCTTGACCACATACATTAGATTGCAAGAATCTGAAAGCGTGCAGCAAATGCTCTGCACGCTTTCTCCTTTGATCAGCATTTTGTTACCTTCTACCTAGGGCTTCCTGAAAAACTGCTACCTTCTTCCTGTTAAAGAGGTTGTCATGTTCAAGAGGGTAGTAGTTGACTCACAATATGTGGATTTTGACCAGGAACACCCTCGAAATTGCTCCGAATCCCTCCGATTTCTCCCCAGAATAACCATCGGAAAAAAGAAAGAATAAGCCCCAGTCCATATTTCCGCTTTCCTTCTCCGATCTTGCCTTCAACTTTGTTCCTCACTCTTGCATCTTGTATCATGATCTTTCTCTCTTCTTTCTGTATCTGTGGGTTCTTCCTTCCCAGTCTCGGACCGGTAATCCTGATCCCTCTTTCCTGGCAATAACGACATCAGTGAAGAATCCGGGAAGCACAGATCTCTCTTTTGCAGTTCAAAACGCTAGTTTGAAGATAATTCATTAGCAATGCAAAAGAGTTGTGTTTATTTTCGATAATAATGACCCAAATGACGATATCGTGCTATTGTCTCTGGAAAGTCCAGCAATACTGTTAGCGAGGTGAGGATGAATGTGTAAGAAGCTGCTATAATCTGCTAAGAGGTGTATGCCGTGTATGTTCACGAAAAGAAAGAGGAACTCTTGAGGTTACTGCAGACCAGAGATACCCCTGTCACCGGGAAAGAGCTTGCAGATTATCTTGGTTCAAGTAGACAGCTAATCGTTCAATTGGTCAAGAAGCTGAGAGAAGAGGGCTTCACGGTGCTTTCATCGGTAAGGGGTTACTACCTGGAGAAGCAGAAACGAGTTCGTAAGATAGTATCGGTGAAGCATACTGCAGAGGATATCGGTGATGAGCTCAGGACAATCACCTCCAGAGGTGGCAGAGTCATCGATGTCGTTGTACGACATCCGGTGTACGGTGAAATAAGAGGAGATCTCAGTCTGGAAAATGACGAAGATATTTCAAGGTTCTTAGCGCTTCTGAAGGGCAGTAGTGGGGTGCCTTTATTGAGTCTTTCCAGCGACGGAATCCACATGCATACCATCGAAGCAAGAGACGAAAAAACTCTCAGAAGAATAGTTCAAGCTCTGGACGAAAAAGGATATCTGCTGAAGTAGGTGATCATATGAATATTGATGAGATTATCCAGAAGTATGTTCCGCGCGCAAGACAAACACGATTGCTGATTCTCACGTCGTTGGAATGGATGCTGGTCGCTGCCGGGGTTATGGTCCTGTCACTGACTCTTCCAAGTGTGATTAAAAGCTTCAATGCTGGAGATGCTTTGCAGGGAGCAATGGCGAGTGCTGTGTTCTTTGGGATGCTAATAGGAGCAATAACTTCCGGAATGATCTCCGACCTCATAGGCAGAAAGTGGACCAACATCTTTCTCATGCTAATTGCTGGGGTTTTTTCTGGCTTCACAGCCCTATCAAACAGTCCGCTTCAATTTGCTCTTTTCAGATTTCTTTCTGGCCTTGGATATGGTGGATTGCTGCCTGTGGTGAACGCTTACCTTACGGAGTTCACTGCGATAAGAATAAGAGGGGTCTTTCTTACACTTCAAGAAGCAAGTTGGGCCCTGGGTAGTATTGCTGTTGGGCTATTTACAATACTTACAGTTGATTCCCTTGGTTGGCGGTGGTCCTATGGGTTTTTGATGTTCTGGAGTCTTCCCTTGATAGTGATCACCTTGATGCTTCCAGAAAGCCCGAAATTCGCTTTTTTCAAGAAAGGAAAGAACGCCCTGGAGAAGATTCTGGGAAACAAGATTGAAGAAGACATAGAGGCCAAACCACGTGTGAAAATGCCAATGGGAGCACTGTTCGCCAAACGATTTCTTACAAGAACAATCATGATATGGGTGAGCTGGTTTTCAGTAAGCTTCGTGTACTATGGTCTCTTTGTATGGGCTCCGAGGATATTTGAGTCAAAAGGTCTGACCGCATCTTCTTCACTGAGGTATACCTTTTTTATGCTTATAATGCAGCTTCCAGGGTACCTTCTGGCAACTCTGATGATTGAGACAGTAGGCAGAAAGAAGTCGCTCGCGTTTTTCTTCGCCGGTACTGGAATCTCTGCAATTATTATGTCTGCTGTAACGACTCAGCCAGCACTCATAGCTGCAAGCGTGCTTATCTCTTTGTTCTGTATGGGAACATGGGCGATGGTTTATGCGTATACGCCAGAGCTATATCCAACAGAGATGCGAGCTCTCGGAAACGGAACTTCCGGAATGATGGCCAGAATAGCAGGCATAATCGCCCCATACATAACCGGCTTCTTAATGTCCCTTACAGGGAACGTTTTGTTTGTTATGACTGTTATGGCGATCCTGTGCGGCGTATCGGCGATTCTGGTGTCCAGGTATGCTATCGAGACAAAAGGTACTGCGATAGAGTGAATAGGATACTCAGCCTTTTGTTCTTGGGAGGACTCAAGAAAACCAGCTGACTACCTGGTCCAGAGACTTCCTGATTCTGTCGCCCGTTTCGATTTTTCTGTGTTTGTCTCCCAAGGTCTCGGGATCACCCGGATAACCAAGTGCCATGAGGGTTATCATTACAGCCTCTTCGGGAACCTGAAGAAGCTTCTTCAGTTCAATCGGGTTGTAACCGGCGACAGGGTGGAGAACCATGCCCATCTGTGTTGCCTGAATTATCATGAAACCCACGGCCAATCCTGTGCCGAAGAGATAGTAATTCCTTCTGTCATTCAAAGTGCAATCATCTCTCTTGGTTGCATGTGCTGCAATTAGCACAGGAGCTTTTTTCATCCAGTAATTGCCTTCGGAAAGACTTTCTTGGACCCTCTTAAGTCCCTCAGAATCGTCAATAACTATGAATCTCCATGGCTGCTTGTTCATGCATGATGGTGCGAGATGTCCTGCTTCAAGAATCCTGAGTATACTGTTGCGTTCAACGGTTCGTGAAGAAAACGCGCGAAAGGCACGCCTTGTATGAATTTCGGCATTAAGAGCGAGATCATGCCTTACCATCTCATGCATCTCCTGAACGATAAACCTGGAAAAGTCTTCAGCAGAGTGATCTGGAAAGACCTTTCTGATCCTTCCCCAGGGATCCAGCAAGACCGTGCAGAAACATTCTCCAGTACTATCAGGGAGATCCTTGTTAACACTCTTCCAGATGACCATCTCTTTATCAGAAAACAGATCGAAAGTAAGGTTGTGTTCCTTGTGCAGCCGTGAGAGGACACCTGAGCTGCTGCTCGTAATCATAGCGATACCTGCAGAGGGTCGCAATTGGACGGCAAACTTGTTCAACAGCTTGGAGAAGTCGGGATCCTCCAACTCTGCTGCTTCTGAAGAGAAGACAAAAAGCCAGTACTTACCCCTTAAAGACCATCTCGATATATCTACCCCATCCTGATTCTTTATCAGGAAATCAGGCAGGGTTTGATAGATCACAACATCATTTCTCCCCGTAGATTCTAACCAGTCTTCTGAGATGGTCCTTCTCTTCAGAGATGATTTGTGCGATATCACGCTGCTTCGGGAGGTACTCCTGTATCTCAGAATAGAATATTATACTTTCCTTCTCAACATCCATGGCCAGTTTAACAGCATCTTCAAAACTTGCGGGAATCTCATCGGATTGAAGTTTGGGAAAAATCGATATTTCGGCGTAAGAACTGAGGTAACCAGCAGACTCCTCTTCTATCCATCCAGATTTCGACTGATCTTTCTCTTCGTCATCGAGCATTATTCTGAAAGTTTCGGCATGTGCTCGCTCCTGTTCAGCGAGATCCGCGAAGAGCTCTTTCATTTTTCCGGAAGCTCTTTCCATCAGTTTCTGATAGTATGCGAATCCGGCTCCTTCAATCTTCAACGCAATCCCCATGAGTTCTTTGAGTCCTACCATGACAACACCTCCATGATGTATTCACTTGCTTTCCTTTTGATTAAATTCGCTATGGCTGAAAGACCCACTCTGGTTCGAAATGTACTTCTTCAACACCAGAAAATTGCAAGGCTGTCTTTCGAACCTCTGTCGCCATTATAAACGTTCTGGCAGAGCCTCCGGATGAGAAGAAGTAGGGGTCATCGAAAACAAGCTTCAGGATACCGTCTGAGAGTTCTAAATCCTTTAGTTCAAAACCCTCTCCCGGGAACTCTGTAAGAAATCCCGCAGATCTTTCAGAATCTGTCAACTCACCCTTGATAAGCAATCCAATAGTCTCTCTTATGAGATCGAGGTCTCCGCGGCTTGAAACACATCTGCACACAGGCTTTACAGCTCTTTCATCAGACGCGGGAAGCTCAGACAGTTCGCTATCTGCATGTTCGTTGTAATAATACAGCACGACCGGTGAACAATCGGTTATTGACCCCGCGTCTGCATCGGATAGCATTTCCATCTTATGCCTGAGGAGTTCGACATCAGTAGTTAGCTCATCCAGCTTCAGGGAGATTTCGGTAAGGTTGCCCACCACCTGCCTCTGAAGAAACAGTGCGCTCGTCAGAAACATTCCAAGGGCCATGCCGAAGATGATAATAGTCAGAATAAGCAAAGTCATAGACTTCACCGAAGTACGCACACGCCTTTCGAAATTCTTCACGTTGTCTTCTTTACCCATGTCTCTCAACCCTCCAGAATACCTAACACGAACTGTCTTCAGTCCCCGAGAACGACTTCTCCATCTTTTATCACCATACGAACTATGTCATGTGAAAACCGGTACGGGATTTCTCTGTAATGTCTTAGATCAAGCAGAACCAGATCAGCTATGTATCCCTCTCTGATAAGGCCCTTGTTTCCTCCAAGGCCAAGAACATGAGCGGCATTTGCGGTGTAGGCGTTGATTGCTTCTTCGATAGTTATTCCGCAATTAACAACTGCCAGGTGTATCACCATAAACGGATCGTATATGTTGCACGAACCAGGATTCAAGTCAGATGCGAGAGCAAGTATCGCTCCGTTGTTAAGGAGTTGCCTTCCTTTTGCATATGATTCTCCTAGAAAGAAAGATGTGCCAGGCATCAAGACGGCAACAGTCTCACTATCTGCAAGAGTCTTGAGACTATCTTCATCGGCTGCAATCAGGTGATCTGCAGAGAGAGCACCATATCGGGCGGCAAGCTTGCTTCCACCTAGTGAGGTAAGCTCATCGGCATGAAGTCTCACTTTAAAGCCTCTGGCCTTTGCCGCTTTCAGAAAAAACTCAGTATCCTCAATACCGAAAACCTCTTCTTCGCAGAATATGTCCACAGTATCTGTGTATTCTCTCACTTCATTCAGGATGCTAATCACGTATTCCAGATACTCTTTTGGATTCTTGAATCCGGAAGGAATCGCATGGGCGCCCAGAAAAGTCGGGATGACATCCACATGCTGGATTTCATCAAGCACCCTGAGGGCTTCTAGCTGCTTCAGTTCCGTGTCCTTGTCGAGTCCGTATCCACTCTTGCCTTCAACTGTTGTTACACCTCTTGAGAGCATCTCACCCAACAGACGGGTGTTGAATGATAGAAGATCCTCTATTCTTGCAGCTCTAACAGCTTCCACAGTTGATAAGATACCGCCTCCTGCTTGCATGATCTCCAAATAACTCTTTCCCTGTGTTCTCATAAGGAATTCTTCGTGACGACTGCCATAGAAGGGGATATGAGTATGGCAGTCGACAAATCCTGGAAGTATCACGCAATTTGAAGCATCGACATAGCGCCTTGATTCAAGAGGGGTATTGCTTATCGCGGAGATCTTCCCGCCCTTGATACCCAGGTTTACATCTTCGAGCACTTCAATCTCAGCAAGCTCTTTACCCCTTAATGGCGGTTCTTGAAGAGGCGTTACAACCTGTAGAGCATTGCTCAAAACTAGATCATTCATCAGTGCTCTCTTCTCCTCCTGCGATCAGGCTCAACAGCTTCTGCTCGATAACCTGGTCTTTGCTGAAACTCTCAAGTTTTATGTAATAGTCGAAAACGTCTGTTACGGCTTTTAGTGGTATCATCCCGACGATCTCTGAACCAACAACAGGTACTCCATAACGATCAGCCTCGTTCTTCACCACTTCGAAGACCCTGAATATCGTTGATTTCTTATAGTTCGTGAGGTTCATCGACACTTGAACAATCCCTCTCTTTTCGAGTTCAAATCCAAGAGCTTTCACGAATTTGAAGCCACCGCTGACACTGCGTACAGCTTTAGCGATCCTGTTCGCAATTTCAATGCTGTCAGTACCGAGATTGACATTGAAGGCAATGAGAAACTCCCTGCAACCCACAGCTGTCACACCAGCGCTCGGATGGACATCATCAGGACCAAAGTCGGGTTTCCATTCAGGATCCCTAATCTTGCTGTGAAAACCTTCGAATTCTCCCTTTCTTATCTTTGAGAGATTCTTTCTCTGCGGAGCGGTGGCTGAATGCTCATATAGGTAGACAGGAATACCCAGTTCATCCCCGATTCTCTTACCCAGGGTCTGTGATAACTCAACGCACTCTTCCACAGTCACGTTGGCAATCGGAACCAGAGGAATAACATCTGTAGCACCCATTCTTGGGTGCTCGCCAGAGTGCTTTGTAAGGTCTATCAACTCAGTTGCCTTCCTGGTCATCGAGTAGAGCGCTTCGATAATTCTCTCAGGTTCTCCTGCCAGAGTTATGACCGAACGGTTATGATCTTCATCACTAGATCTGTCAAGAAGCCAGACATTGGCGACTTTTCTGGTTTCATCAACAATCGCATCAATAACAGTCTTGTTTCTCCCTTCACTGAAATTAGGAACAGATTCGATGATCTTCATGCTTATCCTCCTCTTCCTGCGAGTCAGTCATGTCATCTGGAATAGTGATTACCCGATCTCTTGAAATTATAACACTGAACCTGAAACGGCTTGTTCTTGGACCCCTTATTTGATGGCAAGTTCGGTTGTATAATCTAGTGTTGAGGAGGAGGTAATGTGAGAGTCTCAATTGTCGGAACAGGTAAAGCGGGAAGCGCGATTGCCCTGTTTCTTGATAGGTTGGGAATCAAACTTCACTATCTTGTGGATATCGAAATCGAACGAGCTGAAAGGCTTGCTGAGAGATTGGATAACGTAGAAGTAGCTGAAACAGATGCTTTGAAGTATCTAGACGGAGTCGTAATATTTGCCGTTCCCGACAGTGCAATCAGAGAAGTCTTCCTAGAGTTATGGCAGAGAAACAGAGCCCCTGAGTTTTACATACATCTGAGCGGCATGCTGGATTCACTCCTGTTCAGAGAAGCCGAAATGGCTGGGAAAGCCGTTGCAAGCGTTCATCCAAATATTGCTTTCGGCGATAGCATTGAATCTTCAGCTCGACTCTTTCACACGATTTTTGCCATCGAAGGCAATGAGAAAGCTACTAGCTTGCTGAAGGAATTTCTGGTCAGACACTCGTTGAAGTTCATGATAATCAATAAGGACGACAAGATTCTGTACCATGCCGCGGCAGTGATTTCGGCCAACTTTCCGGTTGCTCTTGCAGGTCTTTCTATCGAAGTATATAAGACGATCGGCATTGATGAGCAAACAGCCCATTCACTGGTCTGTGGCTATTTGAAGGATGCAGAAAAACTGGTGTCCAATGGCCTTCCAGGAGATGTGATTACTGGGCCTGCAATAAGGGGAGACAAAGAGACCGTTGATACCGAAGCAAGAGCTCTTAAGATGCTGGACGGTAGGTTGGCAGAAGTATATGAAAAGATATCAGGTATCATTGATTTGTGGAGATGATTAGATGCTTGACGTTAAGAAGATAATGAGCTTGAAAGGCAAAAGAAAACTGACAATGCTAACAGCATACAGTTATTTCCAGGCTCGAATGCTTGAGGAAGCTGGCGTTGATATGATTCTCGTCGGGGATTCTCTGGGTAACGTGATGCTGGGATACGACAACACACTTCCGGTCGTTATGGAAGAGATGAAAATCGCAGTTTCAGCCGTAAGAAGGGGCGCGCCAAATACCTTTGTGATAGCAGATCTGCCTTTTCTCTCTTACCAGACCAGTCTCGAGAAAGCTGTGGAGAATGCAGGAAGTTTCCTCAAGATCGGAGCAAACGCTGTGAAGCTGGAAGGTGGAACTGAAGTTACTTCCATAGTTGATTGTCTTGTGAGTTTTGGTATTCCGGTAATGGGGCATATCGGACTCACTCCGCAGTATGTTAATGCAATAGGTGGATACAGGGTTCAGGGCAAGGACCAGCCATCCAGGGAGAGGCTTATCGGAAGTTCAGAAGAACTTGCTCGATCAGGGGTTTTCTCGCTGGTTCTTGAGCTGGTGATTGAAGATGTCTCTCAGCAGATCACCGAGAAACTACCTGTTCCCACAATAGGTATTGGGGCGGGTCGTTTCTGTGATGGCCAGGTCCTGGTGCTGCACGATATGCTGGGAATAAACACGGAATTCACTCCGAAATTCGTCAAGCACTTTGCTCATTTGAGAAGTGAAGTGGTACGTGCTGTGAGCAAGTATGTTGAAGAAGTAAAGGCTGGCAGTTTTCCCGCAGAAGAAAACGTATTCAAAAAGGAGGAGATGTAATGTCCGACTTGCTGCCGATAATCATCAAGGTCGTTGTCAGCATCGCGATATTTGTAGCAGCAATGCTTCTGTCACGACTCACCTTCCGTTTGATCGTCAGAGCATCTGATAAGAAGGGCACCAAACTTAAAACGCCTAACACTATAAAACTGGTCATCAACGTGCTCTTCATTTTGATTGCTTTAATGATCATTCTTTCGTTCGTCTTCGAAGACCTGGTTCCCATAATTACCGGAATCGGTGTTGGAGGTATCGTTATTGGTTTTGCTCTGAAGGAGCCACTTGAAAACACGATAAGCGGGATCTTCCTTCTTGTTGGAAAGACGATACACGAAGGGGACGCTGTGAGTGTTGGGGATATATCTGGTGTTGTCGAACTCATTGGCATTAATCATACTGTGATGAAGACATTCGATGGTAGAAAGATCCATGTTCCCAACAAGATGATCTGGACGAGTCCAGTCACCAATTTCTGGCCTTCGTCAGTCAGACGCCTGGAAATGGTTGTGGGAATGCCTTATGGAGTAGATGTTGAGACTTCGCTCAAGGTGTTAAAGGAGGTTCTGGAAGAGGATGAGAATGTTTATAAGGGTGATGTATCAAATGCCGTCCTCTTCAATGGATTTGGTTCCTCCAGCATTGACTTCAAGCTATTGTTCTGGTTCGAGCGTCCGAATTTCTTCGCTGTACAGAACTCTGTTTCGAGTCGAATCTACGAGAAATTGAAGCAATCAGGAATCTCTATTCCGTTCCCTCAGCTCGATCTTCATGTAATCGATATGCCTGAGGCAAAGGTAAAGAAGGATATATAGATTGAACATAGGAGACAGGATTATCTCTTTCTCCTCGATCGATTCGACAAACGATTTTGCGATAAAGAATTATGAGCGACTGGCTTCCGGGACAGTTGTATGGGCACTTCAACAGGAATGCGGTCGTGGAAGGTGGGGTAGGAAATGGGAGTCCTCTTTGGGAGGGCTCTGGTTTTCGATAGTGTTCAAGTCCATTGTGAGCAGAGATATGGGAGCATATATGAAGCTCGTGTCATGCTCAATAGTAGTTGTTCTTGAACGTCACGGATATCCCGTTGCAATTAAGTGGCCAAACGACATCATACTTCATAAAAGAAAACTCGGAGGATTGCTTGCAGAAGCAATCAGCTCTTCAGATAATGTGAATGCCGTGGTGGTCGGTGCTGGGATAAATGTTAACAACGAACTCCCTCCAGAGCTGGCGGATATCGGAATAACCCTGAAAGAATACTCTGAAAGACAACACGAATTGTCAGTGTTGCTTCAGCAGATAGTTAAACAATGCGATCTCTACAGAAAACAGTATCTGTCACCGAATAGACTTCGTTATCTGACGAGGTTTTGGAAGTCCAAACTCTCAACAGCTATCGGTGATCGTGTCTCAATAAGAACGCGAAATGGCGAAATCCAGGGCGAAGTCAGACGAATCCATGGAGACTCGATAGAAATCGACTCTGGCAAAGGAATCCTGAAGATCAGGAATGGTGATCTTCAGGATTCTCACTAATCAGTTCTGCAGAGAAGTCTTCTTTCACCAGGAGCGTTGTTGTGCGATTTGCAAAACGAACTTCAACTTTATCTCCTGGGTTCAGCTTCGTCCCAGGTTTTGCTGGCTGTCCGTTTCTCCGCACATATGACTTCTCTATGGCCTCTTTTGCAACTGTCCGTCTCTTTATAATCCGGTTCTTCTTAAGAAAACTGTCAAGTCTCATCTGGAACTTCAATCAAGAATGACCAGAAACTCTATGCGTTCGTTGTTCTCTGAGTACCAAGCTGAAGCAAGCAGGCCGCTCTGAATCTGCCCGGTTCCCAGGAGCCCTCCCAAGAAGAGGCCGGTGTCCACAAATGCTACAGCAAACCTTTCCTGAGGAATACTGCGAGCGAGAGAGACGTAGTTGAGTGACTCGAACGCATTGCGGCTTCTTTCAAGGCGTTCGGAGGTTATTGCTTTAGGGGAATTAGAGAGGAAAATCCAACCGTCCTGGATCCATAAGTACTGTCCGTCTTCAAGCCTTAGTACACCATCTGTCTCTGAGTATTCAATATCAGCGGCTTCGAAAAGTTCAATCAGATCGCTCAGAGCTCCGCTAAACTCAAGCCGGGTAAGAAGGTCAAAACTGGGTACATCTATGTCCACTTCAGCTTGTGGCTGAAGACTGAAAAGAGCGGAGAAAATGTCTTCTACAGGAACGCTGAAATCGAGCATGGCTCTTCCGGTTATTTCATCAAGAATTGCAAGAGAGCGAGAAATCACTTCATCCATTTCCATATCCTCTATACCAGGAATCTGTTTTGAGAAATCAAACTCCAGTCCGATCAGGTCTTCAAAGACAGATGGTTCATTAATTGCAAGCACACCAGACACAAGGGCGTAATGCTCCATCCGCTCCAGTTCAAGCGTCCCTTCTTCGCGAGGTATCATCCTCATAAGAGATCTGGCTTCATCAGTTCGTCCCTCAGTAAAACCCTCAAGGATAATCTGGCTACTTTCAACTCTTGCGACACCTCTTTGAATCATCTCATTGTTCATGGCGTAGAAGTATCCAAAGCTTTGCGGGAATCCTTCAGTAAGCTTATCTGAAGAAAACCCCTTCTCGAGAGACGCAAACTGACCAACATCCCCGACATACAGATAATTACCGTCAACTACGATTTCAGGAATGTCTTGCGGAGACAAGAATTGCGGGAGAACGTTTCTCAATGCCGTCCGCGCTGATGATGGTCTATCCATCGGGCCGAGAACGATAATCGAATAGAACGCAGAGCTCTCTGGAGCGTACCACGTAGCAAAACCAACATCAGCAGATATGGCAGGGTAAATGTCTGATGGTCTGGACCCACTGTTATATACGATCATTTCGAAATACTGCTGAATCAAGATCTCTACAGCAAGCTCTTCAAGAAAGAAATCAAGAAAGGTTGATGTTTTCATCTTCTCGTAGTTTGTTTTCAGATCCTCAATTACTACAACAGTCTCTGCGTTCTTTGGGAGCCTTGTAGCCATACTGCTGACTCCTGCCAGCATTGTAGCTGTGATCATAAGAGCTAGAATAACCACCAATAGTTTCTTCACACGAACACCTCCAGGTTTTTGACTCAGCAATTGCCCGTATATTGGATGATATAATTCTACCAGACGTTCAAGGAGGAGAAACTTCTGTTCAGAAGAGGCAGACTACTGATTGGCAAAGAGTTTAAGCTGGCGACCAGGAGCAAATGGTTGCTGTTACTCGTTATAGTATTCCCGATATTGGCTTCTCTGGCAGTCATATCAGTTGATGGTGAGCCTTCTTATTCAAGATTGAAACTTGCGGTAGTCAACGAAGACAGAACATTTCTCGGTCTGTTTTTTGCGAATTTTCTCACATCAATGCTCAGGGGAGAGAATATCGTCGAGGTCCCCTCGAGAGTGGAGCTTGCAGAAGTGCTCTCTGAAACTGATGGAGCTTTAATCATACCGAGAGGTTTTGCCAACGATCTTCTCTTCGCAAAGCCCTCAGAGATTGTTTTTGTTCCGAATACAAGCAGGCTTTACACGAGCATCGCGATATATCAGGTGCTGAACAACGCGCTTCTTGAGTTCAGAGCACTGCCTGTAATTGCGGATCCTGACTTTATGAGTCAGGTTGATCTTGATCCTGACTACCCCCCACCGCGAATAGTTGTGGAAAGCATGACCGAACAACAGATGAGTATGAGCACTCTACTGCTTCCGGCTGTTATTGCTGCAGGGGTCATGTTGTTGGCTGGCATAGGAGCAAGCTGGTCTGTGCACGAAGAATTGGCCACTGATGTAGTCAGTTTGCTGAGGATATCTAATGTTAGAGCTTATGAGATCATTATCAGCAAATTACTGACTTACGTTCTTGTATCACTTCTGATGGTCTCTGTCTTTCTTCTTACAAGTACCTTGATGGGATTCGGCGCTCCGGGTTCTCAACTCAGTTTGCTTGTGACATTTCTTTGTCTCGCACTGTTTTCTATCTCGATCGGGATTCTGTTCGGAGTCTCATTGGGAGGAGGCAAGGCTGGACAGATTCTGTCTGTGGCTGTAATTGTGATTTTAATGGTTATAGGCGGCTTTTTTGTTCCTTTATCTATATATCCTGAATCTGTGCAACAATTCTCAAGATTACTCCCTTCAACGCGCCTTGTTGAAGCGTTGCAGCGAGTCTCTGTTCTTGGCAGTACTGATGGAGTTACCAGAAGCGGCTGGATCTGGGCCTTGCTTTCTGGTGGTAGCATTCTGTTGCTGTCTTCACTGGTTCTTGAGCGGCGTCTCAAAAACCTTTCATAGTGCTTGTTACCTGACCGGTTTGAGTTGACTCTGCTGTTAGGTCAGTGTATAATGTGAGTGTTAATACTCCCTGAGGGAGAGGGCTTATGTTGCCCTCTATTTTTATTGTGGTGATATCTGATGGATATGATCGACCTAATTAAACCTGTTGCTGAGAAGACAGCTGGTGAACTCGGTTTTGAACTATTCGATCTTCGCGTTGTGAGAAGCGGAAGACGTTTTTCAGTAATCGTAACGATCGACCGCTGCGAAGGAAGTGTAACAGTAACTGACTGCGAGCAGTATTCGCGGGTATTGGATACTGAACTTGACAAGCAGGAGGAGATAACTGCTCCATATGATCTTGTGGTTCAATCTCCTGGTGCAGAGCGTCCGCTGCGGTCAATAGAGGACTTCAAGCGTTTTATGGGAAGCTATGCCAAGCTTGTGCTCAAGAAACCAATGGACAATCGCAGTTTCATGGTTGGCAAGATTGAGACAGTGGAAGATGACAAGATACTGATTACTGAAGAGGATTCATCTAAAGTATACTCAGTCAGTTTTTCTAATCTGAAGCGAGCAAACCTTAAGCTCCGATTCTAGGAGGTGGACAAATGAATCTGAATTTGCTGGATGCTCTGGATCAGCTTGAGGCTGAAAAGGGTATAAGTAAGGAAGAAGTGATTACGATTCTGGAGTCTGCCTTGCAGAGTGCCTATAAGAAAAACTTTGGCGCTGAAAGCCCGGTAGAAGTCAAGATTGACAGACTGACTGGTGACATAGAGCTCTTTGAAAGGATGAGAGTTGTTGATAAAGTTGATGATCCTTTGACAGAGGTCGACCTTAATGAGGCTCTTGATACAGACAATACCGCCGCTGTGGGAAAAGAGATCGTCAGAAAGATCAACATCAAGAAGTTTAAGCGAATTGCTGCGCAAACAGCTCGGCAGGTACTCATACAGAAGATCCGTGAGCTTGAGAAAGAAAACCTTTATGACAGGTATTCTGATCTGAAGGGAAAAATAACTACTGCCGAGGTCATAAGAGCAACAGATGACTTTGCTGATTTGAGAGTGGGAAAGATTGAAACCCGAATTTCCTCCAAGGAACTGATTCCGGGAGAGCGCATACGTAGCAACCAGTTATTGAAAGTCTATGTTGCAGATCTTGTGAAGTCGCCGAAAGGTCCCAGACTCCTCGTAACGCGAAGAACAACTGATTTTGTTGCACAGCTCCTCAAATTGCAGGTACCAGAGATAGAATCAGGCGAGGTCCTGATAAAGTCAATTGCCAGAGAAGAGGGAGTAAGAACAAAAGTTGCGCTTGAAGCACAACAGGAAAGAATAGATCCTGTCGGAGCGTGTATTGGTGAAAGTGGAATAAGGATATCTGAGGTCCTCAGAGAGATCCAGCCTGAAAAAGTTGATCTTCTCAGATGGAGCGCTGATCCAGCTGTTCTTATAAGTAATTCGATAGCTCCTGCGAGTGCCGTTGATGTTAAGATTACTGACTCGGAGAAGAAAGAAGCAATAGTATACGTTTCACCGAATCAGCTTTCTCTTGCAATTGGCAGGGGTGGACAGAATGCCAGATTGGCTGCAAGACTTACCGGCTGGAAAATCGATATCAAACCCGTGATCTGATCGAGTAAGCTTTGTAACACGGTTTCCAGTGAAGTTAAACCTTTTGTTGTAGAATCATCTATAGCGTTTTCTTGCAGAAGGATGTTAGAGGGGGTTCTTATAGTGACTCATGATCTGCTTAGAACAGAGTTGAAACGGCGCAAACAGCGAATGACTGCTCAGAGAGAACTCGTGTTGAGATCTTTTCTTGAGGCAGATTCTGATCATCTGAGCGCCGAAGAAGTCTATAGAACAGTTGTAGAGAAACGGCAGAGGATAAGCAAAGCAACAGTATACAGAACGGTTGATCTACTTGCAGAAGTTGGAATCCTGAGAAAAATCGTTTTCAGAGATGGTGTCATACGTTATGAGATTGCGGAATGCGGAAAACACCATCACCATCATTTGATTTGCAGCGAATGTGGAAAAGTAACTGAATTCTCAATGGATCTTCTGGAGAATCTCGAAGAAGTGATAGAGAAGAAGACAGGATTCAGGATAAATGATCACCAGTTGAAGTTCTACGGACTATGCCCTTCATGCCAAAGAAAAAAGCAAGCCCTGAACAAACAAGAAGAGAGGATATCAGCGAAGCCGACAAAGGACTGAAGTGGATCTCAGGTCCTATTTCAGATATTGTATATACAGTCTTCTCAAATACGTCAGAAAGCACCCTGAGACCCTCTCCCAGTATCGCGGAGAGGGTCTCAGCATTAATGAGCCCGAGAATAGTGATTGCCAGTGAACCTACGAAGAACGGAAGCACAAAAACAGGAACCAGTAGCAAAGTCATGGGTATGGTGAGAAGAGACAGTCTTTCAAAGTTGACGATTATCACAGGTAGTACGGCGATCTGTGCTGCGACAGATACCATAAGGGGTTCAGTGATGAAGGAGAGCTTGCTGGTTTCTTTGTGCAGCGGAGCGCTGATCAGAATAGCTGCCGTCGCACCAAAACTGAGCTGAAAGGCGATTGAAGAAAGCATTCCAGGATCAGCGATTATCATCACCAGTCCAGCAAGACCCAGAAGATTGAGTTCGTGCTGTGGGTAATCAACTAGAGCAAACATACAGTGGAGCGAGAAGACAAGAAATGCTCTGAGAGACGATATACTGGGACCGGTGGATAACGCATAGATGCCCAGAAGAATTATCATAAGGTACAGCCTCAGCTTGAGGGGTAGCATGAAGAGCTTGAATATCATTCCCAGCAGGAGATACATGAGTCCGATATGAAACCCTGAGACCGCGAAAAGATGGCTGATTCCAACCTCTCTGAAAGCGGAAGACAGGTTTCTATCAACGAAAGACTTCTCGCCCAGAAAAACGGGAAGCAGGGAGGAGTTCTTCAGTCCGACATCCTCAAATCTCCTCACTATCCATGCTTTCATGTTGTTTCCGATTCTGCTCAAAAGACTCTTCTCGACGGCAGCACCGAAACTCGTTGCACGCATTGTCATATGAGGATAGCTCACATTGTCTTCGATTTTCCCAGCTGCCCAGATCACATCCCCTTTTCTTGGAACAGACGCAACAGCACTCCGGTTCACAAGAATCCCGATATGTGTGTTCGTCTTCTTCCATTTTCCTTCGTGCAAGAGGTAGCCTTTGCCAGCGATCACGTATCCTGACGAGCCGTCAGAAATAGCTATCCCTGTGTACTCATATTCTTCATCGGAAGAAACATGTGGAACAGAGTGGAGAGTACCGGTAAGAAAGCCCACAAGAATCAAGGCAAGTGAGACTGTTAGTATCAGAAGCGTCTTCCGGAAGAACAGGATAAGAGTGAATACTGCAAGGACCGTTAAAATCGCTACAGCCCATAAATGGAGGACTGTAGCGATTAAGTAACCGACATAAAAGGAACAAAAGAAGACAAAGAGAGGATACCTCAGCTCACGAGGCTCCAAGAGTCATGCTCCAAACTTCTCCAACCTGAGGGCGTTGGCCATCATCAGGGGGATCTGATCAGTTGAATGAATTGTGCCTATCATACCCCTGGCACATTCGAACTCGTTAAACACCTTGTGGTCAGCAACCCTGACGAATTTCGAATGCAGCATCAATGGTACAGGATGCCAGCTATGCGCTTTCATCGGCACGGGAGTGGAATGATCCGCTGTAACAAGAATCACATCCGGCTTGAGCCTCTTTATCTTAGGCAACGCCCTGTCAAACTCCTCGATTATCTTGACCTTTGCATCGAAATTGCCGTCTTCTCCATAAGAATCGGTCTTCTTCACATGTAGGAAGAAGAAATCGAAGTCGTGCCAAACAGTTGAAAGCGTGTCTATTTCGTCTTCAATAGTCTGACCGGTTTCTACAACACTCATCCCAACTAGTTTGGCCAATCCCCTGTACATTGGATAAACCGCAATGGCAGCGGCCTTCATTTTAAACAAGTCTGAGAATTGTGGTATATCGGGATACTTGGAGAAACCTCTGAGCAATGCATAGCTCATTTGTGCCTCATCAGAAAGACAATCTGCCAGCTGAGAGAGGAACTTGTTCACTATTCTGGCGGTCATCTCAGCCTCGGGGACGAGTGCCCTGCACTCTAGCGGTGCCTTCCCCTCTTTCTGAGGATCAGTATCTGTGATTCTTTCATCGAGCCCCTCACCGGTCAGTTTGAGAACGAATCTGTGTTCTTTCCCTGGAAAGAGCGAAACCTCAACATCTTCGATCTTCGATATTGATCTATTCAGCTTCTCAACGACCTTTGCACTTTCGTCAGTGCTTGGCCGACCTGCTCGACGGTCAGTAATCATCCCGTTATCTATTGTTGCAAAGTTACCTCTGGCGACCATATCTTTGGCACCAACATCAACGTCACCACCCAATGCTTCTAGTATTCCTCTTCCTATCTCGTATTGAAGTGGATCGTAACCAAAGAGCCCGAGATGACCTGGACCACTGCCAGGTGTTACTCCTGGTTTAACGGGAATCGCCTGGCCCAGCTCCGAGAAACGAGCAAGCGCATCAAGATTTGGAGTGTTTGCCGCCTGAAGGGGTGTCTTGCCTTCCAGAGGAATATCTCCAACCCCGTCCAAAACCACCATTACAAGCTTAGTATCATTGATACTAGCAAGCTGTTTGATTAACTCCTGTTTTGTCATAAATCCGCCTCCTTTCCTGTTTCCTTCAGATTTTACCATGAGCCTGAGTTCACCTCGTTATGGTAGAATTGCAACGAAGATCATTTGGGGGAATACTCTTGTGAACTCACATTTTGGCGGTATAACTCTGGTGGGTTACTATGGTTATGACAACTTGGGGGATGATCTGCTACTCCTTTCCAGCCTGTCCCTGATTGAAGAAGCCGGGTATAGAGGCAAAGTATATATACCTGCAAAATCCGGTATAAGCAGGCCGCTGGAAAGCGTCTCCTTCAAGATGCAAGTTGAGGTCATACCTCGTTTCTCCTTTGGTGGGATAATGAGTGCGTTAAAACGATCGTCACTGGTTATTTTTGGCGGAGGAAACCTCTTTCAAGATGAAACAAGTTCCCGGAGTTTTAACTATTATCACTACATCGCAAAACGTTCCCTGAAGAACGGGAGCAAGCTTTTGCTACTCTCTCAGGGATTTGGTCAGATAAAGAAACGCTCGAACTTTGAAAGACTCAAGTCTATCTTGGGGCATCCTCAAACATACTCATTGCTTCGCGACAGAGTTTCTGCAAGGTACAACTCCTTTTTTTCCAGCAATGCATACAGTGGTACCGATTATGGTCCTTATGTTCTATTCAGGCAGCAGCTGATTCCTCCTTGTGAAAGAAAGAAGAGCGGAATAGCTGTAGTGGTTTTGAAGAACGGTACCCCAGCATCGAGAGTCATTTCGATTCTTGAAGAGAAAGGAATAAAGTCTATCGCAGCAATAGGGTTTCACAATAACCATGACAACGTGAAGAAAGAGGAGCTTGAGGCATTTGCCAGAAAGAGAGGACTGGAAGTGCTTTCTCCACAAAGAGACTGGAGGAGTCTTGTTTCCCTCTTCTCTGATGCGGAGATAGTCATAAGCGAGAGGCTACACGGTGTCATCCTGGCCCTTACTCTCGGAGTGCCTTTTGTATGGAGAAGCAGCAAGAAGAACGACAGGTTTGTTGAATCAATTGACTCTTCGCTGAAGCTCTCCTATGACAGAACAGGGAATGGCCTTGAGGAAAAAGTGGCCCTTGCCATGGAGTCTAACATTTGTCCTCTCAGGGACAGATATGTTGAAGAGCTCGAGGTGACTGCGTCAAACTGCAAAGAGCTGATTAGCAGATTACTGGCTAGGGAGTGATGATGATGTGGAGATACTACATGCCGACAGCAGTATTCTTTGGACAGGGGTCGGTTCAGAAGAACTCCGAGGCTCTCAGTGAGGCTGGGACGAAAGCGCTTCTGGTTACTGGTAAGCGCTCTGCTCGGGTTTCTGGCGCGCTACATGATGTGACAAAAGCGCTGACGGTGCAGAAGATGTCCTATTCCTTGTTCGATGAAGTAGAGGAGAATCCCTCTTTCGAGACAATCAGAAGGGCCGCGATGCTAATGAACCGAGAAGCATGTGATTTAGTGATTGCGATCGGTGGAGGAAGCCCCCTTGATGCAGGAAAAGCAATAGCAATGCTTGCAGCCAACGAAAACTTGTCTATCGAGCAACTCTATGATGACCCAGACCGATGGCCAGCTTACAGCACTATTGCCGTTCCAACTACCTCAGGAACGGGAAGTGAAGTCACTCAGTTTGCTGTATTGACGGACGATGAAGGAAACAAGTCTGGCATCTCTGCGACCAGGAATTTCCCGGTGAAAGCGTTTCTTGATCCCGTATATACTACCACGATGAATGAACATGTAACTATATCAACGGCGTTGGATGCACTTTCTCATGCAGTTGAAGGTGAGCTTATCAATGCTGGAGCGAATCCCCTGGTAAAGAGCCTCGCCAGCAAGGCTGTGGCAACAATCAAAGGAACTCTCTCATCGGTGCTGTCGAGTCCTGACGACATTCAAATGAGAGGAGAACTCCAGTATGCCGCAATGCTGGCAGGAATGGTGATTGCGCATACAGGTACTTCTGTTGTTCATCCGGCAGGTTATCCTCTTTCTGTTCATAAAGAAATAAAACACGGGTTAGCTAATTCATTGTTTCTGGTAGGAGTTCTTAGACATGTGTCAAGAAAGGAAGCAAGAAGGGTTAGTAACGCAATAGAACCGTTTGCTTCCATCGAAGAGCTGGAGGCTTTCCTGGGATCATTTGGAGTCTATGATCTCATGCCAACCATTACTGAGGAAGAGGCTCGAGACTGGTCAGCAGCAGTAGTGAACAGCTCTCATTACAAAAGGACTCCGGGAGATTTCGATAGGGAGTTTTTCGAGAACCTTTACAAAAGAGCAGGTGGGAAGTGAGAGCACGGGTATTTCTAAGGAAGGATGTCAGAAAAGAACTGGCGAACGGTCATTCCTGGATCTATGCAAATGAAATAGAAACTCAAGATCAGGCTGATGACGGAGGACTCGTCGATGTTTTTACTCATTCAAAGCAATTCTTAGGAATTGGCTACATAAACTCATCATCGTTAATCCGTGTCAGGATTATCTCCAGATTACGGCATCAGATCGATGAAACCTTCTTTGGATCGAAGATCGAACGTGCTATTCGATTGAGAAAAAAAACCTTACCTGGTAGACGTTCCATACGTGTTGTCTTTGGTGAATCCGATGGACTGCCCGGGCTTATAGTAGACAAGTTTTCCGATTATCTCGTTATTCAGATATCTACGCTGGGGATGGCGAGGATGAAGGAGCAGATTGTAGGTGCTCTTGTTAAGGTTCTTCAGCCGAAAGGAATATACGAGAAGACGGATGGCTCTTTCCTCGACAAAGAAGGGATGGAGGAGATACATGAGTGGCTCTTCAGGAGCGGTCCGATAATTATTCCGTTTGAAGTTCACGGGCTTAAGTTCCTTGCAGATCTCAAGGGACAGAAGACAGGTTTCTTTCTTGATCAAGTGGAGAATGCTCAACAGGTGGCAGCGTATTTCCGTGACAGTACCGTCCTGGATATGTTTGCTTACTCGGGGAATTTCTCAGTTCATGCACTTGCTGCGGGAGCAAAGTCTTGCGAGGTTGTTGATATCTCCGAGAGAGCTCTTGGAGTTGCTCGAGAAACAATGAGAATTAACGGATTCGAAGGAAAGGTCAATTTCTCAAACAAGAATGCCTTTGACTACTTGAGAGAAGTTGAATCAGGGAGTTTTGATGCTGTAATCGTTGATCCCCCTTCTTTGGTAAAATCGCGCACAACTATTGAGAATGCACTGAGAGGTTATAAAGAGCTGAACCTTAGAGCAATAAAAGCGATTAAGAGTGGTGGGGTACTGGCAACAGCATCATGTAGCCAATTGATCTCCAAAGGTTCATGGGACAATATGCTGTCTGAGGCATTTCAGGATAACAAGACTGTTGGGGTGCAGCTGCTGTCATGCGGCCAACCGCCTGATCATCCAGTGGCAGATCCAGTCAAAGAGTCCAATTACTTGAAATTCAAGGCTTTTGCGATAACACCGCTGGCTGCCTTTTGACATAGAAAACAACAGATAATGTATAATCCCCTTAGGGAAAAGAATTGGAGGTAGGTTCGAATGGCCAAGACATACGTCGTTACCTCTGGGAAGGGCGGTGTGGGTAAAACCACAATATCCGCCACACTGGGCGCTGCGCTGGCTGCCAAAGGCGATAAGGTCTGTCTAATTGATGCAGATATTGGGCTGAAGAATCTGGACCTAACACTGGGGCTGGAAAACAGGGTAGTACACACGATACTTGACGTTGTCAACGGGAAAGTCACCGCCCTTGAGGCGCTCGTGAGACACAAGCAGATGAAGAATCTCTTCTTGCTTGCTGCTTCGCAAATCGCCACCAAAGAGATGCTTTCTCCTGACGACATGAGACGAATTGTTGCGGAACTCTATCCAAAGTTTGATTTCATTATCGTTGATTCCCCTGCCGGAATCGAGAGAGGTTTCAGAAATGCTGTTGCCGCGGCAGATCATGCGTTGGTAGTTACGACTCCTGAATTGCCTGCCATTACTGATGCAGATAGAGTAATTGGTTTGCTAGAAAACGCAGGAATGGCCGAGGATGACATAAGACTGATTATAAATCGATTCAAGCCTAACATGGTCAAGAGGGGCGATATGCTGACGAAAGACGATATCCAGGAGAATCTGGCTATAGAGCTTGTCGGAATAATCCCTGATAGCGAGGATGTCATCGTTGCCACGAATACCGGAAATCCAATAACTCTAAACGGTAACCAGGAACACATGATTGCCCATGTTTTCAGCAACATTGCGCTGAGATTAAAAGGCGAGATGATCTCAATCGATAAGGACCTGATCTACGGCGGATCAAGGGGTTTCCGAGAGTTCTTCAAACGCATCTTTGGACGCAATTAAAGGGGTGACGATGATGTTTTTTGGCTTATTTAGAAGAAAGAAGAAGGCACAAAGCAGAAAAGAAGCTAAAGACAGACTCGACAGCATAGTTACTGGCAGAAGAAGGTCAGTTCCTGTACAGGAAGTGATTCCAGCTGAGCTTCTCAAGAGTAGCGAAACAGATGTGGTCACTCAGATCAAGGGATACGTAGCTCAGCGCTTCAAAGTCAAAGAGGAAAACGTGAAGGTTCAGTTCGAGGAGCATAATGGTTACGTGGTAATAATAACAAACGTGGTCTTTCACTGAGCGATGATGACAGAACAGAGAATCAAAACCCCTTCAAGAGAATGCCTGATTGACATAACAGAACAGGTGAAGACAATAATCGCAAAAGCGGTCATAAATGATGGAATCGCAGTTGTTTACTGTCCTCATACGACCGCAGGAATTACAATTAATGAAGGAGCAGATCCTTCAGTGAAGAGCGATATAGTCAGGTTTCTTAGAGACATGATCCCAAGAACATATCCGTTTGACCATGGTGAAGGAAACTCCGATGCCCATATAAAGGCTTCGATAATTGGTAGTTCAGCTAACCTGATTGTTCAGAATGGTGGGATTATACTGGGTACCTGGCAATCTATCTATTTCTGCGAGTTTGATGGTCCCCGTTCAAGGAAGTTTCTTGTCAAGATCATCGGATGAAGTGATGCTCTCAATGTCGTCTTGCTTTTGTGGTATCTATTTGATGGAGGTATGTAATGCTGGAACTAAGATCAGTTAGTCTCCAAAGAGATGATAATGAAATCATAAAGAATCTTTCGGCAGTATTTCGGGATGGCCATGTCTATGCTGTGCTCGGTAACAATGGGGTGGGCAAGTCAACCCTTGCATACATCATAATGGGCTTGGAGAGCTACAGGAATTACAGTGGATCTGTAGTTTTCAACGGTCAGGCCATTGATGACTTCACAGTGTCAGAACGAGCAAAGCTTGGTATTACGCTTGGCTGGCAGGAACCATGCAGGTTTGATGGTATAACTGTCAAGGAGTACCTGACACTCGGCGGAAAGCGAGAATTATCTTCTGAAAGGATCGCTGAGGTTCTCGACATTGTTGGGCTTCCTAAAGATTATCTCTTCAGAGCAGTTGATTCGACGTTGAGTGGAGGAGAAAGAAAGAGAATAGAGCTAGCATCCGTAATTCTGCTTGATCCAAAGGTGGTTGTTCTGGACGAACCGGATTCCGGGATTGATCTCATGTCAACCAGCATGATAAACAGGGTCTTTGATGCCTTGTCTGACAACGGGACTACTCTCATTGTAATTACCCACCGTGAGGAGATCGCCAGTATGGCTGAGGAAGCCTATCTCATGTGTGGAGGTAATATGATCAAGAACGGTGATCCTGAAGAGATAATCGCCTATTACAGAACGGCGTGTGATGATTGCAGACACGTGAATGAACCACTTAAGAAGGTGAACTAGTTGGCTCTTGCGACGAAGTACGAACGTGAATTCAAGTTGATTTCCGATGCTTATGAAAGAAGCGGAGGCGATGCTTCAAAGTTTCTGAACAAAGATATCGTATCTGTCATAGTGAGCGGTGACAAACTGATAGGTCGTAATACAGTAGAGGGTGTAGATTTACGATTCAGGCAGATAGAAGATGGCGTTGAAATGTGGATAGAAATCCGGGACAATGTCAAACTTAAGCAACCGATACACCTCTGCACAGGTTTCATGAAAGAGAAAGGAAGACAGATGATTCTCATTCATAACAGGTGTGGCAGGAACTCTGAGGTCAGATTTCTTTCGCATTGCGTATTCCCTCACGGACTCGAGTTTCTCCACAAAATGGTAGCAGATACTGAGGTCGGAGAAAACTCGAAACTGTCTTACGAGGATGTCCATTTTCACAGCGATGCAGGAGGTGTGAGCGTTGAAGCCATATATAACACAGTGCTTCACAAAGGTGCCGAGTTCGGCAACTATTTCAACCTCACCCAGGGACGCGTGGGGAAGCTCAGAGTGAAAATGGTGGTAGACCTTCAAGAGGATTCGTCAGCGCAAATTGAATCAAAGGTATATGAAAGAGCTGATGATGATGTTCACATAACGGAAGAACTGAACCTGAATGGGGAAAGAGCATCAGGGCTTGCCAGGACAGTTGTTTTTGCAACAGATAAGAGCAAAGCGATGATAATTAACAGAGCATACGGAAACGCACCATATACAAGGGCTCATATTGAGTGTAAGGAAATAATAAAAGGCGATGGAGTCAATGTGGGCACTGTCCCAGTACTTTTTGTAAGGGACGAAAAAGCAGAACTCACCCACGAAGCTTCCATAGGACGTGTTAATCTGAGGCAGCTTGAGACTCTTATGGCAAAGGGACTTAATGAAGACGAGGCCACTGAGATGATTATCCAGGGTCTCTTAAGGTAGGACTTTACTATGGAAAACAACTACTTGACTGAAACTCTTGAGAAGCTTGTTGGTATTCCCAGCCCATCCGGTTTCACTGAAAAGGCTATACGTTTTGTGTCGGAAGAGTTGCAACGTTATGGTTACAGACCATGGATAACGCGAAAAGGGGCTTGTGTTGTTTCTTTGGGAGGTGAAGGCTCTCCGCTTGTTCTGAACGCTCATGTGGATACTCTGGGAGCAATGGTTAAGTCTCTCAAAAGCAACGGCAGGATTGAGTTTACCTGCATTGGTGGCTACACAATGTTCTCTGTTGAGGGAGAGAATTGTCTGATTCACACAAAAACCGGGAGAGTATTGACAGGCACTATCCAGAGCACCTCTCCGTCAGTTCATGTGTTTGAGGATGCAGGCAGGAAAGAGCGTAAACTTCAGAACATGGAGATACGTGTTGATGAAATAGTGAAGAGCAAAGAAGACTTGAAGAAACTTGGGATTGAAGCCGGCGATTTCATTTCGATTGATCCCAGGTTTGCCATTACAGCGACCGGCTTCATAAAGTGCCGACATCTTGATGACAAGGCAGGAGTTGCCGTTATGCTTGACCTGGCCCGACGAGTTAAAGAGGAGAAGCTGGACATCAAGAGAAGAGTCTACTTGTTCTTCTCGGCATATGAGGAAGTGGGCCATGGAGCTTCTGCGGGGATTCCAGAAGAAGCGGAAGAGATTATCTCGATTGATATGGGAGCAGTTGGTGACACGCTTGAAAGCAGCGAGTACGCTGTGTCCATTTGTGCAAAAGACTCGAACGGGCCATATGATTCAAGAGTTGTTCGAGCGCTGGTGGAAACTGCAAGGGCCAATTCTGTTGACTACACGGTCGACATATACCCTTTCTACGGGTCTGACACCGGGGTTTCGCTCAGAGCTGGCTACGATGTTCGTTTTGGCCTTCTGGGCCCGGGCGTGGAAGCATCTCATGCTTATGAGCGAACACACATACGTGCTCTGAGAAACTCATCCGATCTAATATCACACTACGTTTCCACAAGCCTCGTGTAACCATTTGGTCCAGGGGTTTCCTAGTTCTGATTATAAGTCATCTGACAGATTGCTGGAGGTGCAGTTGATGTCGCAAAGAAAGCTTCACAAAGCTGAGCAGCTTATGAAGAATATCAACTACTCATTACCATCGATATCACCTGATAATCTCAAACTTCTTTTCGCCAGTGATGAGGACGGAGTGCCGAACGTCTTCGAGATGGACATCTTCGATTTGTCAGTTGCTAAACTTACAGATTATCCAGATCCATCTTACCCGATAGGATATCTTCCTGACTGCCAAAGCTTTCTGTTTACTAGTGACCAGGGAGGCAACGAACAAGACCATATCTTTCTGAATCGAGGCGAAGAGACTATTAGCCTTACAGAGTCTAAAGCAGCAAAGGCCTCTTTTCTTTCATGGAATAAGGATCGCAGCGGTTTCTACTATCTTTGGAACAAGAGAGATCCGAGGTTCTTCGATCTGTGGTATATGGATCTTCAGAATCTGGAACCACGATCCATGTATGAGAATAATGGATTCGTCGTCTCATCAGTTTCCCGTGATGGCGAATTCGTCGCGCTTAACAGGATAAACGATATGAACGATGGCGATGTCTATGTGTACGACGTTGTTTCAAAGACGAAACAGCTAATTAGCGAGCATTCCGGAGATGCAAGACACTACGCTGTAGCTTTTTCCTCAGACAGCTCGTCGCTCTATTTCCTGACAGACTATGGTCACGAGTTCATGTACCTAAAGAAATATGAGCTTAAGACACAGGAGGACGAAACGGTTGCCTGGTTTGACTGGGATATCAGTATGGTTCGTCTCTCTTCGTCAGGACGCTATCTTGCTCTTGTAGTTAATAGTGATGGGAGATCTGTATTGAGAATCCGTGATCTGCTTTCTGATGAGGAGTATGAAGTCAATCAACTTCCTGAAGGCCAGGTAATGTCTTTGGAGTTTTCTGCTGATGGACGTTTCCTGACGTTTGTTGCTGATGGTTCTTCAGTTCCTGGTGATGTGTACCTTCTTGAAGTAGATACCGGCTCGCTCAGGAGAATGACCGAAGCTCTTAACCCTGAAGTGAGCCTCGAAGACCTTGTAGAAGCTACTGTGGAAAGATTTGATGCCAGGGACGGGTTACCCATCCCCGGAATACTCTACAGACCACACAACGCGTCTGAAGAGAACAGGGTCCCAGCAGTTGTCTTTGTTCACGGAGGTCCGGGCGGTCAAAGTGTGCTCTCTTACAGGCCAATGTTTCAGCTTTTGGTCAACCATGGCTTTGCTGTCTTCTGCGTAAACAATCGTGGTAGCAGTGGCTATGGAAAGAGCTTCTTTCGAGCAGCGGATCATAAGCACGGAGAGATAGATCTTGACGACTGTGTAAGCGCAAAAGAGTACCTTGCTTCGCTGGATTTTGTTGATTCCGAGAGAATTGGTATTATCGGGGGTAGCTACGGTGGTTATATGGTTTTGGCTGCCCTGGCTTTCAGACCAGACGTATTCACAGTTGGAGTTGATATATTTGGTGTCTCAAACTGGCTGAGAACACTTCGTGAGATGCCTGCCTGGTGGGGTGCTGAAAGAAACGCCCTCCTTAAGAAAATCGGAGATCCTGAGACGGAGGAAGAC
>DLVL01000059.1 GCA_003444085.1 Kosmotogaceae bacterium | reverse complement strand
AGTGCAGCTTCGTTCTGATCGATGTGAATGCAGTGAGCCAGTATCGAATCCTTTCTCAGGAGCCCCCACTTGTCCAATCGTTCCACAACACGGCAACCATTCAATGCCATCGTTCTTTCCTGGTCCTCAGGGCCTTCTGCAACATGAATATGTATCGGTGTACGATCGTTATCGAGATTGTTCAGGATCCTCAGCGTCTCGTCTGAAAGAGTGAAACTCGCGTGTAATCCGATAAGCCCTTTCCTGAAACTGCTGGGAGAGGAAATGAAGTCAACGTTCTCTGCAATTGCTTCATCTCTGGCTTTTTCTCCGTCTCGATCGGAAATCTCATAGCATGTTGAGCAGCGCATCCCGATACTGTTGACCGCATCTGCTATGCAATCCAGCGAACCACGGATACTATTTGGAGAAGAGTGGTGATCGATCAGTGTCGTTACTCCGGATTTCAACGATTCAATGGCCGCAACATAAGCGCTGATCTCCACATCTTCAAGCCCAAGTTTCCTGTCCAGCTTCCACCATAACTGCTCGAGGATTTCCGTGAACGAGCGCGGTGAATAGCCAGAAAGCGGCATTCCTCTGGAAAGGGTGGAATAGATATGAGTATGAGCGTTTACCAGGCCAGGGATGGCAACGCGGCCAGGCAAACTGAGGGTCTCATCTCTTGCCGGAGCATCCTCTGGCGTGTCGTAGACTCCGGTGATCTCTTCACCTTCGATCAGTATTGCTCCGTTTTTGATGAACCTTCCATCGTTTGTGAAGACTGAAAGATCTTTGAGTATCATGAAACTTCACTCCAATCAATCTGTTCTCGAGCTATGAAGGCGCCGTATCCTTCGGGGACAAGCACGTATTGCCCATCGTAGGCTAGTTTCCCCCGCATCACTGTGGCTACAACTTTACCGGTCATCGAAAGGCCAGAATAAGGACTGTAGTCACAAGCGGTGAAGTCGTTCGGCAGGTTTTCAATACACGAGTTAGGATCGAAGACGACAATATCTGCATCAGTACCAGGAATAAGACTCCCCTTCTGTGGATAAAGTCCGAGAAGCTTCGCGGCATTCGCCGACATCATCCTGGTCAGCAGACAGATATCACCCTCTTCAAGAACTGTCCAGAGGGCGCTGGCAGTCAGACCAAGACTTCCGAGCCCAAGCGGGAGCTCCGCCAGAGAACCTGCTGCGAGTTTTTCAGCCGAAGTGAACGGACAATGATCAGTTCCCAGCGTGGACACCATTCCCTGTCTGACGAATTCGATGAGGAGGTCTCTTTCTTCTGCAGGTCTCAGCGGCGGCACGCACCCAAACAACGCTCCATCATCAGACTTCAGTGACCTGTCTGTAAAGACAACATATTGGGGACAGGTTTCGAACACAATGTTCCTGGCAGAGAAACCGGGAATGCTACTGGCCAGAAGGATACTCGATCCTGCAGACACATGTACAATATAGACCTGTCCACCTGTTTCTGCGGCATATACAGACATCCGGCCGACTGCCTCGCGTTCAGTGATTACAGGTCTGACGCTTCCGAGGTCTTTCCAGGTCACAACGGGACCTGATTTTCTGATCTCATGCTGAATGATAGGATCGTTTTCTGCATGAACCAGTACAACCGTCCCTCGTTCTCGGGACTGCTCTAGAAGATCGATCAGGAAACCGTCTTCTGTCATCCTTCCGGATTCACTGTAGGTCGTAAAGACTTTTATGGTCGGACATCCCAGCAAAAGAGATTCGGAGGTGAATTCTTCAGCTGTGGAAAGTGGTTCTCCAGCAATTGTTGAGTGAAATGAAAAATCGATCTTCGAACTCTTTGCGAGACTGAGCCTATCTTCGAAAAGACTACGTAATTCCCTGGCATCACGCCCGGGGTCGAGAAAGTCAATGAAGGTCGTTACACCACCAGAAAGAGCCAGCTCACTACCGCCGAGGAAGTCATCAGCGGATTCATGGTTGCCAAGCCTGAGTTTCAGATGCACATGAGGATCAATAAAGCCTGGAAGGACAAAACAGCCCCTGCAGTCAACAACTTCTTTCGCACTGAATGCATCCGAAGAATCGATGATAGCCTTGATCTTGCCGTCGGAAACGAGAATAGTTGCCTGCATGCAGGTATATCCATCGCAGATGGTGCCACCATGAAGAGCCAGATCGTGGGTCATTTTCCTCCCATCGTTAGTGCCATGATCGCCTTTGCCGTGTGAAGCCTGTTTTCAGCTTCATCAATCACAACGGACTGTGGCCCATCGATTACTTCATCAACAACCTCACGACCCCTGTCCGCAGGCAAAGCATGCATATATATACTGTGCTTGGCCGCGAGCTCCATCCTCTCAGGTGTGCAGATCCAGTCTTTATGCTTTCTTACTTCCGCCATGATTTCGTCGGGATTATCTGACACGTAGAACCCGCCCCAAGACTTGGGGATTACTACGTCTGCTCCCTTGAAGGCTTCATCCATATCATGGGTGATTTCGAGTTTCGTTCCACTCTCTTCAGCACTTTGTTTAGCTTTGTCAACAATATCTGGCATGAGATCAAACCCTTCAGGGTAGGCCAGCGTAACGTCCATGCCGTACCTGGGGAAAGCCAGTATCTGAGACTGAGGAACAGAAAGAGGCTTAAGATGGCTCTCAGCGTAAGCCCAGGATACTGCTACTTTCAAACCGCGAGTGTTCACTCCAAATCGTTCTCTTATAGTCATCAGGTCAGCCATCACCTGCATCGGATGATAATAGTCATCCTGAAGGTTTAGGACGGGTACGGATGAATGCTTTGCCAGTTCGTTGAGAAACGCATTGCCGATTCCGAAGGAACAGTGTCTTACGGCAATTGCGTGGCCAAACCTGGAGAAAATCATCGCTGTGTCACGAGCCACTTCACCGTGGGCAGTTTGCATTGTCTTTGGATTGAGAAAGTGCGCATGGCCGCCCAGCTGGGTGATTCCAGCCTCAATCGAATTGCGCGTCCTTGTGGATTCGTCAAAGAAAATCATGAAAACGGTCTGGTAGGGAAGCCACGGTGTGAGTTCTCCAACTGCAAAACGCCTCTTTAGATCAAGAGAAAGGTCAACGATCAGATCCAGCTCTTCTTTTGTGAAGTCCTGTGTGGAGATGAAATGTCTTCCTCTGAACATACTACTCACGACAAACACCTCTTCTCATTCTGTGATCTTTGCTGGCATCAATGCATATACTGCCGCTGCTTTCACAAGATGTTCAACACTTACCTGGTCATCAGGAGAATGTGCATGAATCTCATTCCCCGGTCCAAAACCCACGGTAGGGATTCCATACAGGCCTGCAGTTACTGTGCCATTTGTTGAAAAACCCCATTTTCCAAGGTCTGGTTCAGACTCCAGCACTTCCCTGTAGGACTCGACAGCTTTTCTTACCAGCGGATGATCCTCATCAAGCACCCATGTTGGGAAGTACTTCTCCATCGGAAAAACCACGCCAGTATATGCGGGTTCTTCATAGACAAGAGAAACAATCTCCGCCTTGGTTTTTGAGCTTGTGAAGATATCTTCAAGTTCCTGCCTCACAGTTTCTTTTGTCTCTCCTGCTGTGAGTCTTCTGTCTATCTGTATGGTGCATTCATCGGGGACAGCATTCTGAGAGGGGGACTTGAAAAAAACCTGTGTAACAGCGATGCTCCCTTTGCCGAGGAAATCATCTGACTTCAGCCGATCATTCAGAAGGGATATCCCCTGTATTACAGGCACCATCTTGTATATGGCGTTAACACCTCGTTCAGGAGCACTCGCATGACAGGAACGTCCTTCTGTCCTTATCTGAAGCTCTAGTCGACCCCTGTGTCCTCGATACACATTGAGGTTTGTTGGTTCACTGATAACGACATAGTCTGGTCTGATTTCATTGTTATCAATTATATACTTCCAGCAGAGGCCATCACAATCCTCCTCCATGACTGTTCCCGTTACATAGAGCGTGAAACCGTCAGTTCCTACCAGCTCTTTCATTATCTTGGCACCATATACCAGGGAAGCCATACCAGCTTTCTGATCGGATGCCCCACGCCCGTAAATAATGCCATCCTTGAGCACGGCACCAAAAGGATCAACCTTCCAGAGTCTCTCGTTTCCCAGTTCGACTGTATCAATGTGAGCGTCCATTGCGATGACTCTTGGTCCTGATCCTATCCTGCCAATCACGTTACCAAGAGGGTCGATCTTCACTTCATCAAAACCGACCTTCTCCATCTCAAGAGCAATCCGCTTTACCACTTTCTCTTCATTTCCCGAATAGCTAGGGATCATAACAATGTCACGAAGAAAAGCCACAATTTCCTGCTCATGCTGCCAGGCAGCCTTCAGAAGGTGTTTGGGACGCATATGTTCCTCCTTTTCCTGTTGTTGATTCAACTATAGCATCATTTTAGTCTCCTTCAAAGACCCAAATGAGCCATTCCCGTAGCTTGCAGGTGATAGAATCTTAGTGGAGGTGACCAAATGAAGAGACTGCTGATAAACATCCATACCCTGGCAACAATGAATGAAACTGATGAGATAATCAGCGGAGCCTATGTTTCGATTGACGACAATGTGATAGAGGAAGTCGGACCAGGCGAACCCTCAGATCTTTCGCCTTATGATGAGATTATTGATTTATCGGGACATGTGGTAATTCCGGGTTTGGTGAATACGCATCATCATCTTTATCAGTCACTGTTTCGTAATGTCAGAGAAGTTGCTTCTGCCAAGTTGTTTGACTGGCTCACATATCTTTATGGTCTATGGGAGAAGCTTGATAATGAAGCGATCTATGTGAGCACAAAAGTTGCTGTATACGAGATGATGAAGTCGGGTGTAACCACAACAACCGATATGCTCTACCTCCATCCAAAAGGCAAAGAGAGATTCATAGATTCTGAAATAGAAGGTGCTGCAGAATGTGGCATCAGGTTCCATCCTACAAGGGGTTCGATGTCCCTGTCGGAAAAGGATGGGGGACTACCACCTGATTCAGTTGTTCAAACGCATGAACAGATTATGGAAGACTCCCGGAGACTGATCGAGAGATTCCATGATCCAAGGAAGCTTTCGATGCTCAGGATTGCACTTGCTCCTTGCTCGCCATTCTCAGTTAAGGAATCCTCTCTTGCAGAAACGGTAGAACTCGCCGAAGAATACGATGTTCTACTTCATACACACCTTGCTGAAACAAGAGATGAAGAGGAGTTCTGCCTCAGCAACCATGGTTTACGTCCTGTTGACTACATGAAGAAAGTTGGGTGGCTGAATCGCCGCGTGTGGTTCGCACACGTTGTCTGGGTGAATGACAGTGATATCCGTTTACTCAGCGAAAGTGATTGCGGCATAGCGCACTGTCCATCTTCCAACATGCGCCTGGGATCAGGTATAGCGCCGATCAGGAAAATGCTTGATAATGGTCTGAGAGTCGGACTCGCTGTTGATGGCAGTGCATCGAACGATACGGGAAACATGTTACTTGAGGCGAGAAACATGCTTCTGCTCCAGAGAGTGAAGGAAGGAGCAGAAGCCCTGACACCATACGAAGCCCTAAGAGCAGCTACAATCGGAGGGGCTTCGGTGCTGAGAATGGATGACTACACAGGAAGTATTGATCCAGGAAAGGCCGCAGACCTGATCGCTTTCAATCTGAACAGGATAGAATTCGCCGGAGGGGTTTCAGAGCCTGTAGGATCTCTAATCATGTGTGATGCAAAGCAAGCAGACTTCGTGATGATTAACGGTAAAGTAAGAATCAAAGAAGGACAGTTTCTGGATAAGGGAATAGATGATCTTGTCAAGCGACACAACGAAATCTCTCTCAGGCTGGTCAAACTAGCAAGTTAGAGGATCACGAGCGTAAACACGTGTAGTCGTCTGAGGATAGCTGCAGCAAACATTCTCATGTAAATACAGGATACGGGACATCTTCTGTGATGTGCTATAATTAACAATCACAGCTTTCTGAGTCGAAAGGATGTCCTGTATTGGGTCTGATGCTACTTCCGGCGATTTTCTTCGGCTGGTCTCTTGGTGCAAATGATGCCTCGAACATATTCGGGCCTGCCGTATCTACTGGCCTTGTGAGGTTCAGAACTGCCGCCATTGTTTCTGCTTTTTTCATACTAATAGGAGCAGTTGTTGGTGGAAGCAGGGGTCTTGAAACGATAAGCAGTATAACAGATCATTCGATGCTTTCCGCGGCAGTGAGTGCACTAAGTGCTGCACTAGCCATGACACTGATGACCAGACTTGGTCTTCCAGTCTCTGCATCTCAGGCAATGGTAGGCTCTATCCTTGGCATTGGCATTCTAACCGGAAATGTTCAGTGGCAGGTACTTATCAAGGTATTCCTGGCATGGCTCGGTACTCCGATTGGAGGACTCTTGTTCGGTTTCATCGGGTACCACTTCTTCAGTGTCTTCTTCAGAAAAATCCGGTCACTGTATATTCAGGACGTAGCACTGAAACTCGCAGCAGTTGTTATTGGCGCATACGGAGCATATGCACTTGGGGCGAATAATGTTGGTAATGTGACTGGGGTCTTTGCAGGGATCATTCCTGTGGAGCAGGCAGCGCTTATTGGAGGATTGAGTATTGGCTTGGGTGTTGTTACATACAGCAAGCGTGTAATGCTGACAGTTGGGAAACAGATAGTTGCCCTTGACCATTTTGCTTCCGTCATTTCTGTTCTGGGTATGTCTTTCACAGTATGGGTTTATTCTATTGTTGGCGTTCCGGTCTCAACATCACAGGCGATCGTCGGGGCGGTTATTGGGGCTGGCCTTGCAAGAGGTTCAAGAGTTGGTGACAAGAGGGTTCTTGGTAGAATCGCGTTGGGATGGTTGCAAACGCCTTTAATTGCCGGGGCGGTATCTGCAACCATATATTCACTCGTTAGACTCATCGGAAGGTTCTGATTTTTTGGAACTCTTGACATGAGTGTGTTTCCGATGGTAGATTGATATAGCTAGCCGAGGTGGTGGAACTGGCAGACGCGGCGGACTCAAAATCCGTTGGGGTGGAGAGCCCCGTGCGGGTTCGACTCCCGCCCTCGGCACCAGAGGGAAGGCTTGCCTTCCTTTTTTTTGGGGGTGTCTGGTTGAAGTTTCTGGAATTCGACATACAGAATCTTCCTTTGGACTCAATAGTAAGCGATCTATTCGAGGGTCTGCAAGGGGAAAACAAGCTCTTTGTTGTCACAATGAACGCACTAATAGTATACGAATATCTCAAGGTACCCCGCTACAATAAAGCTTTCCAGAGAGTCAACTACATTGTTCCTGATGGAGCTGGCGTAGTTAAGGCTGCCAAGTTCCTTTACAGGGAAGAGCTGAAGAGGGTACCTGGGATAGAACTCATGATGAGCCTTTGTAGAAGACTCGAAGGTGAAGACGCGGGTGTCTTTTTTTTGGGGTCAACTGAAGAGTCCGTTTCGAAAATGGTCAAAAAGATGAAGGAAATGATGCCGGGTCTCAATGTGAGTGGTTACCATGGTGGTTATTTCTCAGATGATCAAAGTGAAGAGATCGTTTCAAGGATCAATGCTTCAGGGGCGCGCGTTCTCTTCGTGGGTATGGGGGTCCCGAGACAGGAGATATGGATATCAGAGCATTTTGATGATCTCAAGATCAGTCTGGCCATGGGTGTTGGAGGGTCATTTGATGTTATCTCTGGTATTCTGAAAAGGGCACCAGTATGGATTCAGAAAGCAAACCTCGAATGGCTCTTTCGTATCCTGCAGCAACCTCGAAAAAAGTTGAAGGTGCTTCCAAGACTTGCAACCTTTTCATTCTTCATCCTGCAGCAGAAGCTGAGAAGCTCTGCTGGGAGGCAAAATACACATGGTGATAAAGAACGCAAGGATTTTCACCAATGATCCCCAAAACTACCTGATCGAAGGCGGAACAATTGCTTTCAAAAATGGTTTGATTACCCATGTCAGCCATGGTTGTGATCTGAGAATTGAAGGCAATTAGGAAGTCGTTGACGGTACAGGGAAGTTCATCCTGCCTTCACTCGTAAACGCGCATTCGAGTCTTCATTCAACAGTGACTTCTCCGATGTTACTCGCAGCAGAAGACAGCAAGCTGGGGACTGCGTACTACGAAAGTGTAGCAAGGCTTCTCGCACACAGATCGAATGCAAGGATTTCGTTGTTATCAACGATTGCAGGAGTCTTGAGGTCTTTGAGGTATGGCATTACGACTATATTCGGTCCTGTGTTTTTCAGTCAGGACCTTGATCCCGAATTCTACAGAGAGCTTGCAAGAGACATTGGTGTTCAGCTTTCGGTCGGATCGATCGTTACACCGAAAAACCTTGAAGACGTTCTGCATTGCTGGAAAGAGGCAGAAAGAGATGGAGTGTTCTGTCCTCAGATCTACATCACAGACTCTGCCCAGTACTCAAACACTCAACTTTCGCAGCTTGGCCAGCTACTCGATAAGGGATTCTCGCTGGTGTTTGCTGTGTTTGACATGAACGAAGAACGTGATGAATCTCTCTCTATATGGGCTGAAACGCTTACGGAACGTCTGACAAGGGCAGGTCTTCCGCGTTGTGGTTCAGGAGTCGCCTATGCTGGTTCTCTGAGCGAGAATGATATGGATTTGATGAGCAGCAGAAGTGTTTTTGTTTCCAAGTCCGTGCGTTCGGAGCTGTACAGGGGATTCACTCGCCAATGATACCGGACCTTTTGGGCAGAGGAATGCAGGTGAATATCGGATCAGGATTTGTTTGTTGATGTTGATCTGTTCGCGGAATTGAAGACACTGGTATTGCTTGAAAGGCAATTCAATCATTTTGACAATGAGACGTCGAGTATGAGATAAGAAAGACGCTGCTTGAAGGCAATTACAGGCTGGCAAACCAGGCTTTCAGGAAAAACACGGGGATAATAAAGGAAGGATACTGTGCCGATATGATGCTGGGAAGACCATTCATTGAGATTGATACTTTTGACCCAGATCTCCCCGGTCTGCTGCAACTAGTGATGGGTTTTCCCACTGAAATCATAATTGAGAAGGTATGGAATAATGGCAAACTGGTTATTGAGAACGATCGGCCGGTGGGGCTGTCATTACCACAGGTCAGGGACCTGGTCGAGAAAGCGAGTCATTAGTACAATTGCCTAGAGACGCTTCAGATAAGTATCTATTGCGTGCTTTATTGAGGATGCCCTTCTATCGCCAATACCCTCGACATGTTTGAGTTCTTCTTCGTCACTCAAAAGCAGGTTGGCCAAAGACCCAAAATAATTCCCGATGTTCAAAGCAATGTGGCGTGGGATCCGTGGAATTTGCCTCACAAAACGGATACCAAGTGACTTTACATTCATTTCCATCAACTGTGCCACAGTAAGCTGCTCATATCCCATAAACCTTGCGATGGTCGAGCTGTTAAGAATTTCACGCTCCGAAAGGGTGCTGAACCGTGAAAGAAATCTGTCAATTTCATCGCTTTTTATCTGTTCTTTGGAGAAGTCGAGAATGAGGTTTTCAAGATCTTCCTGAATCTCGTAGAGTATTTCACTCAGCTGCATTTCTGCCAGTCTTCCCTGATCACCGAGCTCTGCGATGGGCAATTCCGCTTCCTTCGATATCAGCATTGTGAGCAAACCCTTTTCTATGGTTCTTATAACTTCGTAAAGGCTTAGCGCATTTGCCCTTTCAAGAGAGTCCACCGTTTCAAGTCCATTGAGGAATGCCTGACTGTATCGCTCTGCTGTTCGTACTCTTTGATTCACTTCTGCTGTAAGGATCTCTACGGGGGCAAGAACATGCATGTGGTCCTTGAAGAACAGGGTGATTGTATTCCGTCGTTTTGAGATAGCAATCAGCATCTTCCCGGTTTGTTTGGACATTCTCTCTGCGACTCGGTGGCGCATTCCTGTTTGGTTCGTATGAATTGAATTGTCGGGAGTGAGCTGGACATTGGCAGCGATTATCGTTGAAAGGTCTTCAGAAACTACAATTGCTCCGTCCATTTTGGCGAGTTCGTAGAGCCTGTAAGGGGTAAAAGGCGCTTCCAGAATCAGTCCAGGCTGCACCAGCCCTTTACACTCGGAAATATCTCCAACGAAGAAAAGGAGGGCCCCTGTTCTCGCCTGTTGTATATCGTTCAATGCGTGTCTCAAAGCTTTTCCAGGAGCAATTCTTCTTACTCTTTCGACAAGTTCAGCGTCCTTCACCAGCTGCACCTCCGAAAATCTTAAGCAACTCGGATATGTCTCTAACAATGGTCTTTCCTTCAGGAGAAATCGTACCTGGGAAACCAGACGATTCAGCCCTGTCAAATCGCCTGGACATATGAGACACCCTTCTAATACTACCATCCAACGCTATCTCTCCGAAAACGCAGGCTTTCTGTGGCATGGCCTTGTTAAGAAATGAAGAGATAAGAGAAGCTGCAACTGCAAGATCAATGCCTGTGTCATCAAGACTCAGACCTCCTGCGACATTCACATATATATCGAGAGTATCGAGCGGTATGTTAGCACGCTTTGTGAGCACACCTGCGACGAGAAGCATCCTGTCAATTGAAACACCGCTGGTTACCCTTCTGGGAGACGAATAAAGGGGCCTTGATACGAGTGACTGAATCTCGACCAGAAAGGGTCTCGAACCTTCAACGACAGCTGTGATAACGTTCCCCGGGGCCTGTACAAACTCATTCACCATCACACCAGAAATATCGCTAACTTCTGCCAATCCATCGGAGTGCATCTCAAAGACAGCGATTTCATCTGCGGGTCCAAACCGGTTCTTGAGCGTCCTTATGAACCTGAGACCATGACCGGTATCTTCGAAAGACAACACTGTGTCTGCGAGGTGTTCGATTAATTTGGGACCAGCGATTAGTCCTTCCTTTGTTATATGTCCGATAAGAAGTGAAGGAATCTCATTTCTCTTCGATCTGGAGATTACCAGATTAGCAGACTCCCTGACCTGGGTAACGCTGCCGGGCAACGAAGCCACATCCGATAGCCTGACAGTCTGCAGGGAATCAAGAACGATCAGACCATAATCTGTCAGGTCTGCAGACCTCAGATAATCAATGTTTGAAGAGGCGGAGATATGTATATGACCGCTGTTTTTCAACCCAAGGCGGTCTGCCCTGAGCTTTATCTGACGAGCAGACTCCTCGCCGGTTACATACAGTACGTTCTTTCTCATGGAGGCCACGTGTGAAGCTATTTGGAGCACGCATGTCGACTTTCCTACTCCTGGCTCTCCGCTGAACAGGATTGAGCTTCCTCCAACAATGCCGCCTCCGAGAGCCCGATCAAGTTCCGGGAAGCCTGTTGACATTCTCTCCTTGTCAGCAGTGTCTATGTCCTTCAGCGGAACAAAAACGCCCTGAGCAATTTGCTCAGGGACGTCAATAGATGAAATCTCTTTGGCAGAATCCCAGGTGTCGCAGACCGGGCATTTTCCAAACCAGGCAGGTGCGTCGTAACCACATACGTCACAGACGTACCCTTTTTTTTTGCGCATCATGTTGTAGCTTTTACTCTTGCTGCCCTATCGCACTCCTTGTTGAAAACGAGGGCTTCTTTCTCCATACCCACGATTATCAAATCACCCTCGGCGAACTTACCCTTGAGAAGCTCTTCGGACAGGGGATCTTCGATATGTGACTGAATAGCTCTCTTAAGAGGGCGGGCTCCATACACAGGGTCAAATCCCTTGTCAAGCAAGAATTCAACAGCCTCTGGAGAAAGACGTATCTCAAGTTCACGTTCCTTTAGACGTTTTCTTACATCTCTCATCAGAATATCGATTATCTGGGTTATGTGGTCTCTTGAAAGCTGATGGAAGACGACTGTCTCATCGAGTCTGTTAAGAAACTCGGGTCTGAAGGTCTTCCTTACGATCTCAAGAACAGATGACTTCATGGACTCATACTGTTTCTCTTCTTCTGTGGAAGACTCGACGAAACCCAGCGATGTCTTTGTCTTGTTGATAAATTCTCCACCAAGATTGCTGGTCATTATGACTATCGTGTTTCGGAAATCGACATGTCTTCCCTGGGAATCAGTGAGTTTTCCATCGTCCATGATCTGAAGGAGTATGTTGAATGTATCCGGGTGTGCCTTCTCTATCTCGTCGAAAAGTATAACCGAAAAAGGTCTCTTTCGAATCGTCTCGGTAAGCGTTCCGCCTTCATCATAACCAACATACCCTGGCGGGGCACCGATTAATCTGGATACGGAGAATCGTTCCATGTATTCAGACATGTCAAAGCGAACAAGAGCCTTCTCTTCGCCGAAGAGATACTCGGAAATCCCCTTTGCCAATTCTGTCTTTCCAACTCCAGTTGGACCAAGAAACAGGAAAACGCCGATAGGTCTGCGAGGGTCTTTGAGCCCGCTTCTTGCACGTCTGATCGCCCGTGCCACAGCAGTGATCGCTTCATCCTGGCCTACGATCCTCTCATGGAGAGACTTTTCAAGACTGAGTAACTTCTCAGTATCGGTTTCTTCGAGCTTTCTCAGAGGGATTCCAGTCCACTTGGATACAATATCAGCAGCTGCGTCCTCATTCACTTCGATGATTTCTGAATCAGCTTCACTTCGCCATGCTCTGTACTTCTCCCTGTAGGCATTCTGAAGGTTACGTTCTTTCTCCTTTAGAAGAGCAGCCTCCTCATATTCCTGTGCAGCTGCGTACTCCTCGCGTTTTGCCCGTAGAGCCTCGAGGTTCTTCTGCATCTCCTTGAGAGAGGCCGGAATAGTCAACTTACTCAAACGAGCGCGGGACCCTGCTTCATCGATGATGTCGATGGACTTGTCGGGAAGGAAACGGTCACTGATATACCTGTGAGAAAGGTTCACAGCAGCTTTCAGAGCCTCTTCCGTGTATTTCACTCTGTGATGCGTCTCATACTTGTGTCTGATACCTTTCAGAATCTCGAGAGCTTCTTCAACCGAAGGCTCAAGAACGTATATCTTCTGGAATCGCCGTTCGAGAGCAGCGTCCTTCTCGACGTATTTCCTGTATTCGTCAGGGGTTGTGGATCCAATGCACCTTATTTCTCCGCTTGCCAGCGAAGGCTTAAGAATGTTGGCAGCATCAACCGCCCCTTCAGCAGATCCTGCACCAACTATTGTGTGCAACTCGTCAATAAACAGAATGATGTTAGGATTTGACTTTACAATGTGAATGAGCTTCTTCAGACGCTTCTCAAATTCGCCCCGGTATTTCGTACCCGCTATTAGCGAAGCAACGTCAAGGGCGAAAATCACCTTATCCTTGAGTGTTTCTGGAGTTTCTCCATCTACGATGAGCTGAGAGAGTCCTTCCACGATAGCAGTCTTTCCAACGCCCGGGTCCCCGATCAGCACAGGATTGTTCTTCTTCCTTCGGGAGAGAACCTCCATGAGCCGTTGACGTTCAACCTCTCTGCCAACTATTGGATCGAGTTTACCTTCTCTTGCCAGTGCTGTGAGATCTGTTCCGAAGCCTTCAAGCTGCTTCATTGCCGCACCAAGCTGGGACTGCTGAGGTTTCGCAGTACTTGTCTGGGTTTTTTCAGGGGAGTCTTCCCAGTCGCCTGTAAGACTTTCAATAACTTCCTTTCGCATCTGCGAGAGGTTAATACCAAAGTGTTTCAGAATGTGTGCAGCAATACCTTCGCCTTCACGAACGATTCCAAGCATTATATGTTCAACGTCAATCTTTTCCTGACCGAGCATCTTTGACTCGTCGTTGGCGAGTTCTATGACGCGCCTTGCCCTTGGTGTCATCTGAGGCGCACCAACAACAGACTGGTGCACGTTCGTTCCGACCATGGCTGTGACCTCTCGCGACACACGATCGTAATCCACGGAGTGCTGTTTCAGCACATTCGAAATAATACCGCTGTCAATCTTCAGAACAGCAAGCAGTAAGTGTTCAGTGCCAACGTAAGGATGACCGAGATTTCTTGCTTCATCCTGAGCCGTTACAAAGACCTGTGCTGCGCCTTCAGAAAATTTGTCGAAATACATCATAATTCACCTCCGGTAGCGGAGATCACTTCACCGGATAGTTGAGAAAAACATTCCGTATCTCATCCTGGATACTTCTAATATCTCGAGTCCCATCAATAATGTGAAACCTACTACTATCTTCTTCCCTCAGCTTCAAGTAACCCCGCCTGACTCTTTCGAAGAAGTCGCTACCTTCTATTTCTATTCTATCACTTTTCATTTCTTTCCTCATGCGGTTTATTGCCTCATAAACAGGAATGTCGATAAAAAAGGTCAAATCAGGAGTTAGTTTGCTGACTGCAAATCTGCTTATCTCTTTGACCATTTCAATATCGAGTCCCCTGCCATATCCCTGATATGCAAGTGATGAATCTGCATATCTGTCTGCTACAACTATGTATCCCTTGTTGAGATTTGGAAGAATCAGTTCCCTGGTTAACTGTGCTCTTGCCGCAGAGAACAGAAGGAACTCCGTTTCTCCACACATAGTGTGATTTCTGTGGAGAAGAATCTGCCTTATCTCTTCGCCCGCATTTGTTCCTCCAGGTTCTCTAACGAAGATGTACTTCTTCTTAGATAGACTCAGATACTCGGCAAATAGTTTGGCTTGAGTAGACTTCCCGGATGCATCGATCCCTTCGAATGTTATGAACACTAATCATGACCTCTCTTCAGTATTATCGGCGGACCAACAACAATTTCACTGGTCGAGTGCTTCCTTCCTGATAGCAGAACTAACTGTGCCTGTTTACTCGGGTGACCGTGAACAAAGCGCATCAAATGGATACCGAGTCTGTACTCCGAGAAACTGTGGATCCATCTAGCAAGATCTCTGGGATGCAGCGCGAAAAAGAAAGCTCCGCGATTCTTCAGTAACCACTCACACGCCGACAAGAAAGATCTTACCGTACTAGTGTCAGTCCTGCGCCAGAGATTTCTGTCGGGCGAACGCGACTTGAGTCCTTCATGAAGATAGTGAGGGGGATTGCATACCACGAAATCATATGCGCCCACAGAAAGGTGCTCTTTCACATTAGATACGTCACATCTCACAATTTCAATCATTGAACCCAGGTTGTTCCTGAGAACATTCTCTAGCGCTATCTCGCAGAGTCTTTCGTCAATCTCAATTGCAGTCACAGTTGTCTGATATTGACGTGCCAGATGCATTGAAATCGCTGCATTTCCCGCGCCGAGCTCCGCACCTTTTGAGCTACCTGCAGGAGGTTTACAGAACCAGGCAAGTAGTACAGTTGCATGGTTAAGGCGTGCTCTTTCCTCCGTCTGATCTAGACTGATCTGGTCGAAAATCCTGTTGTTGAACTCTTCAAAATGCATTTCACTTGAAAGCTGTGGCAATCGAGGTTCTATCAGCCACTATGCGGAGGCTTTTCAGTGCGTATTCACTGAAGCTGAGCCTGGAGAAATTGGCCAGACTCACTTGAGATTCGTCCACCATAATCTTCGGGTTCTCGATCTGAACGGAGCTTCCGGAAAGGATTGTGAACGCACCCACGGATAACGAGCACTTTGCCATCACCACTGCACTGAAACGCTCTGTAACCGATAATTGAGCTTCTATCGAAGAGTCAATGAACCTCACATTGCTTTGCTCGATAACGATTTCATCAGCGCTCATATCAGAGCGACTTATGGAGACAAATGCCGAGTGTGTCAGTGTAATTGTTTCGGCGTTGACGATCGAACCGTCGATGAAGACCTCGTCAGCGTTACCAATGAAAAAACTACTGAGAATCTTGCTCGAATAGATCTGCACACTCCTTGCACCATCAATTCTCAAACCATCAGACAGTACGCAATCTTCAAGTACAACGATGTTTGCTCCCCGTACCACAAGTCGAGTCCTGGAGAAGTCCACTCCTCTAGCGATTATCGATCCACCCTGAGTGACTGAGATTGTTCCCATGACTGATGGGGAGCTTATTGATACCCTGTTCTGCCTTCCATCGATGTCCAGTACACCGCTGACGATCAGATTGTTTCCCCTAGGAAAGACGAACTCCACACCTGGCTCGATCCTCACTACAGTTCCCTGCCAGACCGTAAGATTGCCTACAAGTCGAAAAGTGTTTCCTGTACTGAGCAGCGCATCGCTTCCCATGAACGATACAACGTTTTCTGCGGTGAAGCGTCTAAACTGGCTTTCTTTGGCGAAGACAGGAATCGATGGTATGTAAAGATGTTCAGGACTGCTGGCATGAATCCTGTAGAAATCCCCGCGTTCAGACATTCCTTCTCTGGAAATCACGACTGAAGAAACACCCTCTTGTGGTACGATGTGATCTATCCATGCACCATTCCAGAATCGTTGAAGCTTAATTGAAGCATCCTCAAATTGCCATATAGCACGTCTGAAGGTCCCCTCCTCGATCAGCAGTTCAGGGATTCTCGGTGAGGGAGTCTTCGTGACATAAACAGGGGTAGTCTTGTTTGTCATGTTGCCGGAAGAGTCAATAACAGATACGATTATGAAATGACTACCTTCAGGAAGCTGCACCTCAGGATAGAGAACACTTTCATTGAAGTAGAATCTGTAGTCTCCAGAGCTTGCGATTACCTCCAGGTCTTCAGGCTGATCCCAGTCATCTGCCAGTTCGACTTGAATAACATTGCCCACATAAGGTTTGGGAACCTTCAGCGAGACCTCTGGGGGATTGTCTATGCTGAGATCGAGGATTTCTTCAATAGGATCCGAGGGGGAGCCGTCTTGCCTGACCGACCATGCTCGCAAGGTTACTTCCTTCCCCCTCGTGACCTCAAATGAAAACTGACCATCCTTGCTTGAATACTCTGATCCAGCATATTCAACAAAGTAACAGGTAATGGAATCGTCGATGCTGCTAAGTTGCACAGTAAGAATTCCCGATTGGATGCTGAAATCGAAATCTGGTCTCTCAGGCTTATCAGAAAAAGCGTTCACTTCTTTTGCAACAGGAGGAGAGACAAACCTGTTTTTCTCTACCAGCGTGAAGTATAGATCATACTTTCCAGCTTCAGGAAGAACAAAAGTAGGATCTGGACCATCCAGAAGAATCCCGTCTGAAGTAGACTGCGGCACTCTCCCCTCAGTTACCAGAAGAGAGGGATTTCGCCCGTGCGAAGGCGTGAAATCATACACAACTTTTATGGTTGTTAGATCAGTTATGATCTCCTTGATTTCAAGAGAGAGGTTATCGGTTGGTTCACAAGCTGCAAGTGACAGAGCAACAAATAACATGACAAGTATGGATCTTATCGAAATCACCTTCCATAGAGAGAATAGCATATAGAAAAGGGGGTTTCAGTAGTGTGGTTCAAGAAGACGTCAGCGCTAACAAGGCTTGCTCAAGTACCTGATATCTGATCCTGAAGGTACCTGTAATACTCTCAGACCAAATTCCGGGACTATTGCAAGCACATGATCGAAGATGTCAGCCTGTATGTCTTCGTAGGGTATCCACGAGGTAGTGTTAGTGAAAGCATAGATCTCTATTGGTATACCAAATTCTCCTGGTGGCAGCTGCCTGACCATCATTATCATCTCTTTGTTAAGCCGGGGATGGTTTCTTATATAGGCAGAAAGGTAGGCTCTAAAGGTGCCAAGATTTGTGAGATGCCTGCCGTTAACCAGAGAACTGGTGTCTACCTTGTTCTCCTTGTTGTATTTCGTGATCTCTTCGATCTTTCTGTCTATGTAATTCGAGATGTATTGTATCTTACGGAACTCTGAGATCATCTGCTCGTCACAGAACTTCACCGAAGTTATGTCAATGTAGACAGACCGCTTTATTCGTCTTCCTCCAGACCGCTGCATACCCCTCCAGTTCTTGAAGGAATCAGAGATCAGTGCATACGATGGGATTGAGGTCACTGTCATATCCCAATTCTGCACGCGAACAGTGGTAAGTGAAATATCTACTACAGAGCCGTCTGCATCGTACTTCGGGATTTCCACCCAGTCGCCAACATTGACCATATCATTTGTTGAAATGACAATGCTTGCTGTGAGGCCAAGCAAAGGATCGCGGAAGATTACTAGTAAAACAGCAGAAAGTACGCCAAGCCCACTCAATATGTACAACGGAGACTTGTCTATTAGTATCGAGACAATCAGAATCACTCCGACCAGTGCGATGAAAAAGCGAGTGACCTGAATGAAGCCTTTGATAGGCTTTCCTTCAGCTGCTTTTAGTCTGTGATAATACTCCGAAAACGTGTCGACAGCGGAATCGATTATCAGGAATATGGCGGTTACCAGGTAAGAAGATGCCAGTCTGGTTGCAACTGCTGCAAAATCGGTGAACGAAGAAGAAAATGCAGTCAGAACAACGGCAGAAGCAACATGAGAAAATCTCTTCAGGTTTTTCTCCCTGAAAGCAAAGGAAGACATCTGTGGAGCTGCCTTTTTTGCCGCTTTTGAGAAGGGCCCCAGGAAGAGCTTGTACAGTGTGTATTTCGCTAAGAACGCTAAGCCCACTGCTATTCCGGCGGTCAGGATGTTTGAAAAAACCCTCGCAGCAAGTTCTCCAAAACCATAATCGATCATGATGCCAAAGAACCATTCGACCATCTAGATGCTCGACCTCCTCTCATATGCACAGTTAGCTTCTTGCAAGAGCGCTTCCTACTCTTATGCGGGTATGAATGCTCAATGACGATACCTGTCAACAAAAAGATCGACTTCATCTTCTTCAGGCATAGCGTTAGCTGCCCCGAGACGCGTCGCAACGATTGCAGCGCAGGCGTTTGCATAAGCAACAATACTTTTTATGTCTGAGAGATCCATACCCCTTTTCACAAGCTGACTTATAATGCCAGCCATAAAAGCGTCACCACAGCCCGTCGTTTCTTTGACTTTCACGCTGAACCCGGGTACTTCAATCCATTTACCCTGTTGCAATACTCCTGCCCCTTTCTTCCCCTGGGTGATTACCAGTAAAGCTTCGGGTTTCACAGGCAGTTCTCTGGCCATCTGCTCAACTGAACGTTCAGGATGATCCGCAATGAAAGAAAGATCATCATCGCTGAGCTTAACGATATCACAAGAGGGGATTATTCTGTGAAGAAGCCTTAAGAAGCCCGGCTTGTCAGAAACAAGTGAAGGACGTATGTTTGGATCAAACGTGGTTGCTACTCCTGCTGAGCGGAAGTCATCAAATACTTTCATATAGGTAGAGGCTGCGGGCTCATGAAGCAAGGCTATCGACCCGAAATGAAATACCAGGAAATCCTTCGGATTAATGTCTTCTACTTCATGTTTGGAAAGACTTACATCTGCTGCGTTATCTCTGTAGAAGGTGAACTCTGGCTTGCCTTTGTCATCGATCGCAGCAAACGCCAGCGTTGTCTTGTGATGGGAGCTTTTCACAGCGTATTTAGTCATTATCTTGTTACTCTCAAGGTATTCCAAGAGTGAACGGGCAAAGTGATCCCCGCCGAGCTTTGAAAGAAAGGCAGTATGAACTCCTAGTCGTCTTGTACCGATTGCCACGTTAAAAGGAGAACCTCCTGGTCTTCGTTCGAACAGGACCGAACTCTGCAGTCCTTTACCTGGCTCTTTCGAGATAATATCTACGAGTATCTCCCCTGCGCACAGAACAGCTTTTTCTTCTGATTGTGCAAGGTTCTCAAGCATTTTATCCTCCGTTCTGACAGCTTTGAATGAGCTGTCTGGAAAAGAATGGCATTCAGGATGAATCAAAGAGATCACTCATTACGCCTGAGTCAAGGTTTCTCAATAATACACACATTTCATGTGGAGATTCCCTTTGATTCATCTCTCTTGAGCGGTCTTTATGGAACAACCGCGGATATTCACCCTTTTGTTGCACATTCAGTCAATAATCTTCCCGGGGTTCAGAACCCTGTTCGGATCGAACACGGACTTGAGCCCGGCAAGTATTTTCAGAAGAGCCGGATCTGTGATACGCATAAAGGCTTCCTTTCTTTTCAGCCCGACCCCGTGTTCACCTGTTATGCAGCCTCCAAGGCTTATAGTGATTTCGTAGAGCTTGTCCAGGCACCTCTCCAGTCGCTGCTTCCACTCGTTTCTGGGATAATCAGGATTCATGAAGGTGATATGGACATTTCCATCTCCTGCATGACCAAATGAAAGGATATCTACTCGCTCCTCTTCGGCAATGGAGTTTGCAGCAGAAATGAGCTCTGGAATAGCTGATGTCGGTACAGAAACGTCTTCCATGCAGTGAACGGGTCTGATTCCCGCAAGAGCTTCAGCAATAGACTTCCTTACTTTCCAGAGCTTCTCTCTGGAATTCCTGTTATCAGCGACAAAGACCTCTTGTCCTCCGAGTTCCAGGGATTTCTCCCCAATGGAAACGTATTCTTCAAAAATCGCATCTTTGCTGTTTCCCTCCACTTCAATAATCAGGTGTGCCCCTGCTTCTCGAAAAGGAAAGTCAGTGTTCATGAATTCGCACACAGTTGATATTGAAGCGTGATCCATGAACTCGAGCGATGATGGTAGAACCCCGCATTCAGTCATCAGACGTGGCACAGCGGCAACAGCGTCGCCAAACAACTTGAACGGCACAAGAAGGGCCACGGAGTGTTTTTGTTTGGGGATAAGTCTTATAGTTATTTCGGTAACGATACCCAGAGTCCCTTCCGATCCAACAAATCGAGTTTTACCTGATCTGTATCAGGTACTTGTTTGACCATTACTGCGATGTTCATTAAAGACCTCCAATCTAAGTGAAGAACCTTGAAGGCTCTGACAGTAATCAAGAGAGCATTCCACAATCTTAAGGATATCACGATCCTGCATGTTCTCGCGCGCCGTCTCGGGCTGTCAAGGCCTGATGCTTGTAGAGTCTCAGAATCTGATACTATCAGAACAGCTCTCTTACTGTTGATGTATAATCAACAGAGATATGACACTTGAATCTCGAACAAGCCCGAAATGCTATTTAATGAGCTGAACAGGAGGGATGGTATGAACCGTACCGATTTCCCAAAGGGTTTCTTCTGGGGTACAGCAACAGCTTCTTACCAGATCGAAGGGGCTGATTTGGCAGACGGCAAAGGTCCTTCCATATGGACCACGTTTTCTCACACCCCCGGCAAGATTCACAGGAACGAGACCGGGGACATAGCTTGCGATCATTATCACAGGTACAAACAAGATGTGTCGTTAATGGCGAATCTCGGAGTCAATGCCTACAGGTTCTCGATTTCATGGCCCAGACTCTTTCCAAGGGGCCGAGGTGAGAGAAACCAGAAAGGCTTCGACTTCTATGCCAGACTCATCGACCTGCTGCTTGAAAATGGTATTGAACCTTTCATAACGCTTTATCACTGGGATTTGCCTGACGCTCTTCAAAATTCTATTGGTGGGTGGGAATCCAGAGATATCGCAGCATACTTTGGTGATTATGCCGACGCAGTGTTCAGGAGTTACGGAGATAAGGTCAGGAATTGGATAACTCTCAACGAGCCTTTCTGCTCTTCACACGTTAGTTATCTCTTTGGTGAACACGCTCCGGGATTCAACGACCTCACAAAATCTTTCTTGGTTGCACACAATCTTCTCAGGGCGAACGGAGAGGCGGTCAAGCGTTTTAGAGATGCGATCGAAGATGGCAAGATCGGCCTCGCCAACGTCTCACAGTGGGTCGAGCCAGTTTCTGATTCATCTGAAGATGCCCGTGCAGCCGAACTGGTTAACCAGTTCTTCAATGACTGGTTCTACACAACACCTCTGCACGGGGAATACCCGAATGATCTTTCGAAGATACTCATCGATCTTGGCGTCATGCCTGACATTCATCCAGGTGACATGGAGCTTATCAGTGAACCGATAGACTTCTGGGGTATAAACTACTACACCCGTCTGATAGCTAAGTCTGATCCGAAGAGTGAATTTGGTTACACCATAGTTCCTGGAGATCTCGAGAGGACCGAGATGGGCTGGGAGATATATCCAGACGGATTGCAGAAGTTCCTCGAAAGGGCATACAGAAAGTATGGAGAAAAGCCACTTTTTGTTACAGAGAATGGAATGGCTGACAAAGATATTCCTGAAGAAGGCAAAATACACGATATTCGTCGCGAGAGATACCTCCGGGACCATTTCGAAGCTTCTCTGAAAGCGATGAATGCAGGTGTTGACTTGCGCGGGTATTTCGTGTGGAGCTTAATGGACAATTTCGAGTGGTCTCATGGTTATTCGAAGCGATTTGGAATAATCTATACCGATTACGAGAACAAACAAGAAAGGATTCCCAAGGACAGCTATTACTGGTATGCAGACTTTCTTAAGGGCGAATGAAGTTGTTTGAGTTGTGTTTTATTTTCAATCCAATACCGGTTAGGATGATCTTCTTTGGAGCAGGAAAAGAAGGCTAATAATAGTCAAAGACCCAATATCAAAGGACTAGTGATCCTTTTTGGGATCATATTGCCTGCGATTCTGATATTTCTTTACTTTTTCACAACACTGCTTTTCTGGATGCTTGCAATAGCTTCATTTATCGCGTTTCTTGGGGTTCTGAGTGCACTGCTGAAAAGGGATCCGATGATCTTTGGTGAGTCTGATGTTCAAGAAAAGGATCTGAGTAAACCGACTGATAGAAGAGGACAGCAAGTTGACGAGGATAGATAACTGGAACGCCCTCTTCAGAAAGAAGAGACGACCAGAACCCGGAACTCCACCAGGTACAATTACTGTTGATAAACATGTTCCGGCCGAGAGCATTCACCTGATTTCATACGACGAGGCAGAAGTAAACGAGTGTGACCTTAACACTGTAAACGAGTTAAAGACACTGATAGAGAAACATAATAACAAGGTTCACTGGATCGATGTGCAGGGTCTCGGTAACGAAGAATACATAAGGGAGCTTGGCAACCTCTTCGAAATCCATCCGCTTGCGCTTGAGGACATCGTTAATGTTCCACAGATACCCAAAGCCGACCAGCTCAAAGATCAACTATTTGTAGTGACAAGAATGCTTATGTTCAGTGTGCCGCAAGTTTTGTCATCCGAGCAGGTGAGCATATTTCTCGGTAAAAACTATGTGCTCTCTTTCCAGGAGAACCCGGGGGATTGTCTTGAGACCTTGAG
>DLVL01000070.1:21998-22858 GCA_003444085.1 Kosmotogaceae bacterium | reverse complement strand
TTCGACTATTCGAGCAAGGAGGGCGCCCTTTACCTGGGCGACGATTCTGTCTGGAAATATGTATGGGGCATGGAAGATCGAGGGCAACTGGTTGCGACTTACATGAGCATACCAACCAAGACGAAAATCCGCGGGATTGTTTTTGAAGGTCATTATGTGGACGGTGTTGCCACTATGCCGTTCCACAGAAAGGATGGACTTGCAAGACGTCTTTTTATTAATGACGCAAAAGACTGCATGAGCAAAGGAATCGACATACTTCTACTTGATCCGTTCAAACATCACTTCTATAGGAAGATGGGTTTTGAAGTGGCTTTTGACAACAATGATCTACAATTTGATTATGCGTTGCTTTCACCAGTACGCGATACGAAGTTGAAGGTTCTCAATGGATCGCTCTGTGAAAATGAGTGGCTCTGCGAATATATCAACCGCGCTCGCAACAAATCATGGGACATATCGTGTTATTCCGAAGCCATCGACATTCCCGCATACGCCAACACGCTTTACATGAGGAAGAATATGAAGGCAGCTATAGCAGTCGACAAGGACGATGTCATACGTGCTTATATGCTTTACTCTACAAAGGACAGGCGAATGACCGTTCCTTGTTTCTGGTTTGAAGGTCTTTCAGGGCTGCATGCCCTTAAGGTCTTTCTTTATCGTCACAAGGAGCAGATAGACTCCTTTCACATGACGAGGGTTCCTCCTGATTTCCCTATCGATCTGCTTCTCCATTCTGCTTGGCAGGGAGGTTCGAGTATGCAATTCAAGGATCGCCCTTCAAGAATGCTCAGGGTGATCGATCCACTGAACTGCCTTGACAAGGCAATCAACTCCCATAGCTCCAGGAAAGTTCT
>DLVL01000070.1:0-21832 GCA_003444085.1 Kosmotogaceae bacterium | reverse complement strand
CAAGAGAATCAGGTGAAAGAGAGGATCTTTCAATACTCATATCTGATCTTGCCTTTCTTCTCACAGGACGTTCGGATGCTATCAGTCTTTGGAGAATGAACAAGCTCAACACCGCTGAGGAATATCAATTGTCATGGCACAGCCCGCAGATACCAGAGGCAATTAAGAGTCTGGATGAGCTATTCCCTCCGATCCCGACGCATAGCGCGCGATGAAGAGCACAGGAATCTTCTTAGCGAACTGCGTGAGAAACAAGTTCTAATCGTTGTTTAGCTGTTTTCTTGATTGAGAAAGGAGGAAGCACAATGAGGTTCAAAATCGCTATCGTGGGTTCCGGAAGAAAGGAGCCCGCGCTTGAAAGTGAAGAAGGCCAGGAACTGATTGCAAAACTCTGTGAAGGCCCTGTAATGGCTTCAGAAGTTTCACAAGGGCTTGTTGAGAAGTTCAAGAAGGTCGGTGCTGTCAGAGAAGAAGATGGAAAGTACTATCTTAACTTCACCTGTTTTACTTCAAGAGACATTGAAATCCTGAACGATGTTTGCGATGACATGGGCAAAGAGCTCGCCCAGAAGATCGTGGAAAGATGCTCACTGGATGCGGTTTCGGGTCTTAGTTACGGTGAAGTGGAATGGTCGAAGTACCTCTTCTTTGTTGTTGGATGTGTATGCCTTGATTGGTACGGTCTGAGAGTTCTGGACGAGTTGGGATTGACTTTACCCGAAAACAAGAAGGAGAAGCCCGGGTATGGTGATTACTACCTATTCGCAAATGAAGAAGTTCCTCGAAATCTTGAGAGACTGTACTGGGGGAGCCACAACTGGAAGTACGGGAGCTTCTGGTTCACCACATTCGGCGACCACGCGAATCTGAGAAACGCTTTCCCTGACATTTCGTGGAGGCTGTCGTTCTTTTCAAGCGATGACATTGTTTCTACTGTTAGCAGGCAAATGGTTGAAGGATATATGAAGAAGCTCTCCAGGATCATCGTAGAGAGGTCCTGGAAGAACACAGAGTATGAGAAGGTGCTGGAGAAGCTGAAGTACGTAAAGGAAGACAAGCTTAACGTGCCGGTGGTCCTGAAGCGTGATCTCGGCAAGCTCAGACCGCTCATTATGGACGTAACGTCCGTTACGATCGAATGGGCAAAAAACCGATCGGCCAGCTTCAGAAAAGATTTCAAAGACCTGACGTCAGTCCGGGCCGGCGTGGATTTCAGAGAGGTTATGATTCAGGTATGGCACTATATTTTCGGTCACGCTAACAAGCATCTTACAGAAGATCAACGATTCTTCGATCCTTACTCGAACGAGAGTTCTTTCCGGGGGTACCTGCCGGTTATTCATGAATCGGGGTGCTTCTTCTAGAGTAAGTGTTCTGCTAATGTTTCGTTGACTGGACGTGTTCGACATACGAGTCTATGTCGAACTTTCGTTCCAGCCCCGAAGAATTCATGTAACGGACTTTCCCGAAGATCGGTCGTTCTTTCCATGGCCGGTCGTGCTTTCCGAAGCACCAGAGAACGCCTGCATAGCTGTTTGGGTCCCTACCGTCAAGCTCGTATTTGTTGTTCAGGTAAATCATGGTATCAAAAGCTGATTGGGGCGATTCGGTCCATTCAATGATCTTCTTTCCCCAGTACATACGCATATAGTTATGCATCTTCCCGGTAATAAGCAGCTCTGTTTGAGCAGCATTCCAGTAGCGATCATGTGTAACGGCAGATTCAAGATCTTTAAGAGGGTAAAGATAGGGGCGCTTGTCAGAAATGTGTTCATTAAGTGTGAAAATCGCCCATTTTGGAAGAGCTTCTATGGAATCGTAATTCCTGTTGTAATGCACGAAGTTGATCGCAAGCTCCCTTCTGACAATGAGCTCTTCAATGAAAGCATCTGTCCCATCTCCGGGGTATTTCATTACCTCAAGCGCGATGAAGACAGGAGAAACCTGGCCAAAGTGTATGTAAGGACTGAGTGAGGATTGGCATTCCTTCGAGGGATCATTACGCCACTGATGATACTGTTCTAGTTTGTTCTTTATGAACTCTTCAAGCAGAGCGTTCGCCCGTTTTGATCCTCCGTGGAAAACCGGTGTAGGAGAAACAGAATGGTCAAGAGCGAGTTTCTTCAGGAGAGGTTTGAAGTCATCCACTTTGACTTCCTCGACCTTGACCGATATATCGAGTGCGTTGACCTCGGTCTCGATTTGAGGAATTTCCTTCACATACCTTGAGAGCTGATTCATGAGTTTCTTACGAATTGTTGTTGCACTGTACTCTTCTTTATGCGAGGCCACAGAAACCGGTACTACAACATTATCCTCCACTACAAAGACCGGGGCTCTGAGTTTCCTTACGACCCTGGAACGCCACTCCTGAACGGTCGATGTGTAACCTCTGTCAAATACGACAAACGATGCTTTCTCTGCGATCGCTGGAACGATCTTATCTGGAGAACCGATAGAGCATACGAAGCGTATCTTTCTATTCTGGAGCTGATTTGATGCCTCCTGGAGACCCTGTAACATGAAGTAATACGATCTGAGGTTGGCCTCTGGAAATCCTGGAAAGATACAAAAACAAACGATCAGAGGTTGCTCGTGGTTGTTTGCCAGATCGAGAGCAAATTCCAGGGCCAGGTTGTACTCCACACGCTGGGAAGCTTGCATCCAGTAGAGCACATATTCCCCCTCGCTCTGTCCGTCTTGAAGCTTCCTGATACGTGTTCTGTCGATAAGCATCTCATTCATTTCCAGATTCTTCAAAGTTCATTTGAGACAGCTTCAGCTTGTTAGTGTTCAGATGTTTCGGGATTATTGTCTTTGCAGTGAAGAGAGGATTGACGAGCTGGCTTATTCTTACATCACAAGAGATGCTCGCAAGCATATAAGCTTCTTGCCAGGGAAAGCCCGTGAGTTTTATCAGAATGCGAACAGCACGATCCATACTCTCGCGAATCGCCTGATCCAGTTCCTTGTGACTTGAGATGACGATTATTTCGTTGTCTGTCTCCACAACAGGAGCGGAGAGTCTCGTCGATTTTGCGAGTTCTATCGAAAGCTCAACGGTCGCACGACACTCGACCCCGGTTCCACAAGACTCCCCGTCTCCCATCAATGCATGCACATCTCCAAGAGCAAGAAGACCTCCCGGGACGAAGACAGGCAGATGAACAACGGCTCCTTCTGAAATCTCTTTTGTATCAAGATTTCCACCGTGCTGACCTGGCGTACCACATCCGACCGCGTCATGTTCAGGTGCGTTTCCCATAACTCCTATCATTGGTCTGGCTGGAAGTGAAAGGCCATTGAAGTGCACTGTGTTATCTCGAATCTCTGCAATAACAGTCTTACAACGGGTAGCCTTCTTTCCGAGAAGACCCCAACCAGGCGCATTCTCGACGACACCCTGTGAATCAAGATGGATTGCTGTGACTGTAATTGCAAGACTGTCTCCTGGAAGCGCATTTTGAACAGCTATTGGACCGGTGGCGGGGTTTATGCGGGAGAAATCAAAATGCTCATCCACACACTGACTTTCTGAGATTATCCTGTGACCAAAACAGTCCTCCGTTTGAACTGTAACGCAGTCTCCCGGAGCAATGGTAAGAACGGCAGCATTGGTACGGCTCATCTGATAAACAGCTTTAGAGCGGTCCAGAAAGTGATGCATGAGAGTTCCTCCTGTGCGCAGTATATGATGCTATGAATTGATTCTACAGCAACATAAGTATCTGAAACAACTGAAAGCTGAATTGAAGAATTCCTGAGTCTCTATTCAATGGATGTTGTAGAATTGTCAGGGAGATGAATAGATGAGCAGAAGGCTGTGTCGGCAGGATTTGACAGTTGACTATGGCCGCATCGCGGATGTCGAGGATTTCGTAAATCTTCTGGATATCTCTGCAGGAGAGTTCATGAGAGCTCTCTTTGGCCCTAATATGAGACAGACAGTCTCCTTTCTTTATTCATACGGCAATACAATCTTTGGAGCCCAGAGCGTTGTCTTTGCAAGGTTACATGGCGAAAACATTGGTATGTACACAGGATACGCACCGTGGCGCTCTGCCCTGACGTACTTACGAACGGGCTGGGTCTTACTTCGTCACCTAAGAAGAACAACGTCGCCCAGATTATCCAGAATGATTGCAGGTGCAAAGATGTCGATCTTCCCCCCGAGGACCTTCTATCTCAGTAATATCGCTGTATATTATGAGTACAGAGGCATGGGAATAGGCAAACTGTTAATGGAGTATCTCGAAAAGACACTCGAAGAGAAGGGTATGAAGAGAATTGTCCTTGACGTCGAAACGAGTAATAGTAACGCTATTTCTTTCTATTCGCAACTTGGCTACAGGAGAGCAAAAAAGAGCAGAGTTATAAAAGTGTCCAGGAAGCGATTTGAGTTCTTCAGAATGGAGAAAAGAATTGGTCAACACTAGAAGGTTTACATTATCACCTGTATTCATTCTTGGTCTTGGGGTAATTCTGGTTTCCTTTTCCGGAGTCCTGATAAGGTTGGCCGGGACAGGACCTTCCAGGATTGCGTTATACCGTGTGGTATTTGCATTTGTCATGTATGTTGCAGTGACATCCTTCAGAAGGCGAAGAGTCGCTTCTTTGCCTTTCAATGCAAGACAGTATCTTCTTGCTATACTTGCTGGCGTCTTTCTTGCTCTTCATTTCCATCTGTGGATCTCGGCCTTTGAACACACAACAATAGCTGGTGCGGTGATTCCTCTCTCACTTCAGCCGATCGTGGTTGGAGTGATTTCCAGGTATCTCTACGGAGAGAAATTCGACAGGTTCATGCTGATTCCTATAGGTCTTATGGCAGGGGGTATGATTATCATGCCCGCACTTGACAGGATGATCTCTCCTACTCTGGCCAGGGGAGACCTGCTTTCAATTGCTGGAGCGCTAATGGTGTGTATGTTTGTGGTCATTGCCAGAACCGGTGTGAGACATTTCGGAACATTCGGTTTCAACAAGATCAGCTACGGTGTTGCCATGATTATCCTCGCCGTATTTGCCTTTGTTCAGGATGTCTCCATATGGCCATTGACACTTCGAGAGCTCTTCTTCTACGTACTCATAGGGGTTGGCTGTTCCTTTCTTGGATACTCGCTGATTGTTTTCTCTTTGAAGAAGTTCAGGTCAGTGAATGTCTCTATTGCTCTCATCGGTGAACCTGTGCTGGGGATTCTCTGGGGATGGGTCTTCTTGAGAGAGGCTTTGACATTTCCTCAGTTCATCGGATTTTCATGTGGACTTGTTGGCCTCACATTCTATTTCAGAAGGATCAAGGTCGATTACGAGTAACAACTCCTGCCTTTCACGAAGAATCCCGGCATAGCAGAACCTCGGCAATCTGTAAGTCCTCCGGATATGTGATTTTTAGATTGGGCGAGTCATAGTGGTAGAAGGCTACTTTGCCGCCGCACTCTATGTAGAGTTGAGCATCATCTGTGGCACTGTGAAGCCTCTCCTGGCTGGCAGACCAGTGAGCTGCAAGTATTTCTTCAAACATGAAACACTGCGGAGTTTCAGCTATCCAGAGGCTGCTTCGTTCAAGAGGCGTGGCAAGATCGTTCACAAAACGGTAGATTGTATCACTTGCTGGTTTTCCAACAACAATACCTACTCCCGGCTTAACAAGAGGGAGGATTTCTACAAGCTCCTCTCCCTTGAAGAGAGGTCGCGCTGAATCATGAATCGCCACCTTGTGAGGCGTGTTACCCTGAAGTACTTCAAGTCCCTTTATGACAGATTCCTGGCGGCTTCGCCCACCAGGAATCATGAGAATATCTGATAGATCATATTGAGAAAGAATCTCCGCTGATTTCTCCTTCAGATCATCATCGACAACTACCACGACAAAGGCGATCTGAGGGCTTGCGGTGAAGGCTTTCACTGAGCGAACGAGTAGCTCAACACCCCCAAGCTTATGAAGTTGCTTCGGAGTTGAATTGTTGAACCTCCTGCCCTTTCCTGCTGCAAGTACAAGAGCCGCGGTTTTCACGTTATTCGATGTATCAGAAGGCCGCTGCGAAGTTTGGGTTCGAACCACGTGGACTTGGGAGGCATGACACGACCAGAGTCTGCGACACGCATCAGATCTTCCATGGATGGTGGGAATACTGAAAAGGCAACTGCGTATCCCTGAGCGATTTTGCTCTCGAGGGCTCCAAGTCCGCGTATTCCGCCAACAAAATCGATTCTCGAATCGGATCTTGGATCCGTGATTCCCAGGACCGGTTCGAGCAGATTGTTCTGAAGTATGCTCACATCAAGGCTTTCAACAGGGTCGTCCGCGGGAAAAGTCCCGGGTTTTGGCTTCAGTACATACCATTGTCCCTCAAGGCACATACCAAATTCCTGCCTGTGCTCAGGCTTATACGGAACTTTCGGAGCAACAGTCACCAGGAACTGTTCTTCGATCTTACTCAGGAAATCCTTGCTGGAGAGTCCGTTCAGGTCCTTGACCACGCGATTGTAGTCCATGATGTTCAGGTGTGTATGAGGAAAGACAGCAGCCATGAAGAAATTGTATTCCTCGTTGCCCGTATGATTTGGATTCCTCTCTTTCAGGATTTCACGAGCTCTAGATGCAGCAGCGGCCCTGTGGTGTCCATCGGCAATATAGAGGTGCGGAAAGGAATCAAATACACGCTTGATCTTATCGACCTGCTCAGGCTCGGAGATCTTGAAGATCGTATGCTTCACATCGTTTTCGTCAACGATATCGAAGAACGGCTCACGATTATCAATTGACTCTTTCAGAATCTTATCAGCACTGCCATCATCTGCGCATGCCAGAAAGACCATACCGGTGTTTGCTTCCAGCATAAGCGTATGCTTTACACGATCTTCTTCCTTAGGCTTTCTCGTAAACTCGTGTTTCTTTATCCTGCCCTGCTGATACTCATCAACCGAGCAACACGCAACCAATCCGATCTGGACGTGATCGTTCATCTCTTGCCGATAGATGTAGAAAGACTCATCAGTGTCCTGCATAAGTAATCCGTTTTGGATCATCCTGTGGAAGTTTTCCTTCGCCTTTTCATACACTGTCTCATCAAAAGGATCAGTACCTTCAGGAAGATCCACTTCTGAACGAACAACATGAATGAAACTGTCAGGGTTTTTGGAGAAGACCAGAGCTTCCTGATAGTCAACAACATCATAAGGTGGCGAATTCACAAGATGTGCCTTCTCTTTAGGGGGGTGAATTGCTCTGAAAGATCTTACAACAGCCATGTTCAACACTCCTTTACATATCTGGCAAAGTATTCTGATTGTTTCATGATCATCTGCTCAGAGCTTACGTCGTCAGTCTCTTTGTGTTCATATCCAAGAAGATGCAGAACGCCATGTATGATAATGTACAGAAGCTCTTCCTCAAATGTATTCTCAAAGTCAGGAGCCTGGCGTTCCACCGTCTCCAGGGAAATCATCATGTCACCCAGAACATCCTGGTCAATACCATACTCGAACGTCAGTATGTCTGTGGGATGATTCTTTCCCCTGTAAAGATTGTTGATACGCTGTATCTCGTCATCATCGGTGAGTACTATGTTGAGTGCACCATCTGGAAGAGACTGGAGCTCTTCTCTAGTGACATTTGAGACGATTTCACGTATTTTCTTCTCGTTTACCTGTTTCGTCGTTTTGTTCTGGAGGATTATCTGCATCGCTCACCCCTGTTGGGGGCTCTTCGAGAGGATACTCTATTCTTGGCCGACTCGAACTGGCGAGAACCCTGGTGAAGGCGTCGACGATCCCCTCAAGATCTCCCAGATTCAAACCACTGTTATCAAGCTGTCTTTCATTGTAGATACCTTCTACAACCTCTGCTACGATTTCCCGGATATTGCCTGGTGTCGGATTCTTCAGACTCTTGAATGCTGCTTCGACACTGTCTGCAAGCATTACGATCCCGGATTCACGAAACTGGGGTTTTGGCCCAAAGTAACCAAAGTCTTCTGACTTTTTAGAACCTTCATTCATGGCCTTTCTATAGAAAAACAGCTTATTTCTCGTACCGTGATGCTGCCTGACGATATCCTCGATAAGAAGTGGAAGCCGGTGCTTTCTGGCTAACTCCACACCATGTTGAACATGTTCGTTTATGACTGTGTTAGACATACTTGGAGAAAGCCTGTCGTGTGGATTATCTCCACTCTGGTTCTCGGTGAAATACTGAGGGCGTTTGATTTTGCCAATGTCGTGGAAATACGCCCCGACTCTTGCAAGGATAGCATTTGCACCCACAGCTTCAGAGGCTGCTTCGGAAAGGTTTGCCATTGTAACACTGTGATAGTACGTTCCTGGTGCATTGACCGACAGATTCTTGAGTAATGGATGTGAGAGGTTCCCCAGCTCAAGAAGACCGACATTTGAGTAGATCCTGGTAACATATTCTATATACGGAAGCAACCCGATAACCGCGATGGACGAAAGAACAGGATTTATGAAGGCGGCGCTCAGCTGAATCCAGTTGAACGTACTCTCGGTGAATGACCTGGCAAATACCAGAGCAACAAAGACTGCCCCAACAAAGAATCCTGCTCTTGCTATCGATATCCTTGCCGTAAGCTTTCTGGTCGCAAGTGCACTGACGAATGAGATTATCGAAAGCATCACAAATGCATCAAGCGAGAAGCTGTACGTCGCTGAAGCAATAAATGCAAGAAAGAGACCTACCCCAGCCCCCTCATCGAACCCGATGAGAATGGTAATGATTGCCACAGTGAAGAAGAGCGGGGTAATGAATACGAGCAAGTCCGTCGATATGAAATAGACCACAACGCTGTTTACGATAATCCCAACAGAGACCACCGCATACAGAGCAATTCTGTAGGCCGCATGCAGATCAAAGAAACGGTTGTTCCGCACAGTCGTTTCGACAAAGATGTACCAAAAGATTACGCAGCCCAGGAAATACGCTATCGGCATCTCAGGGAGACTGAGATAGGGAACTCTGTTGAGGAGAGCAGCAAAAAAAGGAAAGAGAATTATCGAGTTGATGTTCCTCAAACTGATCCCCTTCAAGCAGGAGAAGTCAAATCCCTCTTTGGGGGTTCTTTTCTTTCGCCTCATCTTCTCTTTCGTATAAGTCATAAGCTTTGATGATCTCCTTTACAAGGGCATTTCTAACTATGTCGTGCTCCGTTAGGTAGACGAATCCTATCCCCGCAATGTTCTTTACAATCCGCTGAATTACTACTAGTCCGGATTCTGTTGCACGGTCAAGATCAATCTGTGTAATATCACCAGTCACAACAACTTTCGAGTTGAAACCGACTCTTGTAAGAAACATCTTCATTTGCTGGTACGTGGTGTTTTGTGCCTCATCGAGTATGATACATGAGTTGTTAAGGGTCCTTCCACGCATATATGCAAGAGGGACTATTTCGATGATCCCACGCTCTTTGTAATAGGCAAGCCGGTCAGGTGTCATCATGTCCATAAGCGCGTCGTACAGCGGTTTCAGGTAAGGGTCGATTTTCTCAAGGAGTGTTCCTGGAAGAAAGCCTAACCTTTCCCCCGCTTCAACGGCAGGTCTTGTGAGAATGATACGCTTCACTCGCCCGGCCTTGAGATGCTCCACAGCCATGGCCACCGCAAGGTAAGTCTTACCTGTCCCGGCTGGCCCCACTGAGAAGACCATGTCCTTGTTTTGCAGGACCTCTATGTATTTCTTCTGTCCAAGTGTCTTTGGTTTGATTCTCTTGAGCAGAACGTTGGCATCCTTCACTGCCCTGTAAAGCCCTTCAGGGGCAATTTCTAGCTGCGAAGGAGATGTGTAGTGTTCAACAAGATTTTCGAATTCCGGCCACTCGGTGACTTCGCCGTCGATGTTCATCTCGACCATTTCGCCAAGGATGCTCTTCACTGTTTCCAGTGTATCTATGTCATCGCTTTTTATCCAGATCTCGTTATCAATGATAGAGAGCCTCACATCAAATTTGTCCTGAAGGTACTTTGATTTCCTGTCGTATTCTCCAAACAGGCTCTTGATATCTACTGCATCAGGTATTGTCATTTTCCTTACTGGCAACTGATCGCCTCCCTCGTGATGATTATAACCCATTGATGGCAGCGCGTGCGGATGTCGGAAACGTGACAGGAAAAGTGTTCGGATTTCACACGTTCTTCATCAAAAGAGCAGGAACACATTTGCTAGCATATTCCGGGAGGTGATTACAACTTATGAAAATAGGCGTTATCACGGACAGCACCAGTGCACTTACCGAGAAACGAGCAGAAGAACTCGGCATTGAGGTCGTTCCTCTGTACATTCACAGAGGCGATGAGTACAGAAAGGCAGACTCGGTGAAAATTGAGGACTACTACAGTGAACTCGATAAACCTGGCACACTTCCGACGACTTCTCAACCCAGTCCTGAAGACTTCGTGTCTGCATACAAGAAGGTGCAGGATCAGTACGATGCCCTGATAGTTGTAACGATTTCTACCAAACTCAGTGGCACTTTTGACTCTGCAAATCTTGCAGCGAAGATGGTCCAGATACCTGTGAAGATCGTTGACTCAAAATTGACAAACTATGGCCTGGGCTTTCTCGCAGAGAACCTGGTGTATCTTTCCAAGAAAGGTACGAAGCTTGAGACCCTCGTAGAGTATGCAAACAACTTTTACAAGTCTGTGAGAACTATCTTCTCAGTTGATTCACTGGACCATCTTTACCGTGGCGGAAGAATCGGAAAAGCCAAAGCACTCATGGGTGGGCTTCTGAACATGAAACCAATTATCTCTCTTGAGGAAGGAGAACTCAAACCACTCAAGAATGTGAGAGGAAGGAAAAAGCTCTTTGATGAATTGTTCAGCTCTTCGGTAACTCCAATGGCAGGAAAGAAACTCGCCAGGGCGGCTGTAGTCGCATGCAGACGTGATGATGATGTGAGTATGATGAGCGAGAAGATAAGTGCAAAATTCCCTGGCCTGGCTGTTTTCAAGGACAGGATTGAACCAGTCATTTCAACGCACCTTGGCACGACCGCGTTTGGAGTAATCACTGAATGGACTGACCGGAAATAGGGTAGTAATCAGGAGTTCTCAGATCCTGGGTTACTGATTTCGGACAGAAGATCTCGCATTCGTCGGGGAGTTAGACCAAACTCCAACGAGAGTTTTGTTGCGTTTTTGCCGACGTCATCTATTCTCCGTCTTAGCAGTTCTCTGGACACGCTCTTGTGGATATCAGAGAGAAAGTCCTTGTAGGTCTTTGAGTTTGAGGAAAATTCGGTCATGGCACGGTCAGCCAGCGTCACCACAATATCTTCGTATGAGCGCTTTACTTTGGTTCTGCTAATGCGATTCATGGCAAGGTATTCTTCAATGATGTTGGCAAGTTCTCTGATGTTTCCAGGGTAGTCATAGACAATAAGCTCGTTCCTCACTTCCTGAGGGAGGTTTTCAAACCTTACAAGATAGCCTTTTGAACTCATGAAGTAATCGAACATAACAGGGATGTCTGACTTTCGGTAACGTAGTGGGGGGAGGCTGAAGACAACAGAAGAAAGGCGATATCTCAGATCATCTCTCAGTGATGAGTCATCGTACTTGTTGGTGGCAGTAATAAACCTTATATCGACGTTAGTTGCAGTCGTCGCACCGATCTTGAAGAACTCCCTGTTTTCTGTAATGCCGAGAATCTTGGCCTGAAGGTTAAGAGGCATATCTCCGATTTCGTCAAGAAAGAGCGTGCCATTGTCAGCCATTTCTACCAGCCCCTTCTTGTCTGAAGCGGCCCCTGTGAACGACCCCTTCTTGTACCCAAACAGTTCGCTTTCGAGCAAATTGTCAGGAATAGCAGCGCAGTTGATTGAGTAGAAGACTCCTGGGCCCCTGGGTGACAGGGATGTTATGACCTCTGCAAAGTGGTTCTTACCTGTTCCTGTTTCACCAATGATCATGACGCTTCCATCGTAAAACATAGAAAGAACGATGAGTCTCTTCAATGCAAGCATAGAATCGCTCACACCAGCGATCCTGTTTATCTGTTTGTTGATCTTCTTCAGAATTGTCGAGCAGATCTGTCTGGGGCTTCCAGGACCTGAGATCACTTTGTAATAGCCTTCTGTAACTTCCGCTTCAGTGGAATATGCCTTCAAGACGAATGCACGAACAGGAATTCCGTTCATCAATACGATGTTATTGAAAGCAAACAACCAGTCTTCTACAGCAGCATTATCCAATCCGGTAGAATCAACGAAGAGAAGAACAGGGATATCCTTTTCGATATTCAGTAGAATATCGAAGTCCATTGCGTAAAGCGTTTGGAAATGCTTCCATGATGCAACATCTTCAAGCATTTCTCCGACTGTAATCGTTCTGAAGATCATCGATTTCCTCCTCTGGGAAATTGATTTCCATTACGATTATAGACCTGAAAGCGTCTCATTCAAAACGCGAATGGCAGGTATGGTTTTGGACTCCGCTACAGCTTTCGTTCTGCCTGATAGAATAGTATAGAGCAGCAAACAACTCCATACATGAGAAGGAGGAAACATGTCTCACAAAATCCTGGCAAAGAGAAGGCTTTCACCCAGGCTTTATGAGTTCTGGCTAGCATCAGAGACAATACCGAAATATGCCAAACCTGGACAATTCTTGATTATCCGGATCGACAAGAAGGGCGAGCGCATACCTTTGACAATCGTAGAGACCTCTCAGGGAAAAGTGAAGATAATCGTCAAGTGTATTGGAAAGAGTACCTTTCAACTCGCAATGCTTGATGAAGGGACAGAGCTTGCCGAGGTGGTCGGACCTCTTGGCAATTCGAGCGACATCCGAGACTATGGTCATGTTTGCGTAATCGGTGGAGGTGTAGGCATTGCTCCTCTGTTGCCGACAGCGAGAGCGCTTTCTGCAGCTGGAAACACGGTGACATCTATACTCGGTGCTGCATCCTCTGAGCAGCTTATTCTTCTTGAAGAGTTTGAAGAGCTTTCAGACGATCTTATTTTGATGACCGATGATGGTTCCGCAGGAAAAAAGGGCCTGGTAACTGATGCGCTGGAAAGTCTCCTGGAAGAGAAAAAAGTCGATCAACTCTGGGCGATTGGCCCTGCAGTTATGATGAAGTTCGTTTCTGCAATTGCAGCAGATCGTGATATTCCATGTTGGGTGTCCCTCAATACCATAATGGTAGACGGCACAGGTATGTGTGGAGCTTGCCGTGCCGAAGTTAATGGAGAGATAAGATTCGCGTGTGTTGATGGCCCTGAGTTCGATGGTAGAAATGTGAACTGGAACGAATTGATTAAGAGACAGTTCCAGTATGCTGACCTGGAAAGCGCCGCACTAAAACGCTTTGAAGAGGAAGTGGGGGATCTTTCGTGGGTGTGAGAATTGCCGATAGAGTAGGTATGCCTGAGCTGGACGTGAACAGGCGTCTGAAGTCTTTCGAAGAAGTGGCAACTGGTTATACCGAGGAGATGGCAATTGCAGAAGCATCCAGGTGCCTGCAATGCCCCACGAAACCCTGTGTTTCAGGGTGCCCCGTGGGTATTGATATTCCAACATTCATAAAGGACGTGAAGAACCGAAACTATGAATCCGCTTCCCGGACAATCTTTGCTTCAAACAATCTCCCGCGTATATGTGGCAGGGTATGCCCGCAGGAAAAGCAGTGTGAAGCAGTCTGTGTCCTGTCGAAAATGAAAGACAAGGAACCAGTTGCAATAGGCAGACTTGAGCGGTTTGTTGGAGACCTTCAGATAGAACGTGAAATGCCTGGATCTCTTCAAACGTCAAAGCGGAGAGTTGCTGTTGTTGGAGGAGGTCCTGCTGGAATCACTGTAGCAGCAGATCTTGCAACGAAAGGGTATAGAGTAACTATCTATGAAGCTTTCCATACCATGGGCGGCGTTCTCGTGTATGGAATACCTGCTTTCAGATTGCCGAAAGACACTGTTGTTGACGAGGCAGAGGGAATCGCTTCTATGGGGGTTGAGTTTGTCAGGAGTCAAGTTATTGGCAGAACACTTCCCTTTCAGGAGATACGTGATGACTATGATGCCGTATTCATAGGCATTGGAGCGGGTGCTCCAAGACTCTCTGGTGTGCCTGGTTCAAACCTGAACAACGTCTTCTCGGCAAGTGAGTTCCTCACAAGGGTCAATCTGCTTAATGCCTGGCAATTCCCCGAATATGATACACCTGTAGTCGTCAAGAGGAATGTCGCTGTGATCGGTGCAGGTAATGTAACAATGGATGCTGCAAGAACGGCGAAACGCCTTGGTGCAGAGAACGTTACGGTTGTCTACAGAAGATCAGAGCAGGAGATGCCTGCTCGACGAGAAGAATATCTGCATGCGATCGAAGAGGGGATAGACTTCAAGTGGTTGACACTGCCGACTGAGTATATTGGAGACATCAATAACAATGTTAGCGCAATGAGGTGTGCTCGCATGGAGCTCGGTCCACCAGATGAATCTGGAAGAAGACGCCCAGAAAAGGTCGATGGATCAGAGTTTGATATGGAGATAGAAATGGTGATCGAGGCAATTGGGCAGAAGGCCAATACTGTTCTCAGATACGGTTTTCCCGGACTCGAGCTGAATCCCTGGGGATTCATAAAGACGGTTGAAGAGACTGGTCTGACCAATCTTGAAGGCGTTTATGCAGGCGGGGACATTGTGACAGGTGCGGCAACGGTCATCGAAGCAATGGGCGCAGGAAAGAAAGCGGCAGAGTCGATATCAAAGTATCTTGATAGCCTCTAGTCTTACAAAGATCACCCCGGGCAATTACCCGGGGTGATCTTTCTGATTATCGAAGATAACTGACAGATATACTGAACTTATCTGTACAAGTCTGAGAACTTCCTGGTGATGTAATCAATGAAGTACTTCGAATCAGGCTTGCTTCCCGTTACTCGTTCTATTAGCTCCTCAGGCTTGTAAATCGCTCCGGGTTTGTGGATCTTCTCCCTGAGCCAGTCAACCAGAGGTTGAATATCTCCGTCCGTCATTTTCTCTTCCAGGTTGGGCAAATCTTCCATGGCTTTTGCATAGAACTGGGCTGAATAGAGCGTGCCCAGCATGTAGGTGGGAAAGTAACCGATCATTCCGGAAGACCAGTGGACATCCTGAAGGACGCCGTCTGCATCACTGGGCGGCTCAATTCCCAGGTATTGCTTGTACTTCTCGTTCCACGCCGCGGGGAGATCGTCGACCTCAAGCCGATCATTGATCATTGCATCTTCTAGCTCAAACCTGATGATTATGTGAAGGTTGTATGTCACTTCATCTGCATCGATCCTGATCAGTGATGGTCTGACAGTATTCACTGCACGATAGAAATCATGTAGAGAGATATCCGACAGTCTCCGCGGAAAGATCTCCTGAATCTTTGGATAAAAGTAGGTAAGAAATGGCAAGCTTCGTCCGATGTGGTTTTCGAACATTAGCGACTGCGACTCGTGTATTCCCAGAGATGCAGGCCCATATACCGGGGTGTAGACGTGCTCGTCATCGTAACCCATCTCATACATTCCGTGTCCACATTCATGCATTGTCCCGAAAAGGCCAATTGTGAAATCATGCTCGAGATACTTTGTAGATATCCTGATGTCCCCAGGCCCAATTGAGGTTGTAAAAGGATGTGCAGTTTCGTCAATTCTTCCCCTGGAAAAGTCAAACCCCATGACTTCCAGAACGTTCAAAAACAGCTTCTTCTGTAGATTTGCAGGATAATGGCCGTTCATAGAGATCTCCCCTGAGTCTTTGCTACGTCTTGAAAGGTCTTCAACAAGCGGGACCAGATGATCTCTCAAAGGGTAGATAATGGCTTTTATCTTGGCCGCGGTCATTCCCGGCTCATAGTTATCGACAAGTGCATCATATGGGTTGTCTTCGTAGCCGTAATGCCTGGTCATCTCCTTGACAATAGAGAGCAGTTCCTTGAAGTGCGGTTTGAACATCTCGTAGTCATCGCGTTTTCTGGCGGTCTCCCAAATCTTCTCACATTTTGTGCTCAAGACAGAATATCTGTGCATCAGTTCTGGGGGGATAGCTTTTGCTCTCCTGTACTCTCTGTCTGCCTTGTCAACCATTGACTTCTCGACAAAGCTCAATGAACCGTATGTTTCGGGTGACTTGAGATCGGAAATCATGTTTCCAACTTCGTCAGAAGTTGCTCTCTTGAAGAAATCTGAATGGATGAAACCAAACGCTTCGGCCCGGTGGTTTGCCCCTTCGTCCGGCATGTAAGTACGCTGGTCCCATCCCATCAGTGCAAGTGCACTCATCAACATTGTCAAATCTCTGTAGGTCGTCTTGAGATCCTCAATCGTTGTCATTAAACACCTCCGGTATGCTCACAAAAGATCAAGAAGAAGTAAGGACCTTCCAAGAGAGATTTTATCATGCTGCAAGCTTGCAGTGACTTTGAAAGCCATAAGAGATGATATGATGATAACAAACTCCTCGGGGGTGATCTGATGTACGTGGCAACAATGACTTATTACTTCAGGAAGGAACTATTCGATGAGGCTTGCAAGAAGTGGTACGATATCGTCCTCTCTAAACTCGTCCAGAAAGAGGGTTTTGTAGGGGGAATGCTGATGACGAAACCTGACGGGAAAGCCGTAGCAATAGGATTCTGGGAAGACAAGAGCTTCGCTGACAGGACAATGCAGTCTGGCATAATGAACGAAGTGATGAAGGACTTGGGTGAATATATGACGAAAGATCCTATTCATGAAGACTTTGAAGTGACGTACTATAAACTCAGGTAGATTTAGCTTGACTGTTCCGGGTCTTCGATTTCGGTAACTGAGGGGATAGAAACCGGTCCTGGTTTCTTCGACAGTGCCGTTGCGAAACGCTCGAGGAGCGTAAGTTTGTTGTCTACCTCCTTGGGAATAACGCAATATTCAATGCGGATCTTGTTGTTAGGTTTATAAACTCGGAAGTAATTCAGCTGGAAGGAATGGTAATACACAGGCGGCATGAGCGGAAAAGTAGCCCTTACGTATGAATGCCTTTCAAGCCATGTGCCGGTATTCAGGATTACCTTGCCTCCTTCGGTGACAAGAAGCGGATTATGCGTGTGTCCAAACACGAAGATCCTTCTGTGAGGATGAGTGCTCAGTACCTGCCTTGCATGATTGAGATAAATCTCACGCTTCTTCATGAGATCTTTGCGGTCAAATTTGAAGCCGTATCTTTTCAGGGCCACATTTATATCCTTGTAAAAGAATAGAAGTGGTATTGAAAGCAGAATCAGTACCTGTAACAGAAGCACGTCGATGATAAGCCAGACTTCGATTATGCGACCGATTATTCCCCAGTTCTGGAGGGTTTCGAGAATTTGTGCATCCAGGTTCCCAATACCCAACAGGCCCAGAACAGTGAAAACAAAAAACACTGCAGCAAACGTTATAAACAGCACTATTGGGACTATAATGAATCGGAGAAATGGATTCATTTCTTTGTAGAAGTAGTTCGACAATGCCCATTTGGGCAACTCTTCATTGGGTTGCACACATTCTATGTCTGAGAGCCAGCTCCTTCTGCCCAATCGTGATCTTTGACCAGCCATTGATAGAACATACCTTGTAATGAAATATCCAAAAGGGCGTGATGCAGGATCACCGAATTGCTCAATGCGATTCATACTATCGTATTGATGACCATGTTCAATCCAGATGAGACTGTTTCCTATCTTTCTTTCCACACTCAGTGTTGTTTCCAAAGACATGTTGAACTCCATCATCAGTTCTTTGAAACCATCAAAAGCTGCAAGATCATGATCGTGATTACCGGGGATTACTGTTATTGCAATCTTCTCGCCAGTTCTCTTCAACTGTTCAAACAGTTCAGGATTTTCAGCAGCGATGCACTTCAACTGGTCAACACCCTCGCAACTGGTGAACTCCCATAATCCAAAAGCATCGCCTGCGATAATTAGTTCGGTGTTCTTGTCATGACTCTCAAGGGATCTCAGAAAAGCTATCATCTCTTCTTTGAAATGAACATGTCCGAGCTCTCCATCACCCCCTATATGGAGATCACTTATTAAGTAATACTCTTTTCGTTCTGGAATCTGATCACCCATGCAGTGCTCCTTTCTTGTATGATTTTACTAGATTAAAGGAATTGATATCCAGTAGATTGGCCGGAACTCTGATAAACTCTTTTTGAACATTAGTTGGAAAAGCGGAGGATGTATGCTAAATCAAATCATACCTCTCTTGCTGGTCGTCCTTCTCGGAACTGTCTTGAGAGTCATTAAATTCCTTAACCTGGACGCTGGCAGGCTCATTTCTCGTCTTGTAATGTATGTAACAATTCCCGTAGTGATATTCAGGGCTGTTTCTCAATCTGACATCAGGCCCGGTTTACTCTGGCTTGTGCTGCTCGGAGCAGCAGTTCCTCTTACTACTTTGCTCATTGGCAAATGGTCCACGAGAGCTTCTTCGGGGACAACACGGGGGGCACTGCTCGTTGCACTGTGCGGGAAAAACACCGATCTATTCGCTTTGCCGGTTATCCAGGCTGTCTATGGTCTCGGCGGGGTTTCGCTTCTTGCGCTGGTCAGCATGGGTAATGCTCTATGCGTTTTCTTTGTGGCGTTTATTATGGCCGCTTACTTCAATCCCAACAGAGGGGTTGTTGATGCCAGAAAGATGGTCAGGTCGATCGCTCTCTTTCCCCCAATACTGGCTTTTGTGGCCGGATTGGTGTTCAATTTGAGTGGCTTTTCGTTGCCTGATCTCTTCCTGACTTTTGCTGGGGTCGTCGGTAATGCGAATGTATTTCTTTCACTACTGGTTATCGGTATATTCCTGGACATAACTGTTGTGGTGAAGCAAGTTCGTACGCTTGTTCCCACATTGATAACCAAGTACGCCGTCGCCCTAACCATGGGCATAGCTTTCTACATGGTATTTGTCAACACAGAACCACTAATGGCTTCAATAGGATTGATCGCTTCGTTAATGCCAGCACCTGTTGTTTCTCTGGTCTATTCGACAGAGAATAATCTTGATCACAAGATCGCCGGCGCCGTTGTTGGAACCACCACGGTAATAAGCACAGTACTTCTGATTGTTGTCTCTGCATTTCTATAGGCAAGAGGAAAGGGTCGTGTTTTCTCATGGATGAAAGGATGAAATTCGGATTAGTCGCATCTTCTTCTTTTCTCGCGTTCGGTTTCTGGATGCTCATAACAGGAAGTGCGCTTCCTGCAATAGTCAGTGAGTTCGATATTAGCTATACGGACGCAGGAATACTTCTCTCTCTACCGACATTCGGATTCATTTTCGGCGCAATCCTGTGCATGACTTTCGTTCATAAGACGGGGCCATTCAAACTGCTCTCGTTTGCCCTGATCTCAGTTTCTCTCTCTCTTGCCTGGATTTCCGCATCGCGGGTCTTCTGGATGCTCGTTCTCGCAAGTGTGATAATGAGTGTTGGTTCAGGGCTGATAGAGACGACGGTCGGGGTTGGCGTTTCTTCTGTCAGATACAAGCGCACTGGCGGAGCACTGAACTTCATCCATTCTGCCTACGCTATTGGGGCGATCGTGTCACCATTCGTTGTTGCACTGCTGCTGACAACATCAGACAGGTGGTGGGTCCCCTTTGTCCTTGCCAGCGCGTTGAGCATGATGGTCTTTCTCTATTCAGCATCTCTGAAGATCAGCTGGGCTCCCGCCATCAGACAAAGCAGGAAAACTGAATACGGTTACCTTATCCAGCAACCGGTATTCTGGATTGCGATCATCGGTGTTTTTGTATATGTGGGATACGAAGTAGCATTCACCTCCTGGCTGTCAGCTTACGTATATGATGTCAAGGGAATCACGATGAGACTGTCCAGCATATTTCCTGCGCTTCTTTGGGCGGGGTTGTTTGTCGGCCGTGTTATGTCGGGTGCATTTGTTGAGAGGCTTGGCTACGCACACTCGTTACTGCTCTTGACATCATTATCCAGCATTTCTGTTGTTGCCGTTCTCTTTTCCAAGAGCCCCATCACTCTAATAATTGCAGTGATGATCTCGGGTATTGGTTTTTCGGGGGTCTTCCCGACTCTGCAGGCAATAATGATTCGCAGCCTGAACAGCGCCATCAACGAAGCAATTTCCATATTCTCGATTGCAGCTTCTCTTGGTGCTGCTTTTGCAAACTATGCAGTTGGGGCAATCGGCGACGTGTTTGGACTTGGGTGGGGGATAGCCTTTGTATTTCTGCTCATTCTGATCGAGTTGGTTCTTGCAATGATACTCATGCGGAAGGGGGAAAAGCAATGTACGACCTGATCGTTATTGGGGCAGGGCCGGCGGGCTCATCTGCTGCCTATACAGCCGCATCTGCAGGCATGAATGTCTTGATGCTGGACTCGAGAAGCTTTCCAAGAAGCAAACTCTGCGGCGGTGCGCTTACTCCAAAGGCAGTAAAGGTTTTGAGAAACGTATTCGGTGACATAGATTACCCCTGTGTAATATCAAACAGATTTGTCATGGCAGGGAAGGGTCAGACAAGACAAGATCTGGCAGTAGAAATCGAGAGCAGAAAGGAAATTTTAAGGCTCATTGACAGGAGAAGCTTTGATCATATCCTCTGGAAAAGGGCAGTTGAATCGGGGGCTCTTTTTTTCAGAGACAAGGTTAGAAGAATCGAACCGACTGATGAAGGTTTTGTTGTCCATGCTCTGGAAAATGATTACGAGTCAAGGTTTGTAATTGTCGGAGCAGGAGTGTTTGGCAGCAGACTCTTGGAAACTGATACCCGGAATTCATACAGCCTGGTTTACGCAGCAAATGTAAAGAGTGAACAAGAGATACCACGAATGATCCTATTTGAGAAGGGCTACGCCTGGATCTTCCCCGGTCCTGAGTCTGTCAGTTTCGGAGCAGGCCAGCATCCAGATTATGGCAAAATTCCTTATGATACCGCCAGGAATCTGATTGTGCAGATCGGTGCCAAAGAAGTCGAGCTTCGAGCTGCGCCACTTCCGATATTCGATCCCGAGATTTCTATCGATCTTAACAGGGCAGTTGGCGGGTGTCTCTTTGTGGGAGATTCGGGAGGTTTCGTTGACCCGTGGACAGGTGAGGGAATCTGTTTTGCCCTGGATACAGGCTCACAGGCCGTTCGTTCCATTGCAAGGAGATTTGATGACAGAGAAGGAGTCAACGAATGCTTTTTGGAAAACACTCATCATATCGCCCGCCATCTCTCGCTGGGGAATGCTATCAGAAAGGCATTCTTCAAAAACGTCAAAAGAAGTCTAGAAATGTCAAGAGATCCCCGGTTCTCGCGTATGGCGATCGCTTTTATGGAAAGATATACACCACGCATAGGCAGACTTATGGTTCGAAGCTTCTTCAAGCGAAGTGTATCGGTAAGAGTGGCTAACGTTACTTGATGTTCGTAAGGTTGTCAGGTCTTTTCTTCGCGCGAATACGGCGTTCCGAGTGTTGCAGGCGCACCGACCTTCAGTCTGAGTTTCTCTGTCGATGTGAAGACAAGTACAACTATTGTCAGCAGGTAGGGAAGCATCCTGAGGAATTCAGTGGGGATATTCGCTCCTATAGCCTGGAGCCGTAACCCCAGGGCAGTAACACCACCGAACAGATACGCACCGAACATAGCTTTCGCAGGATCCCAGGTGGCGAACAGGACCAGGGCGATAGCAATCCAGCCACGCCCGGCTGTCATATTCTCTATCCACATGGAGTTATACGCAAGCGACAGGTACGCTCCCCCGATAGCAGTAATTGAGCAACCAAGAACGGTGTAGAGGTATCTTACAGCGAAGACATTTATTCCTCTCGAGTCCGCAGCTTCGGGGGCCTCTCC
>DLVL01000004.1:5528-6153 GCA_003444085.1 Kosmotogaceae bacterium | reverse complement strand
TAGCGGAATTCTGACGACCGAGAAGCGAGGGGCAACAACCCCAACATAGCTTTTCCCCCAAAGACCGCTGATGCCGGTCCCGAGCATAGTGATTGCGAGGCCACTCACGATCTGATTAACCCTCAATGTGACAGTGAAGAAGGCATGCACAAGCCCCAGGAGACTCCCTGCAACCATGGCGACAATGATAGCCAGGAAGAGATTCCCTGTGTGGTATGAAGCGACAAATCCACTGATTGCCCCGACAAGCATGAGCCCTTCAATCCCCAGGTTCATAACACCCGAACGCTCTGTAAGTATTGATCCCAGAACTGCAAAGAGAAGAGGCGTGCCCGCTCGCACAGCTGCCTGCAGAGTCAATACGATGAAAGGAACTACTTCAGACATCTCTATTCTCACCTCGTTTCACGAAACGAATTCTGTAACGAGATATCGCTTCTCCTCCCAGAAGAGAGAACAGGACAAGCCCTTGAAAGACACTAACCAGAGCAATCGGCACACGGTAGAACATTTGAAGTTGCTCATTGCCGACCAGCAACCCTCCGAATAGGAAAGCAACGATGACTACACCAACAGGATTCAGTTTGCCCAACCAGGCAATGATTATGGCGGTGTAACCATATCC
>DLVL01000004.1:0-5410 GCA_003444085.1 Kosmotogaceae bacterium | reverse complement strand
GGGTTGAAGCCGGTGTTGGCCCCCCATCATTTGAACCGCCCCTCCTGCACCGGCAATTGCTCCGCTTACTACAAGAGCAATAATAGTCAACAGCCTCACGTTGATACCAGAGTAAACCGCTGCCTGAATGTTGTCGCCTATGATTGCAGACTTCTGTCCCCATGATGTTCGTCTATAAACGTATTCAAGAGCTACAGCAAGGATTATTACGAAGACCAGACCGATCTGGACATGCCCATCAAGGATCCTCGGGAGACGAGCGGCTTGCGGGAACTCGGCAGTGAGAGGAAATCCAAATCCATCAGGGTCTCTCCATCGTCCGTAAAGAAGATAGTCTACCCAGAAAATCGCTACATAATTGAGCATCAGAGTAACCACGATCTCGTCTGTTTTAGCGAATGCCTTCATGACGGCGGGGATAAGTCCCCATATAGCCCCGAATATCGCACCCATTGAAAGAACAAGAACCGCCATCAGTACAGGAGAGCTTATGTCATTGAAGAGAAAGAGCGCACCCCATGTCGCAGCAAATGCCCCCATATAGAGCTGTCCTTCTCCTCCTATGTTCCATATCCGCATCTTGTAAGCGATGCAGAGTCCAAGAGCAACAAAGGCAAGAGGTATCATCTTGTTGAGTGTCTCATAGAATCCATAAAGGCTTCCGAAAGGCCAGCTAAGCATTTCCTTATATGCCTCAATCGTTCTGCTGAATGCTTGAGAAAGACCGACACCTGGACTCATGAAGAAAAAAGTCAGGAAAACACCCATTATGAGTAGTGCAAAGAGAATGGAGATAACCGGGACTATTACACCGCCAGCAACAGGTGGCTTTAGCCTGCGTTCAACACGTATTCTCATCTTTCATCACCTTCGCTCGCAGCACCAGACATCATGAGCCCGATCTTCTCCCGGTAAGAGGGATCTGAAGGCGTATAGCCCACTATTCTGCCGGAATATATCACAGCAACCCTGTCTGAAAGCCTGAACAACTCATCAAGATCTCCTGCAAGAAGCAGAATAGCAGCGCCTTTCTTCTTCTGTTGCTGAAGAGTACGGTAAACGAATTCCATTGCACCGACGTCAAGTCCTCTCGTTGGTTGAGCAGCGATTATCACTTTCGGCTCTGAAGAAAGTTCACGGGCAAGAACAACTTTCTGGATATTCCCGCCTGACAGATACTTCGTTTTTGTTTTCTCTGAGGGTGTGGCTATCGAAAAGCTCGCAATCAGGTCTTTTGAAACCCTCGAGATGTCCCGTTTGTTCAGAAAGAGGGCGTGACAGCGAACAGTCTGTGTCGCATAGTTCTTGGAGAAGAGATTCTCTTCGACCGAGAGGTTGGGAGAGATGGCCATTCCCTTCCTGTCTTGGGGAACAAACGCCAGTCCCAGACCTACTCTCTTACTGATGGACGCACCGGTAATATCATTGCCGTCCAGAAGAATGCTGCCTGACTCGGGCATGCGCATGCCGTATATCGTTTCTGCCAGTTCTCGCTGACCGTTGCCTTCGACACCGGCTATGCCCAACACCTCACCAGCATGAACCTCCAGACTGATCCCATTGACTGAAATGAGCCCTCTGTCATCTCTTGCCTTGAGGTCTCTCACCTCGAGGAGAGCTCTCCCCGGTTCCACCGTCTCTCGCTGTACGTCGATAAGAACATCTTTGCCAACCATTAGTCTTGCAAGTTTGGTCTTTGTGGTGGCAGACTTGTCAACCGTATCTACAACAGAACCCTGTCTCAGCACAGTGATACGATCGCTGATTTGCATTACTTCTTCCAGTTTATGACTGATGAATATGATCGAAGTACCTGCTTCTTTCATTTTTCCAAGAGCCTCAAAGAGTGTTCTTGTTTCCTGGGGAACCAGCACTGCTGTCGGTTCGTCGAGGATCAGAATCTTTGCCCCGGTATAGAGGATCTTAAGAATCTCGGCTCTCTGCTTCTCGCCAACAGAGAGTGTCCAGGCGCGTGCTTTCGGATCGACTCTGAGACCGTAACGATCACTCAGTTCAGCAATACGCTCTTCCACCTTTGAGGTTTGAACGAACAGATTGGTCTCGCGCAGCCCGAGAACAATGTTCTCAGCAACAGTGAATGAAGGGACAAGGGTGAAATGCTGCTGGACCATACCGATTCCATGTTTGAGAGCTGCATGTGGTGAGGTTATGTTTACGTGGCGTCCATCCAGGTAAACATCACCTGAGTCCTGACGATATATTCCAAAGAGGATGTTCATCAGGGTAGTCTTTCCGGCACCATTCTCTCCCAACAGCGTATGGACTTCGCCGTGCCTGAGAGAGAAGGACACATTGTCACAGGCCTTTACGCCAGGAAAAGACTTGGAGATGTTCTTCATCTCCAGCACAATGGATCCTCCATCTTGCTGAGTACTTGAGAGCTGGTAATTTAAAGAGGGCCTTTCGGCCCTCTCAGAAGCATTTAGTGGCTTATCTTGGAATCCTTCCAACGACATTGCTCACAAACCAGTCCATAGAAAGGAGTTCTCCATCAGTTGGTATTTCGCCTTCAGCAATTCTGAGCGCACCATCCTGATCATAGATCGGTCCAACAAACGGGTGGAAATCGCCAGAAACTATTGCGTCCTTCATTGCATCTACGAGTTTCCTTACACCAACAGGTACAAGGTCTGTCACGAGAATATCGACCGTCCCGGTCTCCATTCCTCCCCAGAATTCTTCAGACTCCCACGTGCCCATCATTACATTCCTGATTACTTCTTCATAATAGGGGCCCCAATTCCAGACAGGACCACCAAGGTACGCGTTCGGTGCGAATGCAGACATATCACTGTGGTATCCAACACAATAAGCCCCACGTTCCTCAGCAGCCTGCTGCGGGGCCGGGGTGTCCTGATGCTGGGCAATCACATCAGCGCCCAGATCGAGGAGAGAAATCGCTGCTTCTCTCTCAATCCCGGGATCAAACCAGGTGTTTGTCCATATTACGTGCACTTTTGCCTTTGGGTTCACATAGTTGACACCCAGAGCAAAGGCGTTGATTCCCCGTACGACTTCAGGTATCGGGAAAGCTGCAACATAACCCACGATGTCAGTTTCTGTCATCGCACCTGCGATCAACCCAGACAGAAAACGCGGTTCGTACATTCTGCCGAAATACGTGCCCACATTGTCAGCCGTCTTGTACCCGGAGCAATGCATGAAGACCGCATCAGGGTATTCAGCTGCCACCTTGATTGTCGGGTCCATGAACCCGAAGCTTGTTGTGAATATCAGGTCAAATCCTCTTCTTGCGTAGCCTCTGATAGCGGTTTCAGCCTCTGCACCTTCAGCAACATTCTCAATGTAGGCGGTTCTGATTGCATCGCCGAAAACATCTTCGACATGGAGTCTTCCACGATCATGAGTGAAAGACCAGCCGTGGTCACCTATCGGTCCGACGTAGACGAAAGCAACATCGAGAACTGCAGAAGCAAGCAGCGAAAACGCGAACAACACGACAATTACCAGAAGAAATGTTCTTCTCATGAATGTACCTCCTATTGTAGAAATTTTGGAAAGCTGGCACAAGATAATGAGATTATACATTTATGGCTTCAGGGATTTCAAGATATCTCCGTTTTTCTGTCAGAGTATCAGCATTTACGAAGCTATTTGCTCATGCAGTTTGTTCTCTCCCGGATAAGAAATGAGTACTGCTGCCAGAAGAGAAGAGAATTCTGATGACAAATAATCTTTCTTATGTTAGAATGAGTATGATATGAAAGAAAGGAGGAGAATCACATGATAAGTAAGAGACTTGTGGACGCAATCAACGATCAGATCAAAGCAGAGTTCGAATCTGCATCGCTGTACTTGTCTATGGCGATCTGGTCAGCAAGAAACAGCTTCTTTGGAGCTGAGAACTTCTTCATCAAACAGGCTGAGGAAGAGAAGGAACATGCAATGAAATTCGTCAAGTATCTCCTAGAGGTGGATGCACAACCAATAATGCCTGAGCTCAGCAAACCGGACTCAGATTTCTCTTCGTTGCAGGATGTTTTCAAAAGGGGGCTTGAACACGAGAAGCTCGTGACTTCCAGAATCAATGATCTTGTGAAACTTTCAGACGAAGACGAAGATTACGCAACGAATGACTTCCTTCAGTGGTACGTAACCGAACAGGTTGAAGAAGAGAAGAGCTTTCGAGATATTGTAAGAAGGCTGGAGATAGTGAAGGAATCAGCTGCAGGGATTTTGAGAATCGACGACAATCTTGCACAACGCTAAACCTGATCTTCATGAAAAGAGAAGCGGTGGGCACGATGCCCACCGCTCTTTCATTCAGCAGCGTCTGGATTATTCGTCCTGGTTTACAAGACCGCGCCAGATAATATCTCCAATACTCTCAAGTCCCGATGAGTCATGAGCTGTGTTGATCGCATTGATTATCAGATCAGCCGCGTCTTCTGAATCAACATCTTCTGGTATCTTGTCTTCTCTCTTTGCACCATCAATCACCGATGAGATCTTCTTTCGCAATACGTCATAACGATCTCTCACTTTTGACCAGGTGCTTTCGGGTTGGGAGGCGATATTAGCTCGCTCTCGCTCCATGATTTTGCGAACTTCGTCTCTACTGGTTATGAAATTGATGTACGATCTGAGAAGTTTCTTCAGCTTTTTGAGATAAATACTCTCATTACTTGCTTCAGCAAAGACATGCTCTTCCAACTCATCGAGAGAGTACTGCCACACTTCGTAAAAAAGATCTTCCTTACTCGGAAAATAGTAGTAGATAAGTGCCTTCTGAACGCCGGCCTCTCGAGCGATTTCCGACATACTGACGCCGTCTCGACCTCTTTCTGCAAAAGCTTTCCGCGCCGCCCGGAGAATTCTGTTTCGAGTTGATATTCTGTCCGGCATGCTCTCCATTTCTAACCCTTCTTATCTACGGCAAGTTTGTCTTCCTTGCTTGAGTATCTTCTCAACCTTGTCTCATAGTCGTAGACACCACGCTTGGAAGGATGAGTCTCAGCATAACCGTGCTCTAACCACAGTTTGTCAGCATATTCTTTCCACTCTTCGGCGAGCTTATCAAGCTCAGGAGCCAGCTCAGAAAGCACGCGCTCGCTTCCTTCATGCTGAGGAATAGCATTGAACTCCTTGATCATCGCTCTCAAGACCTTCGGATTGTCAATTATGGGACATGGTCTGAACAGGTTGTTGCTGTATGGGACCATCCTCTTGTATGCAGTGAAGAATGGTGACTTTATGATCTCCAGGATGCTCTTCTCGCGGATGCTATCAACAGCGAACTGCTGGAACACACAGGGCTCAACATAACCCTTCGCATTCACGTGAAGATACTTCGCACCAGCAGCAAGACAGCCGTGTGTAAGGAAGCCATGGTTCCAGAAATCCGCAACAAAGGCAAAATCGCCACCCA
>DLVL01000064.1 GCA_003444085.1 Kosmotogaceae bacterium | reverse complement strand
GTCTTCGACAAACATCACAAGCAACTCTCCTGGGTCCCATTTTGAGAACCGTTTCTTCTTGTTCCCCCAAAGGGAGTGTTCTTTCGCTATATCAAATGCCTTCCAACTATTCGATTTGACGATTCTCAAAGCACCTCACCCCCGATGAAAGTATAGCATCCGACAGAACAGGAACTCGTCGCTACAGATCTAGATATTTGCCTTCTAAGGTCTCTTTGCTGCATCTTCTTTGTTGCCTCGTCTACTCTTGAAAGACTCGAATCGAGTATTGAGAGAGAAGACATACATTATGATTGCTTCAGTGAAATCTAGTGCATCTTTGGCGTCGTCTTTGGTTAGCTCAGTTTCGGTGTCATGAGCAGCTTCGTTGCCCACAGCGCGTACACCATCAGCCCACTCAGCTAAGCGATTATCAATAAATAACCCCTTGCTCGGCAAGTGAGTTGAGTTTCGTTTTCAAGTTATCGCCTTTTGCGGACAAGTGCTTGCACAAGGCTTCGAGAGATCTTCTGCACATCAGGGCACTTGCCTCAAAGCTAGAGCTTCTGAAACAAGAAGCTGCTTGCCGGTAGGCTCTGATAACGGGCTCAGGTGCATTCCCTATGGGTAGATTCGATGGTTTCGGATAGAGCAGTTCCTGACTGACAAGCGTCACAAATTCCCCAGGCACTTCGCAATAAGTCTGCTTCAGTAGGAAAGGTGATTCACAGCGTGTGCACAGAGCTACAGAATACAGTTCAGTCTCATATCTGGAATCAGATTCGTCAAGTAAAACATCCTTCTGTGAAGGGCTTCCATGTCCGCTATAAATAACTCGAGCGGAGACTTGCATATTGCATTCTGGGCAGAATTCATCAAGAGATTCCTCGCTCACAATTCATCACCTCTCTAATACAATGTAAGTCACTGCATATGCAACGGTCTTCAGAGCAGTTCTGATATACGAGTCAAGAATCTGCCTTCTTCTGCAAAGATGCAAGCTCCTCCAAGATTCAAGTACCTAACATATAGCTTGCGCCCTTTTGGCAGATAGTATTCTTTCTCTTCGACCTCATCTGTTGGATAGACCAGAACCACATCAGTGTCGAACTGGTCTGCATATGCATTCATCTGATAGATGTCTTCCGATGAGGGTTTGTTCGATCTCTTGTACTTCACATCGATTATGAGTCTCGGAAGATCATCCTCGAAGAATATGATGTCTGGTTTTACAGTGATATCAGGTTGCCGGGCAAATTGTTCTGAGTGCTGAGTCTTGATCTGAATGTTTCCCCACTGCTTTTCTTTGAGTAACCTTTCAACATACTTCTCGAAGAGCTTGTTCATGTCGATGAAGAAACCACGGACGTGTTGACCTCCAGACTCGTCCTTGAGACCGATGTTGTCCAGAAAGAATCTCGCAAGTGTTAGCACTTTCTTATAGCGATTGTTCAGCCTGTTGAAGATGACCTTGTCTACGTCTTTTCCTGTGAGCTTTCTGTCTGATACAGCCCATAGCTTGTTGATAACATTGGATACGCTCGAGGAGAATATTCTGACTGTCGGGATCTTTGCGGCATTATTAAGTGCGCTGAGGACCAGTTGGTTTTCTAAGACATCTGGTGTGTATTCGTGGAATGCGCACTCTATTTCGCTGATGTCCCATGAACGCTGCGCAAGGGTCTTCATGATAAGCTTGCCTCTGATCACGTTGAGACGATCACAGAACGCCAGATATCTTGAAAATAGCCCCTGACGAAGAAGACGTTCTGTTTCTTCGAGAAGCAATCTCAGCAGGTACTCTATGAGCTCGTACGAAGCTGATAAATGCACTAACTGATCAAGGGGTTTAACTTCGACAAGATCGTAGACTTTGCTTATTATGTAAAAGAGGTTGTTCACGGGTATCTTTGGGTTTATCTGGAACTGAACACCTCCTGCGGAGAAACTACCAACGTAATTCGATGCCTCAAGGTAATATCTATCTTGAAAAAGGTCTCTGGTTACTCTTATGTACTTCTCAAGAGACTCGCTGACAGCCCTCAGTAGCTCAGGAGGCACATCATAAACTGGGATCTTTGAGTGTTCCAGGAACGAATAAACCTGTTTCTCTTGATCAAACATTTCGATTCAGGTGCTCCCAGGTTAGTCCTTTGACGAGATTCTGATCATTATGGAATAGCTCTTCAAGATATGGCTCTATCTCGAACTTCCAGACCCGCTCTGCTAGTTTGATATCAAGGTTTCTTTTCATGAAGTAGGAGATTCCGATTCTGAAGTCTTTGTCGGGAATCTTGTTGTTTACTGTATCGAGCATTTTCAAGAGATGGTCAGCAAGATCTGCTTTATCAAGCTTATTAAGGAATACTCTTAACACTTCGTAGTCTGGATCAAATCTCAGGAATGCGAATCTTCTTCTTAATGCAAAGTCCATAATTGCTAGTGATCTGTCAGCAGTATTCATTGTTCCAATAATGTAAACATTCTCCGGAACAAAGAAGGATTTTCCTGAGTATGGAAGTGTGATGCTTTCTCCCTTTTGCCTGTATTCTAGGAGATACATGAGTTCGCCAAAAATCTTAGCAACGTTTCCTCTGTTGAACTCGTCTATTATGAAGACAAAAGGTTCATCGCTCTCTGCCTCGTTTGCCTTTTCACAGAAGTCTTTGAATCTTCCGTCGGCAAGCGAGAATGTCAGCGAACCAGCTCCTTTGTCAAGTGATGGTCTGAAGCC
>DLVL01000015.1 GCA_003444085.1 Kosmotogaceae bacterium | reverse complement strand
AGCAGTTTTTCAGGAAGCCCTATGTACGCTTTTCGCACTCCTATCCCCCTCTCCTGACAATTAAACTATAATTCATAATCAAAAAACAACATATTATTTTAAAAGATAGTCACTCATCTCGGCACATCTTTGAAGCCATGTTGACGAGCATTAACATCTATGCTAATATTCTGATGTTATCTATGGAGGGGTTATGGGTCTGGTCCTGCGGTTAGGCTACAGCATCTATTTCTATGACGAAGAAGATGGTCGTGATTACGTAGGCGATTTCATAGACTCGCTGGCCAGGCAAGACGGAAGAATTGCCGCGGAAATCGTGAATCTTCTTTTTCGCCGATTGAATAACGGAGAAGGAATTCCGGTTGAGTGGACGAAAGGTAGCAGACCAAAGGTGAAACCCCTGAGCAATCGTGAAATGTTTGAGTACAGAGGCAGATCTTCAAAGCTCAAGAAGGAAATTCGAGTCTACTTTGGAGTGCACAGATCATCAAAGACAATCGTCTTTGTGGAAGCGAGCTTCAAGACAAGTAATGCGGAACAGAAAAGGCATATAGAGGTTGCAGAGAGTAGATTCAGGACATATGTGAAGAAGCACGGATAATTCTGCAACTCGGAGAGGAAGTGAACAATATGGCGACATTTGACAAGCTCTTGAAAAGACTTGAGGAAAACAAAGAATATGCAAGAGCCCAGAAAGAGTTTGGGGCACTCTTCGACTTCATCAATGCACTGATCAATCTCAGGATAGAGAAAGGGTTAACTCAAAAGGACCTGAGCGAGATCACGGGGATCGCTGTGCCCACCATTTCACGCATAGAATCTGGTAAACAGAATCTTTCATTCAGAACAATGCAGACTCTTGTCAGCGCCCTTGGCGGCGAACTACTCATTACCCCCCATAGCGACAGAGTTATACAACTAAGTTCTCAAGCCAAGAAAACTCTTGATAGATTATCTGAAAGACTTGACATGAACAAGACGGAGCTGCTTGAAGCCGCACTTGCGGACTATGACAAACAGATCAGAAGCATTGCGAAGACTGGTGCGGATCATTAGGCTCTAAAAACTTTAGCAGACTTCTCTTCTTGCGTAATTATTGACCAGGAGACTGAACCGTTTTTCGTGTGGTAGGGGCAGCACATGTTCTGCCCTTCTTTCAGAAAAGCAGATCTGTTGTCCCCATTTTTCTTATCCACTTCGTGGTGGAAAAGACCAGAAAATGGTATCTGGTTTTTCCATCGTTTTCTCCCGCGATGGTACTGGCATTGCCATGGTCTTGGGCGATACTGGCACGCCACAGGCGTACGGTTCACCGTGCATCGCGCGGTACTGGGTCGTTCTAGGTCTTCAAACCCACGAAGAGTTCGCAGAAGAAGAGGGGGATATTCTATCCTTTACGAACCCCACGATCCTTGTGGAGGCTTTGATTGCTTTTTCAGCATCGGTCTCGGCAAACATATCTGCTGGAATGCCTTCAGGCAAAGCGTCAGGATACCGCGTGGGTATATAGAATGTGTCAAGCAGGGCAGCAAGATGCTTTAATTCCAAGAAGCCCTTATCAGATCTACTCGCGTCCGCACAGAGTTCCGATGCAGAGTGCCCCCAAACCGCGCCAGCACCTTGCGCATACAGATACGCCTTCAGCGCTTTTTCAGAAGCTTGCTGAGATATGAAGCACGCAAGATGGTATCGAGAGCCTTCAAAAAGATACCCGGGATCTTCAAGATCACTCTTTGCTTGTCTCAACCATCTTATGGCCAATTCTTCATGATCAGCTTTCATAAACGACTTTACCTTCTTTCACAGCTTGCCTTATGAGTGGGTTGTTGGAAGACATTTTCTTGAACTCATCTGGCGTGTAGACAAGTATGTCAACGGCAATCTTGGGATCAACGGCGGTGTAGATTCGTACAAGCCTATCGATAAATCTCTCTTGTGTCTTCATTACAACAATCAAGTCAAGATCACTTTCCATGCCAGTCTTCCCAGTAACGAAGGAACCAAATGCAAGGACTCTTGACACGCCCATGTCAGAGAGTATCTTCACTATTCTGTTCAGCTCTTCTGTCAGTAGTTTCTTCCGATCCGAAACCGTACCTTCGATCATCTCGTTCACTCCATAAGCTTGGCTTCTGTGTATATTCTAACACCGCAGGGATAGAAGGTTGTAAGAAGGAGCTTCGAGCATCAAGAGAAGCTAGGAAGATCAAGAGCAGTTCTTTGCATCCCTTCTCCTCCGAAGCTGCACTTCGCGCGTCTCTTACCCGTTCCTGCTCTAATTCCCCTTTTGGGAGGGGTGGCGCGAAGCGCCGGGGTGGGTGAACTATAGCAGCAGAATTCGCTGCGAAGCTGGTCAGGCAGAATCGACCTGAGAAGCGGATCTGGCACAATTCGCCAGAGAAGCGAAGTTTGCAGAGCAGCAAACGAAGCGGAGCCAGAAGAACAGTGGCGAAGCTGAAAACGGAGAACCAGTAACTGGGAACTGAGAACTGTCTATCATATTTTCCGCTTTGGATCTTGCCTGCGAAGCAGCACTGGCCGAATGGCAGTTAATGCCATGCCAGTACCGAAGAAGTTCTCTTCGGCGCACCGTACTGACGTGGTTCGCGTCAATGCCAGTACCATCGAAAACCACGATGGTGCCCGTACAGCCAGGGAAGGGCAGTTACAGGTTAGAGGTTGAAGGTTTCCAAAACCTAGGGTAGAGGGTTCCGAGTTCAGGTAGAGGGTGTAGCAAGTGCAGAATACGAAAGTGCCGACTTGCGACTTGCGACGTGCGAAAACCCTGGACCCGGGACTATGGA
>DLVL01000086.1 GCA_003444085.1 Kosmotogaceae bacterium | reverse complement strand
CAAACATAGCTTCAAGCTTCTTTGCAGATGTCGGAAAGTCGGTGTCCCCGCTATCATAACAAACGCTATCCCATTCTGATCGCAGCTTCATTGGATCTTCAAACCACATAATATCCCCAATTACAATCTTTGCTGACCTGTTCACGAAATCAGCCAGTTTCTCAATGAACGCCGCTTTCATATCGTCAGTGAGGTGATGCATTGCGTAGTTCGACATGACCTTGTTTACAGGGGCTCCGGCGAGCTTATCAACAAGCTCTTCAAAAGAACTTCTTACAAAGGTGATGTTCTTTATTCCTTCGTTGATAGCGCGATGACGCGCTCTCTCGAGAAGCGTGTTGCTGATGTCAACGCCGATAGCTTCTTTACAGGTTCTTGCTGCTTTGATTGTCAAGAAGCCATCTCCACAACCTACGTCGAGCACAGTGTCACTGAAGCGCAATTCTAGAAACGAAAAGACCGTTTCTCCCGAGCGACTTACAAAGGAATTGCCTGAGGAACTGAGAAGCGAGGAGTTTTCGGAAAGGCTATCAAAATCCTCTTCAAGCCTCTTCCTGTTGTAATGGTTCATCTTCTGGTCTCCTTCCCAGATACACTTTCGTGCCGAGTATCCTTTGATACTCCGACCACTCTTCACCTGCTGGAGTCTGTTCGATCAGCTGGTTAAACTCCTCAACCTTGGCGTCAAGTCTGTCACAGTTGTGAAGGATCATGGCTTCAAGGGTCTTTGGAACAACAGTGGCTCCCCACTCTCGCATGCCGTGATGGCTGACTATCATGTGTGTGAGTTGTTCTTCATAGTAGTTAGGGAAGCTTTCGATTCTGGCGACAAGACCTGCAAGGATCTTCACTCCTATGGCCATGTGATCTTCAAGAGCTCCTTTTGTGGTGATAGAGAACGAAGCGTCATCGTATGAGTAACTCCAGATCTTTCCAATGTCATGAAGCAGTGCTCCGGCGACAAGCAGATCTCTGTCTGCATGGGAAGCAAACTCAAGTTCGCATACTTTGAGACATATTTTGGCAACGTTGACAGAGTGTTCAATGAGGCCACCGATTCTCACATGATGATACGAAGAGGCAGCAGGAGCTTTGCAGTAGGCATCGTAAATCTCACTCTGTGGATCAAAGGCTACTTGCAGTAGTTTTCTTAGTGGTTCAGTCGAGACAGCTGCAACAAGCTCTTCCAGGAGCTTTCTCTCACGCTCAACGTCTGCTGAAGGAACGAGTTCGCACAATAGATCGTCTGAGACAGATGGAAGAGGCTTACCTCCAAGGATCTCCAACGATAGCCCATAACGTGAATCATGTTTGTAATCAGCAAAGACCACCAGTCCCGCAACAGGTTTTTCTTTCCAACTCCAGATCTTAACCCTGGTTTCTCCGGTTCTGTCTCTCACAACAGAGTCATAAAACTCAGAACCGGTGCTGGTTGTTCTCAGATCAGTTTCACCAAGCAAAAATATCCCCGGGGAATTGTTCACAAAGTTTCCAGGGCCAGTTTCACCTCTTGAAATTGCATCACGAATATCGGCAAGCGTTGGATAACGCTTACCGTCAATTTCTACCACTTATTACACTTCCTTAACAAGCAGGTTTTCTATCTGGAATAGGTGGCTTCTCCTTCAATGATTACACGTTCAACATATGAGCTCAGATCAAATGGATGACCCGACCAGACGACAAGGTCAGCATCTTTTCCTTCCTCGATTGAACCCAGCCTGTCGTCAAGACCGAGAATCTTCGCCGGATTGATCGTAACCATCTTCAGAAGATCTTCTTCTTTTGCACCATATCTGAGCGCTGTTCCAAGTTGGACATTTGTGTGCTCATGCGGAATAACCGGATGATCACACATCATTGCAGCCAAAATCCCCTTCTCGCTGAGAATCCTTGGAGACTCGTAACTCATGTCCTTAAGCTCGAGCTTGGTTCGAAAACCAAATATCGGTCCGATTACTACAGGTACACCTTTTGACTTGATGTAATCGGCAATCTTGTAACTCTCGGTGGCATGTTCTACAACAATGTTGAAATCGAATTCCTCGCTGAGCCTGATCGCAGTGAGAATGTCGTCCAGCCGATGAGCATGTATTCGTGCAGGAATCTCCTTCTTCAGAAGCTTTTCGCCGATCTCCATCTTGGGGTCTATTTCTGTGAAAGGTTTCTCTTCCTCTTTGGCCTGTTCTTTCTTCGCCATGTATGATCTCACTTTCGTAAGATAACCCCTGATAACCGCGGCTGTTCCGAGTCTTGTTCCAGGCATCTTCTTGCTCATTTCACCGTACACTCTCTTCGGATTTTCGCCAGTGGCCATTTTTAGTCCCGCACTGTCTTTCACGAGCATCTCATCTACCACTTTCGTTTTTCTCAATTTGAATATGGCTCCCTGACCACCAACAGGATTGGCGCTTCCCGGGACAATCATGACCGTCACAACTCCCCCCGAGAGGGATCGCTCAATTGCGGGATCCTGGGGGTTAAAAGCATCAATCACTTTCACATCTGGGGTTAGAGGATCTGTTGCCTCATTACCATCTTGATAATAGTGCCCTGCTCCTTCTTCAAAGAGCCCTAAATGCGAATGTGCATCGACGAATCCCGGGAAGAGGAATTTACCGCTTACATCAAGTACTTCAGCATTGCTTGCTCTGATGTTCTTACCGATTTTCTTGATCTTCTGGTTCTCGACCAAAACATCCAGTTTTTCAGGTCTTGATGTTATTGGGTAAACCGTTGCACCTTTGAGCAATAATGACATTTTCACACCTCGCGATAATTAGTATGTTTACAAAACCAGAATAGCAGATTCGATCACTAATTGCCTAGCCTGCGATAGCTCTGACCAGTTCTTTGCAAAACTCAGGAATATCAGCAATCACTCTTCCCCATACAATTTGCCCGTCTCTGAAAGCAGCTTCGTCAACCCAGGTAGCTCCTGCATTCTCCAGATCGTCCTTTATTGCGGTCGAACCTGTAGCGCGATGTCCTTTCACAATACCCGCTGAGATACCCACGTGTCCTGCGTGGCAGATCATTCCGATTATCTTGCCCATATCATATGCCTTTCTTACAAGAGCTTTGACCGCTTCATCGCGACGAAGTCTGTCCGGAGCCCATCCTCCCGGGATAACTACGGCATCAACTTCCTCGACAGAAACATCTTCAACACTGATCTGGCTACTGGCGCTGAGTCCGTTCTTGCCCCTGTAGACGGTTCCACCGACTGGACTCGCTATCACAACATCAGCTTCTTCTTCCTTCAGTCTCATTACAGTAACCCAAAACTCAAGGTCTTCAAAGCCTTCTTCAACCAGAAACACTACTTTCTTGCCTTTCAACAAGGTTACTCTCCCTCCTTAACGTGGTACTTGTGTGATCAGCAACATGGGGTTGTCTACAGGTCTAAACACTCAGACACTCCGGTGTTTATCCCCCTATTATACAGATTACCACAACCTGGTAAGTGCGTTTCGTTATCTGCCCGATGCTCATGTATTATTGAGCGCAAAGCTCTGTCGAATCGCGTATATTCCAATAAAAGGATGTGTTGATTATGAAGAAGAGGCATGTTGTTCTAATTGTTATTGCATTCATTGTTCTTGCTTTGTTTGCCATCGTAATGGGAGTCGGTACGTGGCTCACAAGGGGTCTTGAAGAAATGGCACAGATGCAGATAAGTGATGTAGACCTAAGCTCTCTGTCCGACAGCACCTATCCCGGCAACTTCAAAGGTTACAGATGGTCAAACTCAGTGGAAGTTGTGATCGAAACCAACAGAATCAGTGAAATCAGGGTCACTGAGAAACACAGGTTTAACAGAGAGGAACTCATTCAGGAGTTGACTTCAAGGATAATTGGCGAGCAATCTATTGCTGTCGA
>DLVL01000036.1 GCA_003444085.1 Kosmotogaceae bacterium | reverse complement strand
CGGCTGCGCCGCTTGCAGGCCAGAAAAAAACACACAACTCATAATGCCAGTTCGATGACCATAGTCATCGGCCAGCACTGCCAAGAACGGGCAGTGCACCGAAGAGCACTTCTTCGGTAGTGCAAAGCTTATCTCTGACTGAAATCTCTTCTGAGGTTATTGAGATGTCGAAACGAAACACTTATAGGCTCTTGTCCCTCTTGAGTTATCGGAAGATGACCGTGTCGCCGAACCAACGAATAACCTGCTCCAGGTCTATCGTTTCTTCAGCTATGCGAAGAGAGGTGCATACGATTTCGTCCATAGAAAGTCTCTGACTTATGTTGAATCCGTTCTTCATAAGAAAGAGAAACGCACTGGCCATTCCCGTGCGTTTGTTTCCCTGGATGAAGATGTGACCCTGTGTTATTCGAACAGCGTAGAAAGCAGCTTTTGCTTCTACTGAGGGGAATATTTTGTCGTTTTGAACTATTTCTAGCAGATAATAAAGTGTTGGGCGATTCATCACTATCCCCGCAAGGCTTGGTTCTTCTTTGTACTTGAGTATCATGCGTCGATTCAGTTCAATAACTGTTTCTGCGTCAAGGTAGAACATAAACTCATGAGTCTGCCAGTCTTTGCCAAGCCTCGGAATATCGCTCTATTACAGCATCCAGAGCCGCTTCAGTATCAGTGTCGTTAGTTTGGGAAAGCTGACCACTATAGGCACTGTAACAGCTCAAATCAGACATCTCGATAAGTGCTATCTGTTTATAGCCAAACCCTTGTTGGTTGTCGTTCTTCAGCATTCTGATATGAGTCGTCTGCTTTTTCATCTCTCTTCTCTCCTCTGCACCATGGTTGACAAGCTTTTCTCCCTAATCCATCGAAATCCGTCAAAAGGTGTTACTAGAGCCACATCAACGGCTCCGCCAACCGTTGGTACAACATTAGCAAATCTCTGGAATGAGCTGGTCGTTTCTATCAGGTATGTCCCGAGATCGACGGCGTCTTGCAGTGATAGAAGCCCATACTTGAACTGGAGGCCACTGTCTTTCTTCCCGATCTCCCATAGTTTCTGAACAACAGTCATATCTCCGCCAATAGTGCAACCAATGAGCTCATGTTTTCGAATGATGCTTTTCTTCCCAACGAATATCTCATAGGTTCTCGGATGCTGATCTTCGTAACCGTTCAGATGAAATCCAATCGGGAACCAATCCTCCGGAGCTTTCTCCTTGTATCCGGGAAACTGGCTCTCAAGATGTGACTCAAAATATGAGACGAGCTTGTCGGTAAGCTCTTCGAGTTTCGGGATGTTCTCCTGGTGCTCCATTTCCAGAAGACGTAAATGATACATGGCGCTTCTTCCATAGATGATTCCAAGACCAAACGAAGCGATAGAGTATCGTTCGAACAACGGCACTAACTTCTGAGTGAACGAAGAGGCCGAAAACGGAATTGGGACAACAGGGAGCTTCAGTCGGTCTTTCTCGATGCTGCTTCCGCACTCAGGACACTTAATCTGTAGGTCTTCAAGAACCATCTGAACATTTGTTCTGGCTGTAGAGAGGCTGTCAGCGCACACTACTATGCCATCTGGAACGCGTAAAGAGACAACTAGACTCATAACATCTCCTTGATGACTCGCTTATGACGGATCGTATCCGTCTGATTAGATTTTATCATGTTGTGCCTGTACTAGAGACGGAAACGCCGAAGAGAACTTCTTCGGTACTGGCATGGCATTACCTGCCATTCGGCCAGCTCTGCTTGCGGCAGCCTCAGCTTGGCAGTGTATAGTAGGTACTCTTTCCTCTTCCTTTCTTAATAACAACTCCAGCAGAAACGAGTTTGTTAAGTCGCTTTACAACTGTTGGGGTCGATAGTCCAAGAGCTTGAGACAGTTCTGAGCTCTTGTGGACTGATCTAAGCAGATCGAGAATCCTTTTGTCTGTTTCATCTACTCCTGGGATTTCTGATTTTCTTGTGAAGGTAATCTCTGTGTAGAAGACATACTCATCGTAGTTGACATAGACGAGATCGCTTTGTTTGACTTCAGCCATTATCCTCTTTATCCCCGATCCGTACTTCTCTACGTATCCGAGCTCATACATCAAAGTTGATATCATTGGATTTCTGGGGCGATGGATTGGGTTTTCAGGCGTTACTCCATAGGGAAATGCACCGGGATTTCTCACTGAGATTCTGTCGGGAAAGATGAAGATCTGAACATAACCCGAATCGAAGTAGTTTCTGTGTATTACAGCGTTCAAAACAGCTTCTCTCAATGCAAGCTCAGGGTAAAGCATAATAGTCTTTCTTTTCAGTCTTCCTGTCAGGATGAGTTCCACTCTTGGATTTGTCCGGTTCAGAACATCAAAGGTTTTTTCAACCATTCGTGTTATCGGTCCAGTGATTTTTTGCCTTTCAACAAGCTCTTTCATTGAATCGTCGCTGAACTGCATTACTTCCACACAAGCCGAGCTGTAGTGGTCTTGTGGTTGTCTTGTGAAGAACAACACTCCAGTCGAGTTTAGAAGATTCCTTTGTCTTTCTTGGTGAACCACTCCGAGCTGAATTAGGCTTTCTGTAGATTGAAGCTTCTTGGGAAGCTTTACGCCCCTGGCTTCTGCTCTTTGCTCGAAGAACTCTTGAACGAGGTCCTTATCAGATTGTTCAACTGGTATTTTTGTCTGTGACATATCAAAGGAAACCATCAGGCTCTCTCCTGCAATGGCCAGCAGTTCTTGAGGACTGATGGGCCTGTTGTTCCTACCTGCTCTTACATAGGCAATGTTCCTATAAGAGTGTAGTCTGTTAGAACGTCTAACTTCTATGACGACAATACTCGTTGTGTCTATTGTGAAGATCTCTGTTTTCATCACTACGGGCGGAACGATTGAGGTTACGAGATCAGAGAGTTTCTGCAGTGCATCATCCGTATTGTCAACACCTACAACTTCACCATCGTCTGCAATACCGATTATTATCTTCCCCCCAAAGGTGTTACTCAGAGCACATATGGTTTGTGGAACCCCGCTGGCCAGGGTTCTCTTAAACTCCAGTTGCTCGTTCTCTCCTTTGGAGATCAGTCTGAGGAGTTCCTTGTAAGTCACGATAATCGCCTCCCGAAGGATCGTTAGACCTCATTAATGAAACGCTATATATCATAGCATACGTTAAGCTAACTGCGGTTAATGCAAGTTAATGAATAGTGGAAGTGAGCAGGTGGTGCACAGTACGCCTGCGGCGTGCCAGTACCCTTCGGGTGCCAGTACGACCACAATCCGGTCGCGCCAGTACAATCATAGATCGATTGTGCCCGTACGTCCAGGAACAAAACGTGGAAGACCTTAAGAGACGCCAGTTCCGCCAATTACGGGCGGGCCAGCTCTACCAAAACCGGGTAGGCCAGCTCTAGCTTCGCTAGGCCAG
>DLVL01000148.1 GCA_003444085.1 Kosmotogaceae bacterium | reverse complement strand
AGAGAACCGGGTCAAGTCCGAATTGACGTGCAGCAATCGCTGTGGCCCTGCAATGATTTGACTGAATACCGCCACACGTAAGAATCGTATCTGCCCCCTTCTTCATTGCGTCATGCAGAAGATACTCTAGTTTGCGGATCTTGTTCCCGCTTGTAAGAAAACCGGTGAGTTCGTCATGTTTGCAGAATATCTTGAAAGGATTTTCAAGTAAGGCCTCTACCGATTTGAGCCTTGTGACAGGTGTTTCGCAAGCGATCAGTCTAGTCTTCATTCTGTTCACCTCCATCTTGCATGAGATAGATTGATCTATATTTCGCCTTTGTCAGATGTCTCGTGTTAGTTCATCCGGATTACTATGAGCACCGGAACACAGCCTCATCAAAGTTTTGTGCACTTGATATATCTGAAAGAACCTCCCACTTCTTCGTCCAGAATCACGTTTAAGCCTGCTGCCCTGATTACATCGCCTGTTTTGCGTGTCATCGATGAGCCGACTGTAGGAACTGTCAAGATATTCAGTATCTTAAGAATGAAGTCTTTGCGCGGTTTCCCTGTGAGCATGTGTTCAACAAAGAGAATGGTCCCTCCCGGTTTCAAGACACGTTTTACTTCACGCATACCTTGCTCAGGGTTGTCTACGGAGCAGAAAACGTCTATGGAGATTATTGTGTCAAAGAAGTCACTGACGAAAGGCAGGCTCTCCAGCGAAGCATTTACGAACCTGATTTTGAGCCTATTGTCAGAGTCATGAGCCTTCTTTCTTGCAACATCAAGCATCGATTCTGAAGTGTCCACAAGTACCACAGAAGACCCGGGTGGATAAAACTTGATATTGTTACCAGTTCCTGCTGCGAGATCCAGGACCAACCCTTCCGCAAGTGGAACATAACGCTTCCTCAAAGGTTCTATTCTTCTCTTCTCCAGAGGATAAAGAAGCAAGTCATAGAATCTTGCAATTGCATTGTATCTTGCTTCATGTGGTCTGCAACCCAAAACACCAACTCCCAGCAGAGTAAATGAGCTTATACGAAACTGAAGCCTATCATGAGTGTACCAGAACAATAAGTGAATGGTTGTAAAGAGTAACCGGACGATAGTCAGGTTGATCTCCGAAAGAGGAATACTTTTGACTCCAGTTAGCTAGGTGAAGCATCAGAAATAGATGAAAATTCTCGTTTTAGTGACATCCAGGAGAATCAGCTGGCATAATGGTACTGGCAGATCTTCTTGCCCACTCAAGCATGGACCTGCCGGGAAGGAGGAGCAGTTGATGAAAGCACTTGTCATTGAGGCTCCAGGTAGTATTGAAATACGTGAAGTAGTTGATCCTGAAATCAAGAAGGAAGATGACGTTCTGATAAGAGTAACCGCGTGCGGAATATGTGGAACAGACATACACATTTTCGGAGGATTGAAATCAGCGAGGTACCCCGTTGTGCCTGGTCATGAGTTCTGTGGCGTCGTAGAAGTCGTTGGGAAGAGAGCTGCTGAAAAGCTGAAAGAAGGAGACAGGGTTGTTGTCGACCCGAACCTCTCGTGTTTTCAGTGTGAGGCTTGTAGAGAAGGAAGGATCAACCATTGCACAAACGGTATGATCAATCAAGGGGTTAATCTGGATGGAGGTTTCGCGGAGTTTGCCCGGGTCAACGTCAAGCAGTGTTACAGAATCTCCAGGGATATGCCCGAGGATGTGGCGGTACTTGGGGAACCTCTGTCCTGCGTTCTCCACGGACTGGACAAGGCTGAAGTCTTTCCTTCAGAGAGAGTTGTCGTATTTGGTGGAGGACCCATAGGTGTTCTGATATACAAGTGTCTGCACACAATAATGGGCGTCTCTGACATATGCATTGTTGAGATCAGCCAGGAACGAATCAATGCTGCAAGGGCCGCAGGTGTTGAGAGCATATCCGACACAATACCTCAAGGAGAGGCAGATGTAGTGTTTGAAGCATGTGGAAGTGTGGAAGCTTTCGAATCAGGGATCAGAATGTTGGCACCAAGTGGTCGGCTGGTTCAGTTTGGCGTTCCTGTCGAAGACGCCATTGGCAGGGTTCCTCTTTATGAAATATACCGCAAAGAGATCAGTATTGTCGGCTCATTCGTCAACCCATTCACCATGAAGCGCTCGGTGGAACTCCTTTTGGTTTATCAGGACTTGTTTTCTGGAATAGCCGTGACCAGGCTGTCTCTTGAGGAAGCAAAAAGTGTCATTCGAGGAGAGATGGCGACTTCGGGATTCTTGAAAGCGGTTGTGAGCTTCTGAGAAATCATTATCATGTAGCTGACGATAGACATTGATTGAGCACGCAGAAGGAGTAATCGCAGGAATCCAGGTAGTGCATTTATAGATAATCCTTTTACACTGAGAACATCAACCATGAAACGGAGGTAATTAAGAATGGCACTGGTAACGCTTGCCGAGGTGTTAAACGATGCATACAGAAATGGTTACGCTGTAGCAGGCTTCAATTTCTACACGTATGAAGATGCGTCTGCTATCGTCAGGGGCGCAGAGGAACTGGATAGCCCCGTAATCCTTATGGCTTCAGGCAAAGCGATCAAGCACCTCGGAGTCGATTATGCTGCCAGCACCGTGAAGGTCCTGGCAGAAAGAGCCAGTGTGCCTGTTGTCGCTCATTTGGATCATGCAACAGATCTGAAGACCATCTTCCAAGCAATCAAGCATGGTTTCACTTCAGTTATGTACGATGGTTCCATGCTGGGTATCGATGAGAACATCAAGAACACCAAACTTGTTGTGAGCGTTGCGCGAGCTCTGGGCGTGAGCGTCGAAGCTGAAATTGGGAGAGTCGGGATGTCAGAAGAAGGAGAAGATATTGGTGAAATACTTACCGATCCCGACTCGGCCAGTGAATTCTACGACAGCACCGGCGTTGATGCTCTTGCTGTTGCTATAGGCAGTGCTCATGGGATGCAAAAGCAAGAAGCGAGTCTTGATCTCGACCTGGCAAGAGAAATTCACGAAAGTGTTGATGTTCCACTGGTTCTTCATGGTTCCAGCGGGGTGAGAGACGAAGATCTGAGGCAGATTGCCCGATACGGCTTTGCGAAGATAAATATCGGTACAAAGCTGAAGCACGTTTTCGCACAAGGAATTAGAGACCTCTGCAATTCCAGCACATATGTGCCAGATCCACTGAAAATCGTAGTGAATGCCTCTCAGGAAATATCTCACGTTGTAAAGGAGAAGATCGCTCTGCTCAGAGAATGAGTTACTGAATCTGTTATCAGGTGGTCATGGAAACTCTTGTGGGAAGGGGATTGTGTGGATCTTCAAGTGAAAATGGCTTCTGATGACGACATTCCTTTTCTGGCTGCATGCGGTCACACAGAAGACGACAAAGAAATCCAGGATTCCATAAGCAGAAAGACTGACCGGTTCAAGAAACAGTGGCGGGACGGCCTGATATCTCTTGTTGGTTTCTTTCGTGGAGAAAGAGCGGGATTCCTCAACATGTTTCCTAGCGAGAACTGCCCTTGGGGTCCGAAAGGTAAGGATCTGCTGGTCGCCCTGCCTTTTCGTTACATGGGATTATCGGGGGAAAGGTCTTGGCAAAGCCCTTATGGAAAGGGCAGTCGAAGTCGCACAGTCATCTGGGAAGAAAGGCCTCGTGGTCTTCAAAGGATTCGGATTTGAAAAGATATCTCGGAACCCAGCAGAAACACTTATGTGGCTCAGGCTATCCGATGACGCTATTGTGCCTGAGCAATTCATCAGTCGTTACAAGTATGTCCCCGTGAAAGGAAAGGTAGTTGTGGATCTGTTTTTCAACAGTTTCTGTCAGACAAGTGATATAGAAGCACAGAGAGTCGAAGAGGTTGTCAGGGAGTT
>DLVL01000026.1:35558-38017 GCA_003444085.1 Kosmotogaceae bacterium | reverse complement strand
AGTCAACTGATACCAGTTGTTGAGGAAGAGCCCAGGACATACAGACTGAAATCTCTACCTGAGGGTTTTGTGATTGAAGATATCGATCGGATTCTGAGCAGAATCGGAATTAGCGTTGATATTGTACAGGCCGGCCCGGTGACTGTTCTCATTGGAAGCGAAGAGGAGATCAATCGTGGCGAATCCATTATCACGGAGCTCGAGAGACTGGGAATAAAGCCACCAGACCCGGAGAATGTGTTGGAGATACGTCCCAGGGAAATAAGCGCTGGAGAGCTCTCCAGTGTTGTGGAGACTCTTGAACTGCAGATAAAGTATCTTGAGACCCGTGAGAAATTCGTGTTGTACGGAATTGCTGGTCATGTAGAACTCCTCCTGAAAGTGATCGAGGAGATCAAGCCGGAAGTTATCGAAATAGAACCTGAGGAAGATAAGATTATTAGGAGCTTGAGGTTACTTGAAGAGATTCGTGTTGACATCAACGTTCTCAGATCCGTTTCTCAAGAGATAGGACTGGATGTTTCCTTGCACGAAAGTCCAAGAGGTATTATCGCAATTGCAACTGAGACCGTCCTTAATGAAGTTGAAAAGCTGGCTGAGTTGTTCAGGCTTGATGAACCTGAGGAAGTCGAAGAAGAGGATATTGTAGAGCCTGCGATATACAGAATCATCGAGGTTCCTGAGCAGAGTTCGGCCGAAGAACTGAGGTCATTGACAAGATTCCTTGGACTTGATGTGGCAATACAGGAAGTTGCGGATAGAATCGTGCTATTCGGTTCGCCGGGGAGCATTGATCGACTTCTGGGCGTAATATCCGATCTCGAAACTGATGAGAGACCTGAACTGGAAAGCACAATGAAGATTCTCCCGGGACTTCCAGGGATTGATGCTAATACCCTGCAAAGATATCTGATTGCTGAAGGAATCAGGATCACCGGAGTTATGGAATTCCTTGATGGATACATTGTTGTTGCTGAAGAGGAGGAACTCGTTAAGGTAGCAAGTGCTATTGACCAGCTCGAGAGGTACGTTGAGAAGTATTTTGAGATTATTGATCTGCCTGCAAACATGACTCCAGAATTACTGAGATCGCTGGCAGATGATCTTGGACTTGAAATCGGAATTGTACGTCTTGTGCGCGAGAAAATCATTGTTACAGGTACGCCGGATACAATAAGACAACTGAAACAGATTCTGGCAGAGATAGCGCAGCTGGAAGAACCAAAAGAGATTGAACCCGAGGTAGTCCACAGTAAGTACATCGGAGATTTCACATTCAACGCCGAAGAGCTGGCAAGTTTGCTTATGAACTCAGTTGATAATATTGAGGTTAAGACATTCGAAACGCTGCCTGTGATATTGATCAGATCTGTCGACGAAAACGTACTGGAAGAGGCAGAAAAGCTTGTCAGAAGGTTAGAAGAAGACAGGAAAGTTAGGCAAGAGGCCGAACGAGGAATCGTGATCCATGATGGGAAGATCGCTCTCAGCGTGAGAAATGCTGATCTGGAAGAGATACTATCGTTGATAGCGGAGAGACTTCATATTTCTCTCTTATTCGCTGAGCCTGTTGATCTTAAGCTAACCATGACTGCGAATAACCTCACATGGGATGAACTGATCGAAGCTATAGAAACGGTCAAACCAATCACCGTCAAGAAAGTCGGAAATGTCTACGCGGTCGCCCCTCGCGTGGCTGCCGTTTCACCGGAAGCGGACACTTCCGAACAGATCTACAGGGTCTACCACAGGCTCCAGGAGACGAAAGCTCTTCTTGAGTTCTACGGAGCACAGGTTCATGCAGATGAGGTTAACGGCATTCTTGTTGTGAGAGGAGTAAGCAGGGCTACGGTGCAGAAAGTCTTTGACGAGGTTGGAACAACCCTCACTGCTGCAAAGAAGCAGGTTGAGATTGAGACACTCGTTATTGAGCAATCACTCTTTGATGAGGTTCTTAGAGAAATGCAGGCGAGACTCACGGTTGCGACTCCTCATGGAGACTGGGAGTTGAGCACTTCGGGCAATGATACGCTGAACCTCAGTCTTGGTATTCTCGACATGATCGATGTTTCCTCGATTATCCAGATGCTGGCTTCCGGTACTGATATTAGTATCCAGGGCAGACTCAGGGATAGAGACACAGACTACCAGGTGCTGTCAAAACCATCGATCGTGGCAATGAGTGGCGAACAAGCGGAGATCCTGATTGGAGATAGAATACCGTACATCCTTCGTAGTGAGACTGAAGGAGGAATAGTTGAGGAAGTTCAGTATCAGAACACCGGTGTTGGAATGATAATAACACCTACTGTGCGAGAAGATGGACGCATTTTGCTCGACATATTAATAGAGGTAACTGAAGCAGTAGATCGTGGGGCCAGAGACTCATTTGGCAATACACTCTATGAGCTTCAGGGAAGAGAAGTCAAGACCAATGTCATTATCGCTGATGGAAATAC
>DLVL01000026.1:0-35353 GCA_003444085.1 Kosmotogaceae bacterium | reverse complement strand
ACAAAGAATCAGCAAGAAATGGTTGTGATTATTACTGCAAGGATTGTTGAGCCGTGATAAGAAGGCCTGTAGTTGCGGGAAGGTTCTACGCTGGATTTGAGAAGGATCTGAAAGTAGAGATCAAGAAGTGTTTTGAGCACAACAAGGGTCCGGGCAGTATGCCCGGGCCTGTTGTTGATAAGATGACAACTCCGATTGGTTTGATATCCCCGCATGCTGGCTACGTATATAGTGGACCAGTTGCAGCACATGCCTACTTTGCTGCTGCAGAAAAGGGACGACCAGAGAGAGTTGTAATAATTGGACCGAATCATACAGGTTATGGTAGTGGTATATCTGTGTGGCCTCACGGGATCTGGCGAACACCGCTTGGTTCAATCAGCGTTGATCACCAATTCGTTGAAGATCTGGAGAATCGCTTTGGTGACTCCTTATCGAAAGACACTACTGCACACATTCTTGAACACTCTGTGGAAGTGCAGATTCCTTTTCTTCAAGCGATATATGGGAACGATTTTCTGCTTGTGCCGCTGATAATGGCTGATCAGTCCATTGACACTTCGAGGAAACTTGCAAGCACTTTGAAAGAAATGGTTTCAGAGTCTGAGCCTACTTTGTTTGTTGCTTCATCTGATCTGAATCATTATGAATCTCATGATGTAACTTCCAGGAAAGATGAGTTGCTCATAAGAAGTATCGAGAAGCAAGATGACGAACTGGTCTACAGGACCGCGCACACAGAACGCATTAGCGCTTGCGGAATAGGACCTGTTTGTGTCCTTTTGAGAATGTTTTCAAGCATCACTTCTCTTGCTCATGCTACGAGCGGTGAAATCTCCGGGGAACTTGCCCATACTGTTGGTTACTATGCAGCTGTTCTTGATTCTTACTGAACCTTATCTTCGTTGTCAGTCGTTTCTGATTCAATCGTATCTGAAACGGAAGTCAATTGTCTCCCGTGCTATAATCTGATTGCCTGGGGAGGTGTTTAGATGCGGTTTATGGCAGTAGCAGTTGCGTTAGTTTTCGTTGTCAGCACAGTCTGTACAGCACAAATCTCTCTGGACATTTTCCATGCGAATTCCGGTGGCATCGACAATGAGGGCCGAGCAGTCTATCATAGTGGTCCGATTGTTGTGTATAGTCATTCAGTTCAGTTTAAACAAACAATAGACGGTGTGCTTGGCTTGACAGTTATTGATAGAGCATCATCCTCACACTTCTATGGAAAGGACAGAGTCAACCTCATAATAAGAGGCGGTGCTGGAACGTCATTCGACACAAATCCTGAAGGTGTTCTTGGAATGCGGTTCTCGACTGCTGGGGGACTCGTCTTGATGAATTTCAGTGATTTTGGGTGGTTTCTTTCGATGTCACCAGTGTTCTACGCTCGAATAGGTAGTCTGTTTATCGGTCTCGGTGGTGGAGTCGATCTTATGAGATTTATCGAAGTTGAGATGACAGGAACCTGGCTAGTTAGATTTGAAATAGGTTATGTGTTCTGAGGTGTATCAGTGAAAGAAACAGCAGTTGTTAGAGAAGTTGCCGATGATCATGTAGTCCTTGAGAAGATGAGGTTGGAAGCATGCGGCAGTTGTTCTTCGCGTTCGAACTGTAATCTCATTTCTTCAGGAAAGACAGTTACCATGAAAGCGTCAAGGCAAGAATTTGAAGTGAATCCCGGTGACAAAGTAGAGGTCGAGGTACCGAATATGTCTGCGACCAAGGTAGCGCTGATAGTCTATGGTATACCACTTCTTGTCTTTATTGCTGTACTGACTTTGTCAATACTTCTTGGGATGAGCGAACTCATCGCTTTGGTTTTCGGTTTCCTTTCAGTTGTAGCTGCATTTGCTGGTGTTGCGCTCTACGACCGGAAGAATCGAGAGAAGCTCATGCCTGTTATTCTGAGGAGGATAGAAAGAGCAGATGAAGTCAGAAAAGGCAACTGATGATACTCTAAGACTCCTCGAGTTTGAGAAGGTGCTCCAGAAAGTCTCTCATTATTGCTTTTCTATCTACGGTAAGAAGGCCATCATGGCCATGAGACCCGAAGAAGACCCTGTCAGACAACTTTCACTTGGGGCAGAGTTTCTCGAGATGCTCAAAGCTTCGGGAGAACCTCCAACAGGAGGTTTCTTTGACATCTCCTCATATCTAAGACGAGCTGAAAGCGGTCATGTACTCGATGCCGAGGAGCTTTCGAAAGTCTCAAGAACGCTTGAGGCTTCTTGTGAGCTCAGGGGCTTCTTTGATCGATTTGGAGGCAATTACAGATCCATTCAGATTATCTCGGAAGGTATAACATGCGAACACGGTCTGATAAAGCTAATCAATAAATGTATCGATGACAGTTACAACATAAGGGACGCTGCGTCGGCGCAACTCAGGGAGATTCGAACAGAGTTGCGTAGGATCCAGAGAGGCATTAAGACAAAGCTGGATCAGGTAATAACCACTTACCAGGGCGATCTTACGGATGCACTCATGCTCAGCAGAGAAGGCAGGTACGTGATCCCGCTATCTGCGAGCAAAAAGAAATCTCATCGAGGAATAGTTCATGGTTCTTCATCAAGTGGCGCCACTGTATATTTTGAGCCAGAAGAACTGATAGAGTTGAATGACAGAATCAGAGTGCTTGAGTCTCGCGAGAAAGAAGAAATCATGAGGATACTCAGGGAGATAACTTCACAGGTCTTTCGTGCTTCAGAGAGGATACGTATAACTTTGGAAGCTGTTAAAGATCTTGACGTGCTTTATGCATGTGCTCGATATGCCAGAGACTGGAAAGCCAGCTTTATCTTTCCTTCTTCTGATATGTCTTTTGAACTGCTGGAAGCACGACATCCGCTCATTGAGAGAGAAAAAGTCGTCCCCATAGATTTCAGACTTGGTAAGGACAGTTCCACTGTGGTAATAACTGGCCCAAACACCGGAGGAAAGACAGTATCCCTGAAGACTATTGGGTTGTGTACAGTAATGATGCAGTCAGGGTTACCCGTATTGTGCGATGAAGGGTCTTGTATTCCTTGTTTTCACAGGGTACTGGCTGACATAGGAGATGAACAGTCGATAGAACAGAGTCTAAGCACTTTTTCCTCACATATGACAAGGATCATTTCAGTACTCAACAAGGCTGATGAGTCTTCCTTGTTGCTTCTGGATGAACTTGGAGCGGGAACGGATCCTGCTGAGGGGGCTGCACTGTCCATGGCTATAATCGAGACGATCCTCTCTTGTGGCAGCAAGGCTGTAATCACCACGCATCTCACTCCCATTAAAGTATTCGCTCTGGAGACCGAAGGTGTTGAGAATGCCAGTGTTGAATTTGATATAGAAACACTAAAACCTACTTATCGTCTCATAATGGGTATTCCAGGCACGTCTAACGCAATAGAAGTATCAAGAAGGCTGGGATTGAGAGAAGACATTGTCGAGCGTGCCAGAGAATACCTGGGCAAGGAGATTGGAGAACTCGAACATGTCCTTGATAAGCTGCACAAGGAAAGGTCTGTTGTTGAAGAGACGCGAAGACGCCTTAGAAGCGAAGAGCACGGACTGAGAGAGAGATCTGAGGAATTCCAGAGACGCTTTAGCCTGATGAAAGATAAGAGAATCGGTGAATTGAGTGACGAAATTGCCAGTGTTGAAAAAAGACTTGAGAGGATCTTGAAAGAGACAGAACAGGCTATTGCACTTTCCCGTTCTCAGAAAGAATCTGATCAGGTTAAGGCAGTAAAGAGTATTGACGATCTCAGAAATGAGCTTAAACAGATTCAGTTTGGTCGATCAAGGAGGGCTGGAGCAGACGTTCAAGAAGGCGACAGAGTAAGAGTGGTTGAAACCGGTGTTGAGGGAGAGGTTATTGACGTGCAGGATAACCAGGTTGTTATATCTTCTGGAAAGATGAAGCTCAAGCTTCCTCGCAGCAGTGTGGAAAAGCTTGAGAAGAATAAGGATAAAGATGCGTTCTCTTCTACCACTTCTGCCCATGAACCAGGAATCTCTGATACTATTGATATCCGAGGAGCGACCGCAGAAGATGTCCCATTTCTGATTGAGGAATTTCTTGTTTCGCTGAGGAGTTTTAAGATAAGCAGTGGTTTTATTATCCACGGCAAAGGCACAGGTAGACTCGCCGACGCGGTGTGGGAATACCTCAGAAAATGCAAACCCAGAGTGAAAAACTTTAGAATAGGAGTGCCCTCCGAAGGCGGGCATGGTGTTACAGTCGTCGAGGTGTGATTATGTATGGACTTGGGATAGATATTGTTGAAGTGGAGAGAATTGACGAACGAATATCGAGGAGGATTCTCGGCGAAAACGAGAAGCAGATTTACGAACAGATCATCAACAATGAGGCACGACGCCGGTTTCTGGCAGGGCGTTTTGCCGTAAAGGAAGCTCTTGCAAAAGCTCTTTCGATTAGGACTTTCGATTTCAGGAGTGCCGAGTTTCTGAGATCTGAGGATGGTGCTCCAGTTCCTTCAGAGACGACTATCGATATTGCTGGAAACCGGGAGGTTCGAGCAAGCATTTCTCATGAGAAGAAGTACGTTGTGGCAGTGGTGCTGGTCATATAGGAGGTACTCATGAGTGTTCCTGAATCGGTAGAAAAGAGAATTGAGGAACTCAGGGAACAGATAGACTACCATTCTTACAGATACTATGTTCTGGACAGCCCTGAGATAAGCGACGAGGAATTCGACAAACTGTACAAAGAACTTGAACAATTGGAAGACCAGTATCCCCAAACAATTACTCCGGACTCTCCCACCCAGCGAGTGGGGAAAAGACCTACCGGACAGCTGAAGGAAGTCAATCATTCGTCGCGCCTTTACAGCCTTGACAACACCTATTCTGAGGCAGAAATCAGGGTCTTTGACGATAGAGTGCGCAGGATTCTTGGTCACGACAGGGTTGACTACTATGCAGAACTCAAAATCGATGGGCTTTCGATTGTGTTGCTCTACCAGAAAGGAAGGCTTGTTCTAGCAGCGACAAGAGGAGACGGCGTTACTGGCGAAGATGTTACTGAAAATGCCAGAGCTATACGATCAATCCCCCTGAAGCTCAGAGAGCCTGTGGATATTGAGGTCAGGGGTGAGGTATTTCTCCCCAAGAGTGAGTTTGAAAAGATCAACCAGGATCGTTCCGAGAAGGGACTCGCGGTATTTGCCAACCCCAGAAATGCAGCTGCCGGCACGATGAGACAGCTTGATTCTCGCGAAGTCGTTAGACGAAGACTTGATGCATTCTTCTATCAGATCGCAAATCCAGGAGACTACGGTCTTAATACACAAGCTGAAACTATTTCAATGCTGAGGCAGATAGGACTCAGGTATGAGCCTAATGGACGTCTATGCCACTCGGTTGAAGAGGTCATCTCTTACTGGAAGCGGTGGCGCGACAGAAGACATGACCTTGACTATGCCGTTGACGGAATAGTTGTGAAAGTAGACAGGATAGACTTGCAAGATGAACTTGGATATACTTCGAGGAGCCCACGATGGGCGATCGCTTTCAAATTTCCTGCAGAACAAGCTGAAACAACATTGAATGACGTATCATTCCAGGTTGGACGTCTTGGAACTATCACGCCGGTTGCGGAACTGGAACCGGTGCAACTGGCAGGGACAACGGTCAAGAGAGCTAGCTTGCACAACTTTGAATATATAAGAGAGCGAGATATACGAAAGGGAGATACTGTTGTTATCGAAAAGGCAGGGGACATTATTCCCCAGGTCGTAAGTGTTCTCAGTGAAAAGCGAACAGGTTTGGAGAAATCGATTTCCGCGCCTTCCAGTTGTCCTATATGTGAAGGTCCAGTTGGAAAGGAGAAGAAAGAGGATGTTGCGATGAAGTGTCTGAACCCGGGCTGTCCTGCAAAGACAGAGAAGAGGCTCGCACTTTTCGCTTCCCGGAACTCAATGGATATTGAAGGACTCGGAGAGAAGACGATAGAACGACTTGTGGAGGCTGGAATGCTGAGTAATTTAGCGGACATATACAAGCTGAAGAAAGAGGAACTCCTTGCTCTTGGGAAAGGCATTGGAGAGAAGACTGCCGAGAATCTGATAACGATGATTAATCGAAGCAGAAGCAGACCGCTTCATAGAATTATTGTGGGTCTGGGGATTCCCGGTGTGGGTGTCAAGATCGCCAGAGATCTTGCAAACTACTTTGGCAGTCTAAGTGTGCTGAGGGATGCAACACAGGATGAGCTGGAATCAGTCCCGGGAATTGGCGTAGAGCTTGCAGAGAAGATATACAGCTTTCTGAATAGCAAGATCGTCAAAGAAGAGCTGGACATACTTGAGCATGAACTTGAGCCTGAAGAAGAAATGAAGACAGTTGATAAGACACTGAAAGGGCAGAGCTTTGTGATAACCGGTTCTTTTGAAACCCTTACCAGAAAGGGAGTTGAGGAGTTAGTCATCAGCAGGGGCGGGATATTTTCGTCGTCTGTTAGCAAAAACACTGACTATGTCGTGGCAGGCTCTTCTCCTGGTTCAAAACTGGATAAAGCGAAAAAGCTGGGGATAAGAATCTTGAGTGAGAAGGACTTCTTAGCACTGATAGATGGTGATGACACATGATATATCTTGACAATAATGCAACGACTCAAGTCGATAGGCATGTTCTGGAGAAGATGAATCTTTTCCATATCGAACACTACGGGAATCCTAATGCTGTGCACTCGATGGGCGTAACAGCTGCCAGAGCAATGGAAGAATCAAGGCGAAAAATCGCCAGACTGATTGAGAGTCTGCCATCAGAGGTGTATTTCACGTCGAGTGCGACAGAGGCAATAAACTGGGCGATTCGGTCTTCAGTTTATTTCAGAGGAAAGCGCAGCAAGGTAGTCGCAAGCTCCATTGAACACAAAGCTGTCCTGAATACTATCAGAGACCTCGCCAACACCGAGGGAATTGTTGTCGAGAAGGTCCGACCCGGAAAGGGTGGAATAGTTTCCACCGATGAGTTAATGAGACATGTGGACGACAATACCTTTATGGTCTGCTTGATGGCCGTGAATAATGTGTTAGGGACCATACAACCCTACGAGGAGGTCGCTGATGCGCTTTTGGATAAAGATGTGTTCTACCTGGTTGATGCTGTTCAGACAATCGGAAAGATTCCATTTTCTGTGAGATCAGCGAAATGTAGTTTTGCTGCTTTCAGTGCGCACAAGTTTCATGGACCAAAAGGTGTAGGGACTCTCTTCATCAACTCGGAGACTCGGCGAAGACCCTTCATAACTGGAGGTGGCCAGGAATCTGGAATGCGTTCAGGCACACAGGACGTCGCAGGGATTGTTGGAATGGCAGAAGCAATGGAAATAGCTACTACTGAGTTAGACAGATTCGTGCCAAAAATGAGGGAACTCAGGAATTACGTGGCCAGTTCGGTAAGAAAACTCGGAGGGGTCATTAATGGCGATATGTCACGTTCTATCCCGAACATGATGAATATCTCATTTCCCAATATAAAGGGAGAGGTGCTTGCCAACGCCTTATCAGATGCTGGTGTTTGTGTTGCAACATCATCAGCGTGTTCTGCTCGTTCTGAGAGTAGCCAAAGAATTCTTGAAGATTCAGGCATACCTCCAGAGATAGCTTCTGGTGCCATAAGGGTCAGTATGTCAAGATTCACAACACTCAGTCAGGTCGAGTCATTCATAGAAATACTGAGCAATGTGGTGACGGTTTTGCAGATCTGATGATAATCCGTTATAATTAACCATAAGCGACCATAAACACGGCTGGAGAGAGATTATGATAAGAAGCATGACAGGATACGCCAGGGTTGACAGAGAGCTGAATGGTTGTGTTTTCTCAGTAGAAGTCAAGGCTCTGAATTCGAAGTACCTTTATCTTGATGTTACCACAGTGAGCGGTTTCAACGATCTTGAGATAAGGGCGCAGAGATACCTGAGGGAAAAAATAAAGCGCGGGTCAATCAAGATTGGAGTTGATATAACTTTTACAGAGCCGGAGAGCATAATCCAGCCGGATATTGTTCTTGCGAGAACATATTACAGTGCGCTGAGACAAATCGTGGATGACCTGGGACTTACCAGTGAAGTTACCATAGAAACGCTTCTTAAGAACAGAGATATAATAAAGCCAGTGATCCCTGCCGAACTCACGGATCGCCTGTGGGTGGGTCTCAAGACTGTATTGGAGGAATGTGTTCAGAAGCTGAATGAAGACAGGGAGCGAGAAGGCAAGAGACTTCAGACTGCTCTTATAAACTATCTGAAGAGTCTGACTGCTATAACTGAAGAGATAGAGAATGCAAGTGATCAGATTCTTGAAGAAACGAGGAAGTCAATAAAGAATCGCATTGATCAAGTGTTGAGCGTCCAGCTAGACGATTCAAGGCTTGAACAGGAAGTTGCCATTCTCGCCGAGAAGGCGGATATCTCAGAGGAGCTCGTACGCACGAAATCTCACCTCTCTTCAATGCTTGAATTGCTTGATGAAGGTGAGGACTGTGGCGTTCAGCTCGACTTCTTCTGCCAGGAGTTACACCGGGAGTTTTCGACGATAGCATCGAAATCTAAGAAGCTTGAGATCACCAGAAGAAGTGTGGAAGGTCGAACTCTTGTGAACAAACTGAGAGAGCAGGTCCAGAACATCCAGTAGGAGGTGCTTGTGTGTACGGCTTGATTAACGTCGGTTTTGGAAACGTGATCATAGGAGACAGGGTAATAGCAATCGTAAACCCGGAGTCGGCTCCGTTGAAGCGTCTTAAGGAAGTCGCAAAGGATGAAGGGAAGCTTATTGATGCAACTTACGGAAGAAAGACACGTGCCATTGTTGTAACAGACAGCAATCACATTATTCTCAGTGCTATTCAGCCGGAGACAATAGCAGCAAGATTCATGCAGACGTTCAGTGATATTGAGAGACTCCTTGAGGAGATACGGGAGTCAGGTAGAACCATTGCGGAATGACAGGAAGCCTTTTTGTTGTTAGCGGCCCTTCAGGGACTGGAAAGACCACAATTCTGAGAAGAGTTCTCGCGTCTCGAAAAGATCTTGTTTTTTCGGTGTCGTACACAACAAGGGTAAAACGACCAGGTGAGGAAGAAGGCAAAGATTACTTCTTTGTTTCTGAAGAGCAGTTTGAGGCTAGAATACGTAATGGAGAGTTCATTGAATGGGCAAGAGTTCATGATAATCTGTATGGGACATCAAGAGAGTACGTTGACTCAAGGTTAGACGATGGCATAAACGTTGTTCTTGATATTGATGTACAGGGAGCACTAAATGTACAGAAAGAACGACCTAGAGCAGTATATATTTTCATAGCTCCTCCATCATATGAGGAACTGAAGAATAGGCTTGAAACCAGGGGGACAGAGAATACTGAACAGCTCAAAATCCGCCTCAGAAACGCAAGGTGGGAGCTATCAAAGATATACATGTTTCAGTATGTTGTTGTGAACTGCTGTCTGGATCGTTCGGTGGAACAGCTAGATGCGATAGTTACTTCAGAGCAACTGCGTGTTGAGAAAATGAAAGATATATTGCACCGCGCAGGGCTTGATTTTAGTGAGGTTAGACATGATGATAATTGATTACGACAAGCTGATGAAAAGGATACCCCACAAGTATGCTATACCAATTGCAGCAGCTAAGAGGGCAGAAGATCTTGAGGATTTCGGAAGACCCAAGCTTGATCCAGCGATGGTCAGAGCCGCGGGAGACAAGATAACAGTAGCCTTGAAAGAGCTTGAGGAAGGTTACATCAGGATAAAGAACGAAGAAATGCTTAAGATTCTTATTCCCAAAGTGAAATGAGCCACTATCTTCGTGGGAAGAAGATCCTTCTGTGTGTTTCAAGTGGTATAGCAATATACAAGACTGTTGATCTTGCAAGCCGTCTGAGAAAGGCAGGTTGTATTCTTTCCGTAATACTTACTCCGCAGGCCAGAGAGATGGTGTCTGATGTGGTGTTCTCATCGGTAGGAGGCTGTGCTGTCTATCTTGACATCAACGACGTAAAAGGTGGATGGATACCACATACTGAACTCTCACGGTGGGCTGATGTTGTTATCCTGGCCCCTGCGACAGCAAATACGATGGCCAAGATTGCTGCCGGTATTGCAGACAACTTGCTCCTTGCTACTGTTCTTGCGGCTACTGGAAAACCAAAGCTTCTGGTTCCAACGATGAACTCAAGAATGTATGAAAATCCTGCTACAACAAGGAACATTGTACAGCTCAGAGATTATGGATGGCATATCATTGATCCGGAAACTGGGGAATTGGCCTGTGGTGAGTTTGGACTGGGTAGATACCCTGATAATGAAGTCATTGTTTCCGAAACGGAGTTCATACTCGCAGAAAAGCGACTCTCTGGCAAAAAGGTGCTGGTTACTGCTGGTCCTACAAGGGAAAGAATAGATAGAGTGAGGTTCATAACAAACAGATCGTCAGGCAAGATGGGTTACGCTGTTGCTCGGGCAGCCAGGAATCTGGGTGCTACGGTGGTTCTGGTGACTGGCCCGACGACATTGAAGCCACTTCATGGTATTGAGACAGTAGAAGTGGAAAGTGCTGCTGAGATGAAAAACGTGGTTGCCGGGAGATTCTCAGAGACTGACATTCTGATAATGGCAGCAGCTGTGGCTGATTACTCTCCGGAAAATCCGAGTAGCGCGAAAATCAAGAAAACGGGCGGACCTATTGAACTTGTTCTTTTAAGAACCTCTGACATTTTGCAGGAACTTCAGGGCAAAGAGAAAAGGCTGGTAGTTGGTTTCTGTGCTGAAGATCAGGATTTGATAGAGAATTGCCGCGATAAACTGATTCGCAAAGAACTTGATATGATTGTTGCCAACGATATCAGCAGCGAAGACTCAGGCTTTGAGTCAGACTACAATGATGTTTGGCTTCTTTTCAAGGATGGAAGGAAGATTCATGTTCCACGTCTGGCCAAAGATGAAGTTGCTTACAGAGTTGTCTGCGAAGTGGCTAATCTTCAGAAGAGTTAGTGCTCAGTTCTTTCAATTCCTTTATGTTCGCTGTCTTGACAGCAATGTTGGCAACCGTTATAATAAGATTCGGTGTTTGGGCCAACGTAGCTCAACTGGCAGAGCGGTTGATTTGTAATCAGCAGGTTAAGGGTTCAAGTCCCTTCGTTGGCTCCATCCATGCGGTGGTAGGATGCCCGAGTGGCCAAAGGGGGCGGACTGTAAATCCGCTGGCGGATTGCCTTCGGTGGTTCAAATCCACCTCCTACCACCATTATTTATGCCCGATGAGGTGACGTAATGGCAAAGAAGACTGTCAAGACTCTTGTAACTCTGAAGTGCTCTGAATGTGGCACAAGAAACTTCTATCGTTTCAAGAATCGTCAAAAGAAGTATAAGCTTGATTCCAACAAGTACTGCCCCAAGTGCAGAAAGCACACACCTCACAAAGAATCAAAGTGAGGTATACTGGCTGAACAAGGACGGAGGATTTATGGCTAAGAAAAATTTCTGGAAGTTTCTGTCAGAGGTAAGAAGTGAAGTAGGAAAGGTGACCTGGCCGAATAGACGTCAGCTGACTTCATCAACGATGGCTGTCATAGTCATTCTTGTATTTTGCGGAGCATTCTTGGCACTGATCGATGTTCTTTTCACCGGGGTCATAGGTTCGCTCCTCAGATTCATGCTGGGCACTTCCTGATAGAACACAGCAGATCGGTGGTTTTCTTGTGAAGAAGAAATGGTTCATTGTCCAGACCTATTCAGGCCTCGAAAATTCTATAAAGGAAGCATTGGAAGCGAAGATCAAGTCCTTCGGGCTTGAGCATTTGTTTGGAAGAATTGTGATCCCGGAAGAAGTCAAACTCAACAGAGCTGCACCCCCCGCTGAGAAGCACCTTGTGTTCTCAGGTACGAAGACAAAAGTCAAGACAAATCAGGATGTGGAAAAGGGTGACGTTCTTGCAGTTGAGCCAGAGATAAAGGCCAAAAGCGATGGCAAGATTAAAGAGATAAAAAATTACAGAGTGATCCACATAGAGACTATAGATAGAAAGTACACCAAGTCTTATTACGTTCCTGAAAGTGCAAAACTCGAGAGCGGAATAAAGATGGGTGCTCGTATAAAACAGGGAATGCCTCTTGCTCATCAGGGTGACTATATCTGTGAGATAGATGGAAGGATATTCTATACCGGAAAACTGAAACGTGTGGTCGTTGAAAGGGGAACGGGTGAAGAAGACGTATATATGATTCATCCAGATGCCCTGATTTCCGATAAGGTCAAGAGAGGAGCCGCAGTTGCCCGGGGCGAGAGTCTCTCTAGAGATCGCGAAATAAGGTCAAGGGTACAGGGGCGTATTGAGCTTAACGAAATGGCAGCAAGGACAGAGATCAAGGTTTACAAAATAACGAAGAACCGGCTCTATCCAGGATACATATTTGTTGAGCTTATTCCGAGCGAAGAGACATTATCGCTTGTCAGAAGTACACCTAACGTCGTCAATTTCGTTTCAGTCGGCGGGCAACCTGTTGAACTAAAGCCGAGAGAGTCAAGAGCTCTTCTAAAACTGGCTGGCCTGGAAGACTATAAGGAAGCGGCGACAGGTCCAGTGAAAGTAGAAGTCGATTTTGAGATCGGTGAGATGGTCCGAATCAAATCTGGACCGTTCGAGGATTTTGTCGGGAAGATCTCTCAGTTATCACCTGAAAGGCAAGAAGTCAAAGTAATCGTTAGCATTTTTGGCAGAGAGACACCAGTCAATCTCAACCTTTCTGAGATAGAAAGCATAGTGTAGCTTCAAAGCAAAACGTGGGAGGGGAAGACCCCGCTTACCACCAGGAGGTATTTAAATGGCAAAGAAGGTTCTAGTACGCATTAAGCTGCAGCTGCCTGCAGGAAAGGCTTCTCCTGCACCGCCAGTAGGACCGGCGCTGGGGCAGCACGGTGTCAACATCATGGATTTCTGCAAGAGGTTCAATGCGGAGACAGCTGACAAACCAGGAATGGTCTTTCCTGTGAACATTACCGTATATGCTGATCGATCTTTCACTTACGAACTCAAGACCCCACCGGCAAGTTTCCTTCTTCTGAAGGCAGCAGGAGTGAACAAAGGATCCGGCATTCCCAACAAAGAGAAAGTTGGGAAGATAACACGTGCACAGGTTGAAGAAATCGCAAAGATCAAGATGCCTGATCTGAATGCGCACACCATTGAATCTGCAATAAAGATCATCGAGGGAACTGCGAAAAACATGGGCATAGAAGTTAAGGGTTAGGGGGTTGATTGTCATGCCAAGAAGATCTAAGAGATATCAGGAGTCACGTCAGTTGTTTGACCGCGTCAGGGTTTACCCAATCGACGAGGCACTGGACATTATTAAGAAGATGCCCTCACCTAAATTCGATGAAACGTTGGAGCTCCATATAAAGATGGGTATTGATCCATCAAAATCAGATCAACTAGTCCGTGGCACAATCAGTCTTCCTCATGGTACGGGAAGAGATGTCAGAGTAGTGGTTTTTGCCGCAGGAGAGAAGGCAGAAGAGGCAAAAGAAGCCGGAGCAGATTTTGTAGGGGCGGCTGATCTTGTTGAGAAGGTGGAAAAAGGTTGGACAGACTTCGACATTGCGATTGCTACTCCTGACATGATGCGGGACATTGGAAAACTGGGACGTGTACTTGGCCCAAGAGGTCTTATGCCTTCTCCCAAGTCGGGAACGGTGACCACAGATGTTGGCGAGGCCGTCAAGGCATTCAAGGCCGGACGCGTGGAATTCAAGAACGACAAGACGGGAAATGTTCATGTTCCAATAGGAAAGAAGTCTTTCTCCGAGTCTCAGCTAAAGGAGAACCTTGAATCTGCGCTTTCTCAGATTTTCAAGATGAAACCCGCATCGTCCAAAGGTAGATTCTTTCAGAGGGTGTTTGTGTCTTCAACAATGAATCCTGGTATAAGGGTTGATCATTCAGAAATAACGACCTGAGTATTTGACGTTAACGTTAGTAAGAGAACCAGCTACCGAAGACAGTAGGTTTATAAAGGCAGAAGCCGCCTACCGAGGTGCGCAAGATCTATGTTTATTATGTTGCGGCCTCCGGCCGCATTTTTTTGATGAAAGGAGGTATTTGCTCCGGTGTTTACCAGACATAAGAAGGAAGAGATTGTACAAGAACTTGCTGACAACTTCAGTAGGGCCTCTCTTGTTCTGTTTACAGACTACAAGGGTTTATCGGTTAGACAGATTTCGGATCTGCGACAAGAACTCTATAAGCGCTACTCAGATCATGCGCGTTACAGAGTTTCCAAGAACTCGCTTGTCAAACTCGCTCTGCAGAAGGCTGGATTTGACGAGGAGAATTGGAGTAATGAAGTCGTGGGCACGACGGCGATTCTTACAGTAATGGAAGATGATCCGATCGAAGCACTCAAGGTCTTCACCGATTTTGCCAAGGCCAACAAACTGCCCGAATTGAGAGGCGGTTATCTGGAAGGCCGATACTTCGAGGCTTCAAGAGTTGTGGAACTCTCGAGGTTGCCTACCAGAGAAGAACTTGTAACGATGGTAGTGAGAGGCTTCGCTGCACCTATTACAGGGCTTGCATACTCTCTGAACGGAGTTTTAACCAAGTTTCTTTATGCACTTAATGGAATTAAGGAGAAAAAAGCAGATTAGCAAGATGGAGGTGTGATAAAATGAAGAAAGAAGAGTTAATTCAGGCTATTAAGGAAATGACTGTCGCAGAACTCGCAGATCTTGTAAAAGCACTTGAGGATGAGTTTGGTGTTAGTGCTTCGGCCCCGGTAGCTGTTGCAGCAGCATCCGGAGCAGCCGCAGGAGCTGCTGAAGAGGCTGAAGAACAAACAGAGTTCAATGTTCATCTGAAGTCCTTTGGTGACAAGAAAATTGGAGTTATCAAAGTTGTTCGAACCATCACCGGTCTTGGCCTCAAGGAAGCTAAGGAGCTCGTCGAAAAAGCAGGTACTCCTGATGCTATAATCAAGGAAGCTGTGAATAAGGACGAAGCTGAAGAGATCAAGAAGCAGCTTGAAGAAGCAGGTGCTGAAGTAGAGCTTAAGTAGTTGCCAGTAACTCAGAGAGTTTCTTCGTCAGTAGGCCACGTCAGCTCTTTGTTGACGTGGTGTTGTTCTGCGCATAGCCTGTCAACTGGGGTGATACGATGAAAAACGGTACATTCGGCAAGCGCCAGCGTTCTGTCTTCGGAAGAGTCTTCGAACCTGTTGAAATTCCTAATTTAATAGAAATTCAAACGAAATCATTTGACCAGTTTCTGAATCAGGGACTGCTGAGCATACTAGAGAAGTACTCGCCGATAAAATCGCAGCTGCAGCGTTCTGATTCCAGAAGAGGCGAGAGAGGCTTCTCGCTGGAGTTTGTTGGATCGAGAGTTGGGGAACCAAGACACAGCATTCAGGAATGCAAGGACAAGGGACTTACATATTCTGTGCCCTTATACGTTACTGTTCAGATAACTGATTTGCACTCCGGAGAAATAAAAGAAGAAGAGGCCTTTTTTGGTTATCTTCCATTTATGACTGATACCGCTTCTTTTGTGATCAATGGCGCGGAAAGAGTTGTTGTAAACCAGCTGGTACGATCGCCTGGCGTTTATTTCGTGGACGAACCTACAAAATCCACAACCGATACTTCGCCGATTCTTGTGGCGCACTTCCTTCCTGTGAAGGGTGCTTGGCTCGAGATTCTTCTGAATCCTCACAAACAGATTTTGCAGGTGAGAATTGATCGACGAAGAAAGATGAACCTCTTCCTTATGCTCAAGGCACTTGGATACGAGAAGGACCTTGACATACTCAGACTCTTTGTGAACGAATTCGATGCTACTGATGAGGTGACCCTCAGGGAGCAAACAGGAAGTTGTCTTCTGGAGGAAATTGAGCTTAATGGCAAGAAGGTTGAAGTCGGAAGCGTTCTCACTGAATCAATGATTGAGAAGATTCTTGAATCAGATATCAGGACTATCAAACTGCCCGAGCCAGCGGCTACCATTACAATGAACGCTCTTCAAAAGAGTTACGGGGCTGAAATGAGTTCGGACGATGCCTATATGGAGATCTTCAGGAAGCTAAGACCTGGAGAAATTCCGAGGATAAATGCGGCAAAGAACTACCTCTATAACCTTTATTTCAGTCCTGAGCGCTTTGATTTCTCTGATGTGGGAAGGTACAAGATAAACAGCGCCCTTAACAAAATTTACAGGAGATACTTGGAAGAGGTTGAAGGCAAGAAGGCCGTCGATGCTAAGTACGAAGATGAATCCCAGGTGCTTACGCAGCTTGACATAGTTCTTGCGGCCCGAAGACTAACGCAGATTCAGAACAGACCTGAACTGCTGGACACGAAAGACCACCTGGGTAACAAGCGAGTTAGAACAGTCGGTGAACTTATGGAAACTGAGTTCGAGAGAGCCTTCATGAAGATTCACAAACTTCTGGAGGAGAAACTCACGATTTACAGTAGCTTTGACAAGCTCTCGGTGCAGGGTCTCGTAAATGTGCGGACTCTCATGACAACCCTTCATCAGTTTTTTGCAAGTAGTCAATTATCCCAGTTCATGGACCAGGTGAACCCGCTTGCTGAGCTTACAAACAAGCGAAGGCTATCCGCCATTGGACCAGGTGGTCTGAAGAGAGAGCACGCCAGATTCGAAGTAAGGGACGTCCACCATTCTCATTATGGCCGGATGTGCCCGATCGAAACACCCGAAGGGGCGAACATCGGTCTTATGACATCTCTCGCAACGTACGCCACTCTGAACAAGTACGGATTCCTCATCACCCCGTACAGAAAGGTCAAGAATGGGATCGTCTCAGATGAAATAATCTATCTTTCAGGTGATGAAGAGGAACAGTACAAAATCGCTGACTCGACTGCCTTTTTGGATAAAAACAACAGAATAACTGATGAGTATCTCGAAATCAGGCATGCGGGAGAGATCCAGATAGTTTCCAGGGAAGAGGTTGATCTGATGTCTGTCTCTCCGAAACAGATAGTCAGCATCTCAACAGCTCTTATCCCGTTTCTGGAGCACGACGATGCAGGAAGAGCGCTTATGGGGTCAAATATGCAGAGACAGGCCGTTCCGCTTGTCAAGCCCGAAGCTCCCATTGTAGGTACTGGTGTCGAAGCCGTAGCTGCCAGAGATTCAGGTTTCATGGTGCTTGCAAAGCACAATGGTGTAGTTGAGAGAGTCGATTCGGGTAGCATTGTTGTAGCCAGAACTGATGGAAAAGGCAAACCAGTCAAGGACGATAACGGCGAACCCGTTAGAGATATCTACAGAATGGAGAAGTTCACCAGGACGAATCAAGATACCTGTGTTAACCAGAGACCTATTGTGAGGACCGGCGAGAAGGTCAAAAAGGGAGATCCCATTGCCGATGGTCCTGCCATGGATATGGGCGAGCTTGCTCTTGGGAAGAACGTTTTTGTGGCATTTATGCCCTGGGAAGGTTACAACTTTGAAGATGCGATACTCGTCAACGAGGAGCTTCTTGAGGAAGATGCCTTCACGACAGTTCATGTGGAAGTTTTCGAGACAATGGCCCGTGACACTCAGATCGGACCGGAGGAGATTACTGCTGACATTCCGAACGTTTCAAAAGAGTTGCTCAGAAATCTCGATGAGTTTGGTATTGCAAGGGTCGGTGCTTACGTTAGCTCTGGCGACATTCTGGTTGGGAAAGTCACTCCGAAGGGAGAATCGGAGACCACCGCCGAAGAGAAGATAATTAGATCAGTTTTCGGTGATCGGGGAAGAGACGTTAAGGACAGCTCTCTGAAAGTTCCCCATGGACTTGAGGGACGGGTAATAGACGTAAAGGTATATGAAAAAGATGAAATATCTGAGCTTGGATCCGGAATCAATAAGCTTGTGAAAGTCTTCGTTGCTTTACGAAAACCTCTTGATGTTGGAGACAAACTTGCTGGTCGGCACGGAAATAAGGGTGTTGTATCAAACATTATCTCAAAGGAAGATATGCCCTTCTTACCTGATGGGACAGCTGTTGACATAATATTGTCTCCACTCGGAGTTCCTTCAAGGATGAATGCCGGTCAGGTGCTGGAAACACACTTGGGCTGGCTGGGCAAATTGACGAATACTTACTTTGCTACGCCTGTTTTTGACGGTGCTGAAGAACACGAGATTATGGAGAGGCTATTTGAGGTCAGGAAGGAATTTGGTATTACTCAAGGGGATTCTGATAAGCAAAAGACGGGAAAGGTCGAACTCAGAGACGGAAGAACAGGTATGACTTTTGGCAACCCTGTTGTTGTAGGTATGATGTACATGATGAAACTGGTTCATATTGCGAAGGACAAAATACACGCAAGATCGACAGGCCCCTATTCGCTCATACATCAACAACCGCTCGGCGGGAAAGCGCATCTCGGCGGACAACGTTTCGGAGAGATGGAAGTATGGGCACTTGAAGCTCACGGAGCAGCACATACACTCAATGAGATGCTTACAATCAAGTCCGATGACATTAAAGGAAGAAATGATGTTTACAAAGCGATACTGAAAGGCATAAGCATACCAGAACCGGGTATTCCCGAGAGCTTCAAGGTCTTGATCAAAGAGTTGAAGGGGTTATCACTTGATGTGAAGGTTTTTGATACAGAAGGTATAGAACTGGATGTAGATAGTCTATGAGAATTCTAAGGGATATAGATTCCCTCAAGGAGGGAAGTTGATGCCTGTTAGCACCTTTAAGAGGAAAGTAGGTACGCTTCAGATCAACATTGCTTCGCCAGAACGCATCAGATCATGGTCAAGTGGCGAGGTGAAGAAGCCCGAGACAATAAACTACAGGACGTTCAAACCTGAGAAAGACGGGCTGTTTTGCGAGAAGATTTTTGGTCCTACAAAGGACTACGAGTGCGCTTGTGGGAAGTACAAGGGCAAGAAGTATGATGGAACGATTTGTGAACGGTGCAGCGTAAAAGTAGAATCGAAAGAAGCGAGAAGGCGCAAGATGGGACACATCGAACTGGCTGCTCCCGTAACGCACGTCTGGTACTTGAAGAGCGCACCGAGCATACTCTCGTCGTTGCTAAATATTCCTGCCAAGGATCTGGAAAACATCATTTACTACGGTTCGAAGAGAGTAATCGAGAGACTGTATGTTGTCTCTGATCCCAAGGATACGGATTTCTTTCCGGGACAAACACTTCATCAGACCGAATATGAAATATACAACAAGAAGCTTGACTTCGAAGTGGAGCAGGGTTACAAGATAAAGTCTCCCAAAGGGCCTGTTGTGTCTGATATTGATGGTGTTGTTAAGATTGAAGAAGCAAACAGCTCTACAGATCGGGAGTTAACATGGATCACGGTCAGGGATAACACAGGCATAGAGAAAAAGTACCCTGTATTTGAGGGAGCGCTGGTGTATGTTGCCGACGGTGACGAGGTACACAAAGGCGACACAATTGCAGACAGGTTCCTTTTTGAAGACGAGGTACTCTCTTCTTCCGAATTCACGATCTTTGATGAACACTACCCTGGCAAGTTTGAGGTTGAAACTGATACGGAAAACGACAGGCCAATAGTCATAATCACCGAGATCGACGAAGAAGTCTCTAAAGAGACAGAACGAAACATTGGAGATGTTCTCATAGAGAACGAATTCGAAGCATACAGAGAACTATATCCAGGTAAGGTTGTCTGTGATTACGGTGCCGCTGCCATAAAGAAACTCCTTAAGTCGCTTGATCTTGAGGAACTGCAGGCAGAGATTGAGCATGAGCTTCGAGGTCTTTCCAGAAGTAGCGCGAGGGCATTGAAGCTTCTGAAGAGACTGAAGTTCGTCAAAGACTTTATACGCTCGAAGAATCTGCCTGAATGGATAGTCATGAGTGTGATTCCTGTCATCCCTCCTGACATCAGGCCAATGATACAAATTGAAGGGGGAAGGTTCGCGACAACGGATATCAACGATCTCTACAGGCGAGTGATTAACAGAAATAACAGATTGGCAAAGCTCCTGAGTATTGGTGCTCCAGACATAATCGTTCGGAATGAAAAAAGGATGTTGCAAGAAGCTGTGGACAGTCTGATTTTTAACGGACGGGTTGGAAAGCCTGTATCAGATAAATCAGGACGGCCCTTGAAGTCTTTGACAGACCTGGTTAAGGGGAAGAAGGGAAGATTCCGACGAAACCTGCTCGGTAAACGTGTTGATTATTCTGGAAGAGCTGTTATTGTCGTTGGCCCGGATTTGAGAATTCACGAATGTGGCATACCAAAGAGAGTTGCCATGGAGCTTTTCAAACCATTCGTGCTTTCCAGGTTGTTGCATGGAAGCGAATCAAGCAAAACGGCAAGGAAGTTGAAGAAGACGATAATCGAGAAGGAAATGCCCGAGGCCTGGGAAGTCCTTGAAGATGTCATCAAGGGCCATCCGGTGTTGCTTAACCGAGCTCCGACACTTCACAGGATATCGATACAGTCTTTTATCCCAAGACTCGTAGAAGGTAATGCTATTCAGCTTCATCCGCTTGTTTGTGCTCCTTTCAATGCTGACTTTGACGGAGATCAGATGGCTGTACATGTGCCTCTATCTGCAGCAGCTCAGGCTGAATCCAAGTTCTTGATGCTTAGTAGATACAATGTTATCTCTCCAGCAAACGGCAAACCAATTTCGATGCCCGGCAAGGATATTATTGTCGGAGCGTACTATCTCACGACTGTAGATCACGAGTTCAGGGCTGTAGAAGATGAGCTGGAGAAACTTCAGAGGCAGCTTGTGGAAGAAGGAAGGGATCAAGCTGAAATAAGAAAACTTGTTCGTGAGAAAGCTCTGGAAAAGATCACGTGGAAGTTCTCGAGTGAGCAAGAAGCTCTCATAGCACACGAGAACGACTACCTGAAGTTGCATGATCCAATACTTGTGAAACTTGATGAGTCGAGTGGGGAACTTACACTGACAACCGTTGGCCGAATCATTTTCAACTCGATTCTGCCTGATGAGATAAAGAACTATACAACTACCTTCAAGAAGAAGCAGATCAAGCAAGTCATCTACGATTGTTTTGAGAGATACGGCATGGACATGACCTCGGATCTTCTCGATGACATGATGAGGCTCGGTTTCCATTATGCCACTCTCAGTGGTCTCACAATATCCGTGAAAGACATCATTGTCTACCCTGAGAAAGACAAGATTATCAAGGAAGCACAGGAACGGGTTACCGAAATCGCTGAACTTTATCGGCAGGGATTCCTGACAGAAGTCGACCGGGAGCGTGAGGTAATCAATATCTGGAGCAAGACAACAGAAGATCTGATGAACAAGACCTACGATGAGTTCCGTAAACTTCCCTTCAATCCCATTTTCATGATGGTTGATTCTGGTGCGAGGGGAAATGTCGACCAGTTGAAACAGCTTGCGGGAATGCGCGGTCTGATGTCGGATCCTTCAGGAAAGACGATTGAAGTCCCTATTACTTCCAACTTCAGAGACGGTCTTACAGAGCTGGAGTTCTTCACATCCACGCATGGTGCACGTAAGGGTTCTGCAGATACTGCTCTGAGAACTTCTTTTGCAGGGTATCTCACCAGGAGATTGGTCGATGTATCACAGACGATCACCGTAAGCACTCCAGACTGTAATACAAGAGAAGGGATTGAGGCTGTAGAACTCATTGCTGATGATGTTACGATCGAGAGATTGGAGGATTACCTGTTTGGGAGAGTACTCTCTGAAGATGTCATTGATCCTCTTTCAGGCAAGACCCTGGTAAATCCGATGAGCGGCAAGAAATATGTCAGGGATACACTCCTTCATGAAGGAGATGCATCATTCCTGGCAAGCACGAAGCGGACTGTCCCTGTTCAGGAATCGGTCAAGCTTGATCTCCTGAAGACTTCACATCTGACGTATTTCACAGTCTTCGCAGACGATTTCTTCGTTAATGGCCACAGCTACAGTGCTGGTACGCAGATTACGAGCGAAATCTTGAGAACACTTAAATCAAACAGCGTCGAATCTGTTGATGTTATCCAATACCCTGCAGTTGGTCAGGTGTACGTGGGGCCGGAGTTCAGGAACGGTGACAGAAGAATGCTTGTGAAGTACCAGGAACACGTGGATTTTTTCACTTCAAAACTCCTTGCAGAGAATGATCTGGAGCAGATTGAGGTGCGTCCCCCCATCAGGGTTAGGTCAGTTCTCACGTGCGAATCCGAGCAAGGTGTCTGTTCGATGTGTTATGGAATGGATCTTTCAAATCATCATATCGTCAATGTCGGAGAAGCTGTTGGAATAGTCGCAGCCCAGTCAATCGGTGAGCCCGGAACACAGCTGACAATGAGGACCTTCCATACAGGTGGGATCGCCACGGGTGCCGATATAACACGAGGACTGCCACGGGCCGAGGAGCTCTTCGAGGCCAGGAAGAAGTTGAGAGATCCTGAAGCGTTATTCATCGAAGAAGATGGTTTCGTGAAAGATATGGCAAGTGATGAAAAGGGGAGAAGGAAGATCTACGTTGAAACAAAAGAGGGAAAGATCCGGGAGTATGATCTTTCGACTACAACCAAGCCAAAAGTAGGAATTGGCGACAAAGTGGTTCAAGGAGACACTGTATCAACGGGGACAGTCAGGCCCAGGAAGCTAATGGAAAAACTAGGTCTGGTACCCACTGCGCTTTATCTGTTGACGGAGATCAAGCGAGTCTATGCAGAGCAGGGTGTTGAGATCAGTGATAAACACTTTGAATTGATCATCAAACAGATGCTTTCAAAAGTCGAAGTGATTGATCAGGGCGACACCGACTTTCTGCCAGGTAACCTGCTGAATGTTCAGGATGTCAAGAGAATCAACAAAGAGATTCAGGAAGCTAATAAGAGAATAGAAGATAACCGTGAGGTGATCCTCGGGAGAAGAATGGCCCGCAGGATTCTCGGAAAAGACGCGGACGGAAAAACCGAGAAGATTACCTCAGAAGGGGAAGTTGTTACGCAGGAGCTCCTTAAGAAGCTTGTAAATAGCGGAATTAAAGAGGTTACGGTATATGATGTCGACGAAGAACGCTATCAGGCTTATCTTGAAGAAATCGAGCAGAATTATGCTCTTCCAGAAAGAAGGATTCAGATTCTTCCAAAGGATGTTATCAGGTATAAGAGAAGACTTCTCAGGATTACAAAGGCTTCTCTTGAGAGTGAAGGATGGTTGTCAGCTGCATCTTTCCAGCAGACCCCACAGATCCTTACCGAAGCTTCAGTAGAGGGAAAGATAGACAGATTGAAAGGGCTGAAGGAAAACGTGATCGTTGGACAACTTATACCTGCAGGAACGGGCCTCGACATGCATGCAAATCTGCAGGTCGAAGAATCGACGGGTATATTTGGGATCGAAGAACAGGAAATCGGATAGCAACTATGTGTACCGCGGGCTTTTCTGGCCCGCGGTATTTCTTTGGATAGGTCAATCTTGGGGATACAGATGCTATAATCAAGCTATAGAGTGCTGTGTTTACATATGTTGTCTGGACTGTTTTAGATGAAACTTCCGGGCAACAATTTTGCGTTGAGGAGTTACTCATGCAAGAAAACTCAAGAAGGGGCCTGACAAACAGAACATCCTCTGTTCTTGATTTGCCAGAAGTCAAGAACGAGTTGGAGAAGACTTTCAAAGACAGAAAGTGGAGAACTCTATTTGCCAACTCGAAATTGGCTCTTGCTACTGACAAAGACGAGAGTTCATCCATTCTAACTTCTCTTCTACCTTTGTCAGTAAGATACTGCACGATATGTGAGACACCATGGGGGACTCTAGATATTGCCAAAGCGAGGACGAAACGAGATGCGGAGAGCAAGATGGAGCAATGCATCCTGTCCTGGGGGAGAATAATCCCTGAGCATATTGAAGCACTGGAGAACATGAACAACGGGCCAAAGGTATTCGTGCTGGTTGTTAACCAGCACCTTGCAGAGATTGTCTCGGCTCAGAAGACATTCGAGAAGGGAATCGAAGAACTAGCTAATACCCTGACACAATACAAGGAATACGCAGAGAAGATGGATATTGAGGTCTTTGCTGGAGATCTTATTGATGAACTCATGAAGCTTCCCTCTTCTCCACTGCCAAGACTCTCAAGAATCGCATCGATTCTACTCGCAGAGCACACTCCTTCAGACGAAGCAGCTTCAGCATTTCAGACAAACCAGCTCCAGGAACTTGTGAAGAAGCAGGCATTTGATCACGCTGATCTCCCTCTGTTCATTTCAAAGGCTGATACGATTCTCAGGGATCTCATAGCATACTCTGAGACAATTATTCCGAAGATGGGAGTGAATCCAGCAATAATCCGTTCGGTGCTCGACGACCTCTGGAAAGTAAGAGCAGATGTCAGTACATGGAGATATGCCATGCTGGAAGCAGGCAGAAACTACAGGCTATCACCAGTCTTCTGGCATACCACCAGGAACTGGTTGCTTTCGAAAGTTGGCAGGCAACTCAGACGTCTTCTAAGAGAATCCTTTTCTGGTCGGTGCTGGGTGATAGTTGGTTCCGAGGAAATTGAAGACCCCAGATACCATGCGGGTGCCCAGGTAAGGCTTATTGGTCACGAGATTCCTCAGGATAAGACAATCGAGGAATCTGATGAGAACACATTCCCTACACTTGTAATTGATGACGGGAAAGGTTTCTGGAGATTTCTTCCGGACAAGTTGTCGCATGGTGATGTGGAACATCTGTATTCGGAGATAGGTTATGAGACCGGTGAAGTCAGACTTTCAACTGAAGAATTCGATGCTGAACCGTCATCAGTAGCAGTGGGTACTATCTGGAAAGTTGCTGAGGTAAGACAGAACGGAGGCAGAAGAAGGATTGACAAGGTTCAGGTTTCTGTTTATAGCTACTTCAAGTGCATAATCCGGCACACAAAGACCCAGAAAGTGTTGCTGCATTTCTTGTTTGAGGCTTTGGAACAGTGTCAGAGCTTTGTGAATTACCTGGACAAGATGCTTACTGAGACGTTCTCTGTTCCGGAGTTTGATTCGGTAAGCACCAGCACGCCAAAGAAATCTCCCGAGCGATCGAAGAGATCATCTGAAGAGCTTTCTACTCAGCGGAAGGCTGAGGGTCTACACGCAGAAGCTGAGGAGTTTCATGACGAGTCTTTTGAGCTGTTGCTAAAGCTTCCCGCTGATGTTAACGCCGTCAGATTCTCTCCGCATGGAGATATATTGATCATCGCGACAGCAGACAATTCACTCTGTGCCTATGAGATGGAGACTGGACGAATAAGATACACACTGAAGGGTTTTCCAGCGCTGGGCTTTTCCGTTGCAGTATCACCTGATGGAAAACAAGTTGCGTCCGGATCCTGGGATAATACAGTGAAATTCCTGGATCTTGAGACCGGGAGACACGTGAGATCCCTAGAAGGTCACACAAATTACGTCTCTGCGGTTGCTTTTAGCAGTGACGGTGATATTCTAGCTTCCGGGTCGTGGGATGGAACAATCAAGATCTGGAAACTACCGTCAGGAAGACTGCTGAATACGATAAAAGCGCATGAGGACTGGGTGAAACAGATCGTAGTATCCCAGAGGACGGGAAGGATTGTATCTGCTTCACGCGACAGAACTATTAGAGTCTGGAGTCTTGGTAGCGGCAAACTTATGAAAAGCATCAATACGGGATCAAACTACACGTCTACCATGGCCCTGGGGCCTTCAGAAAAACTACTTGCTACCGGATCTATGGATAGAATAGTCAGAATCTGGGATCTCAAGTCTGGAGAGTTGATCGAAGAGCTCAAAGGTCACTCTGGAGGGATATCTGCTCTGGCTTTTGGCCTTGATTCGAATGTTGTTTTTTCTGCCAGTCTTGACCAGAGTGTCAGAGTCTGGGATGTTCAGAAGAAGGAAACCACTGAAGTGATGAGCGCAAAGCGAGGGGCTGTACTGTCGCTCTCAGTAAATCCCGGAGAAAGCAGTGTTGCAATTGGCTATCGAAATGGAAGTGTTGGAATATGGCGAGATTGTCCACTTGGCGCATTAGAGCCGTATTCTGATGATAAGAACGAAGATGAGTATGAAGACCCCGTTATGGCAACAATGAGTGATGAGCCAGAAAAGGCTGCTAATGATCCCGTGGATGAGCTTTGGGATAAGATAAGCGCACTTCCTGAAAGTAGCCGAGATCTTGTGTTTAAGGTCTTGAAATACGATCCTTCAGAAGAAATACCTTTGCTGGCGATTGAAGCATCGCGCCTGGATGTCATCAGAATCGCCCCCAAACTATCTCTTGGAGGAAACCCTCTTATCGAGTTGTCTGACTCAAGTAGCAGCATGATTGTATGGGGACGTCATCTCAACGAAGAGATAACGGAGAGTCTGCAGAGCATGATCCCGGCAACTTACCGTGGAGAGGACGAAGGTTGATAGTTAACTTGATGCAGGGCGAACCCACATATCTTGTCAGGTTCTCTGAGAAGCTGGAAGAGGGAGGTCTGCGCTTCGGGGACAGAACAAGGGCTGAAGTTGTCAGATCAGCTGTTCGATGGCTTTACAGCAAGTACATTGACAGAGTACATGTGTCAACCGGATCAGTGGCCGAACGTTACGGTGTGAGCGCCAGTTCTGTTCAACGAATCATAAGGCTGGCAGAGAAGAGCAACCATGATTACCTTAAGGCTGCGTCTAGAAAGATAGACTGGTATGTTGAATTCATGAAACTCTCCATCTTACAGGTCTCAATGATCAACGGGAATTCGTCGATAGAAATCAGAAAGTTTCTGAACCATCTTGAGAGAATTATTGCCAACTGGCGTGCGTCGAACCGACTGGAGGTAGAGAAGTTTTTCTGCAGGTATTTCTATCTGTTTGACGTGATTCCTGAGAAGGATCGCGATTCGTCGTGCTCGGTTGAGGTTCACATCTCTCCAAACTCCTGCAATCGATATAGCGCATTTAGACTGGAGAGAGGAGGAAACGGCAATGGATTATAGACCAATGTTTGAAGCGATAAGAACTGGAGCATCTGTTCCGATACAGTATGTGCCGGAGCTGATAGTAGGAAGAGAAGTTGAGCGAAAAGCTATAGAAAGCGATATAGATTATATTGCATCGACTGGAAACAGCAAAGTTCGTGTATTCCTTGGTGACTATGGTTTCGGAAAGACTACTCTCGGCAAGTACTCCGAATACCTGGGAAGAGAGCGAGGAATGCTGGTTAGCTATCTCACTGAGAAAGATTACCAGGACCTCCACAAACAGGACGAACTATTCAAATCAATAATGAAGAACATGAGCCTTATCGGAATCGAAGGAAACACACTGCGAGTTCTTATGGACATATGGGCTGAAGACAAGGTCAAGGAGATTGAAAAATCAGGTCTGAAAGTTACATCACCTGGGACTGTCTCGACTTTTCTACAAAGTAACGCAAAGCTTGCAAAAGGTATGTTTCTAGAGTTTTGTGCTGCCTACATTTTCAAGATGCTGCGAAACGAAGACACGGCTGACCTTATCGCATATATAAGAGGTGAACGGATAGACCGCCGTGTGCTCAAGCGTGTCGGAATTTACCACTTCCTGGATGAAGATGGATGGAATTTCCTCAAAGCTTTTGCTGTCCTATTGAAAGAACTGGAAGTGCCAGGCATGATCATCATAATGGATGAGCTGGAGAACTTGCGAGGCAAAAGAAGAGATGTCCGTGATGCTGCATACAATCAGCTTCGAGAGACAGTTGACAAACTTATGGGTGGAGATGTGTCTTCAACTTACTGCATGTGGCTGGGGACAAGAAACTGGTTTGAAAGTGCGAAAAACGGTGTTGCATCGTATCAGGCACTTCACGAAAGAGTCCAGAATACACACGACATTCAGACAAGCCAGTCAGTAATGCTCGAACTGGAACCAATGACACACGATGAATACATGGAGCTTCTCAAAAGGATATGCAAGAGTTACAAAGATACTTACGGACTTTCGTTGGGCAGCAATTCTGTTCCTGAGAGAATTTTCGAGTCGATAAAGGAACGATATACCGATGTGAACAGAAGATTCAGTGTTCCGGTGAGAGAGTTCGTGAAATTCTCTGTTGCTACGCTCGACATAATGAAAGAGCATCCTGGTGAGAAAGTAGAATTCGCGTTGCAAAAGGTTACGGCTGGTCCATCCGAGAAGGACGACCTGGATTCCCTTTTTGAGGAAGAATGAAATGCCTGAGAAACTAAGAGACGACGTTGCGAGATTTTTGACAACAAAGCTAGGCTGGAAGAAACTTCGAGGAGTACAGGACAAAACCCTTCCTGCGATACTTTCAGGAGAGAATGTTCTGATAATCGCAGGTACTGCCTCAGGAAAAACTGAGGCAGCAATGATGCCCATTTTGAGCATGATGTTGAATGACAGCTCACGATCACTGAGTTGTATCTATTTCGCCCCCCTGAAAGCGCTAATAAACGATATCCAGGCCAGGCTTGACAGAATCTTCCGCCCCTTCGGCCTTGAAGTCTCACACTGGCACGGCGACGTTTCTCCCAACGAGAAGAAAACTGCTATCAGAAATTCTGATGTTCTCGTTATTACACCTGAGTCTATGGAAGGTATTCTTACCTCAAAGCGTGCAATTTCAAGAGTATTCAGGGAAATCAGATTCGTTGTGATTGATGAGGTCCACAGTTTCGTTGACAGTCCAAGAGGGGCACAGCTGGTTTGTCTCATCGAAAGGCTTCAGACTCTTAGCAAGCATGAGATACAGAGGGTGGCCATGTCTGCTACGGTAGGTAACCCGGAGTTGCTTGGGGAATGGGTTTCTGGCAGCAGCTCCAGAAATATGAGGATCGTTGTTGATAGAAGCCCTTTTGGAAGAGAGCTTGAGGTAATCGGTTCGGATGAAATCAGGCCAAGTGATTATCTGGTGAATCTCGTTAAAGAATCTCCGGGTTCGAAAACACTTGTTTTCGCATATTCCAGAGCACAGGCCGAAGAATTCAGTGCACTCATGAGAAGACTGGGAGTAGAAGCTGCTGTTCACCATAGTTCCATTTCAAAATCGCTGCGCGAAACTATTGAAGAGACGTTTAAGAACGACAAGGGAATGCGTGTTGTTGTTGCCACTTCGACACTTGAGATGGGTATCGATATCGGAGATGTTGACAGAGTTGTGTTTCTTGAGGTGCCTTATTCAGCTGCTTCATTCGTACAGCGCTTTGGACGATCTGGAAGGAAATCAAGAATTGCTCGTGCGACAATGTTCTTAACTGATGATCACAGCGTCTACAGAGCGATTGGGATACTGCAGATGCTGAAAGACAAGTCGGTCGAAGGTCTATACCCTCTCAAGTTCTATCCCCAGTTGCTCGGGCAGCAGCTCATATCACTCACATACCAGCAGAGTATACTGGACAGGAGTTCTCTTGAGCTTCTAACGAGAGCGTTCCCATTCAGGGAAATTAAGCGACAGGTATTTAGAGAGCTTTTGGATCATCTTACGGAGAAAGACTATATCTCAAAGAGGCCCACCGGGGAGTTGATTCCGGGATCAAAGTCAAGAGAAATACTGGAAAGTGGGATGTTCAAAAAGGACTTCGTCGTCCTTTTTCCAATCAAGTCAGAGTACACAGTTTTTCATAACGGTGTAGAGGTCGGCACACTTCACCCGCTGTTTGTTGAAGCCTTGGAGAACCTTGCAAAGAACGATAAGAGCGCGTCTTTCCTGCTTGCAGGAAAAACCTGGGATGTTAAGAAGATTGATCATTCACTTCTCAGCATTAGTGTTGGCAAAGGCAAAGGTAGCAAACGGCCCGCATGGATAAGTTTTGGACCCAGATTCAGCTTTGACTTTGCTATGGCCGTGAGGCGAGGTATACTGAATCGCGACTTTCCGGATTATGCCAATCTGTCTGAAGGAGCTGAAGAAGAGATCAATCTTCTGATCAGAAATGAAGAAACAGGATTGTCAGCAGATTCTCTGGTTACTATTCACGAAAAGGAAACAGAGGAAAGAAAGAACGCTATAGTGATGAGCACGTACGCTGGCGATACCGGAAATCTTCTCATCAAGTATCTTCTGAAGTTAGTTGATCCTAACGTGGAAAGAGTCTCACATAACTGGAAAGAAATCAGCTTCAAGAGTAGTAAGAGAACTAACTTGCTGAAAAGAGAACTCATCGAGCGACTTGAACTCGGAGAGAGCTCGGTAAAAGAAAGCATCGCTCAGTACCTTCTGGAAAATCCTTCCGAGATGAAGACAGTGTATTCCTGCACTGGCGATAAGCTTCGTGAATATGCAACTGACGAAATAATTGCAATGTATCTGGCGGAGTATATATACGATCAGAGAGTTGTTGATATGCTAATCAACTCCGCGTGATCATCGATCTGAACTATTTTCTTTCATCTCATTGTTCACATCAGGGTATGTATAATAGAGTTTGAGTGACCTGAACTGAGGTGATTAAAGTGTTCATTATTGTTTTGCTGATAATCAATCTTGGACTCACTGGATATCTTCTGTACAAGACTGTTCTTGAGAATCCTCGGAGTCGTTCCGGTGAGCAGAGGTCTTACACATCAGAACCGCATGGCCGGGTCAAGCCAGAAACCGAGGCGAATTTCTTGAAAGCGGCAGAGAATGCACTCAACTCTGGCCGAATCCATGAATCGGAACTACTGCTCAAGAGTTGTCTCTTTCACTATCCAACAAGCTCAAAGGCTCTCGAGAGGTTCTTGAATCTAATGATTATCAGGGTTGACAAATCTTCAGACTTTGATGAGAAACTCTATTACCTTTCACAGGCTGAGAATAGTATCCTCAGATTCTCTGAAGCTGCTGGTCCAAGGGTAGTCAGCAAAGCTGCAGAGGACTTTGAGAGAATCAACCGCAAGAAGGAAGAGTTGCTCCGGGAGAGAGAAAACACGAGATACGAGCAGAACAGAGAGATGATTCTTCGTTTTGAGGAGCTGGCCGTGAAATTGGAATCTGCTGAAGAAGAAAGTGAGACTAGAGTCATTCTCTCTGAAGCCTGCTCAATAGAAGAGGCTTTGAATGAGAAAACGGCAGACGAAGAGCTTAGAGAACGCTATGCAAAAGCAAGAGAAAGGATCGACAAACTGGCCTCGACAAAGGGAGAAGAGATAAGAAACAGAAGGCTTGCAGAGTACAACAGCTCAGTGCTGGATCGACTGAACAATTTGCTTGATGACTTTAACAAGAACGAGAAGGTCTACGAAAAGTCAGCAGGAGACTTTGCTAAGGTAGTTAGAGAAACGATTGCAGGCATAAACCCGTATTACCTTTCCACCGAGGTTCTGACTTACTTCAATTACGTCTATGGTTTCGTCTTCAGCCTGGTAGAGGATGATGTGAAGTACGAAATTACCAAAGTGATGACTGATACACCTAAAGAGGTGATCGAGTGAAGAAGGCGCTTGGCCATGTTTTTTTGAGGCGAGAATGCTCTTCTCTCAAGCTCTTTGAAGGCAAGAAGAATCCAAATTGGGTAAACATTTGCATTTCGGATCTGATAAAGACAACCGATCCAGTAGGAGCGAGTGTGTCTTCTACATCATCCATCAAAAGTTCGCGGCGAATATGTGAGACATTTTCCAGGTTTCGCGATATGGCGCGTTCATCAATCGGTTTCAAATCTGCATTCAAAATTGTGAGCGAACGAGACACAGAGTCAATACTCAGTCTAGTTGCTACCAAAGTGCCTGAAAGAAGCTGGACAACACCAGGGCGTGTTCTTGGCAATCTTGCATATATCGGATCAATGGTGACGCTTCATTTAATGAAGAACCGAACAGAACAGAACCTGTTTCGAAGACTTCGCTATTATGAGTTCTCGCTGACATCAGATAAGATCAGGCGGGAACTCGTCCACAACAAATGATCAGCACCTGGTTATGCAACCTCAACAATCCTCTTTATCATTCTCAGAACACGCAGGACCTATAAGCTCTTTCATAGAGTCTTCAAAAACCCCAGCACTTCGTCAACGTGACCCTTCACCTTCACCCCTCTGTATTCTTTTAGAATCTTTCCGGTCTTGTCGATGACAAACGTTGATCTGTCAGTTCCCATATACTCCCTGCCGTACATCTTCTTTGGTTTTATTACGTCGTACAACCGATGAATTCTTTGATCAGGATCGCTCAGAAGATCAAAGTTGATGGAGGTTTTCAGAGCGAAACTTGAATGGGATTTGATGGAGTCTTTGCTTACTCCCAGAATTACGGTATCCAGTTCTTCAAACTCTTTCTCTCTATCTCGAAAGCCCTCTGCCTCAAGTGTACAACCTGATGTGTTATCCTTCGGATAGAAGTAAAGAACTACGTTCTTTCCTCTGAACTGAGAAAGTGAAACTGTTCCACCTTCGTGAGAAGGCAGCTCGAAATCGGGTGCCATGTCTCCGATCTTTGGAGCGCTCATTATTCTCCCTCCTTTTTTTGAATCTTTCTAAGTTAATGATACTATAGGGAATCACTAATCAGTACTGCCAAAGAAGTTAGTTTACTGAGAAACAGCACACAGTTTATGGTATCTTCCCACCTGGCAGTGCTTGTTGTTTCTCACGATTACAAGTAGTGTCTTCAGTGAAGCAAACAACCAAAAGGCTTCTCTCTGAATGCTGCAGGTTTCAGATATCGCCGGTCGATTGTCTCAGCAATGTGTTGCTGTATAATCAAGTCATTCCGTGACCTGATCGAGCGTATCTGCAACGTTGACATGCGCCGGTGGGCCTCGATACTCTGAGGAGGGGATTCATGAAGACTTTTAGAGTGCAAGAGAAAGGCTTCTCTGGATTTCTGGTCTTTCTTGTAATCATTCTGTTTACTGGTATGACACTTGGAATGAGTGCTGACGGACCGGAAGATGGATATAAGGTACCCACCGAAGTGTCCGGAACGATTACAGAAGACACGATCTGGACGCAGGAAGGAAGCCCCTACATTGTCAGAACAACAGTGATTGTTCCAGAAGGCATCCGAATTACTGTGGAACCTGGGGTTAGAGTTCACTTCGTCCAGAACCAGGGAATGATAGTCAGAGGGACTCTGGAGGCAATAGGTAGCAGCAGCGATCCGATTATTTTCACGGGTACTGTAGAGCTCCCTGGATGGTGGCGCTCGATCAATATCCAGAATCAGGGATCTGCCATCCTGAAGTGGTGCGAAGTCTCTTTCGCGGGAACATCTGATCAGGGCGCAATCCTGAAATCTGGTTCAGGATTTCTAGAGCTCAGCGATTCCATAGTTAGAAGGACTGCGGGAGACGGCCTTAGAATCTCTTCGGGTTATTCTTCTTTCGTGTCAGAGAATAACAGATTTCTCTACAACACAAATGGAGTCAGAGTCGGAATCAATGTCTCTTTTTTTGATTTGACCTCGAACTTCGCGGGCAACAGCAGAGACGTCTATCTTGACGGTGGGACAATTAACACTTCAGTGAAGTGGGGTGCGAGTAGCTCATATTCGCTATTTATCTCTGGTGACATAACCGTGGTGGAAGATGGAAGGCTGGAAATCGCCCCTGGGTCTGTCCTCAAGTTTGATCAGAACAGGAGGCTATTTGTACGTGGTTACCTTGAAGCTCGAGGTCTGAAGGATCAAAAGATTCACTTCACAGACATGCGAGACAACTCAGTTGGTGGAGTACTTGGTGGTCAAGATGGAGCTATGCCAGAGCCGGGATGGTGGCGCTCGATCAACATCCAGAACGAAGGATCTGCATTTCTCGAATGGTGCGTAATCTCTTATGCCGGACGTTCAGATGGTGCTGCAATTCTCAAGGCAGGGACGGGATCGCTTACACTCCAAAACGCAATTGTCCAGAATAGCTCCAGTGAGGGACTGCGCATAGCAGCTGGATACTCTCTGTTTGAGCATGGAAACAACACTTATGTAAACAACGCTATCGGAGTAAGGGTTGGAATCAATGCTTCATTCTTCGATCTGACGACTGTTTTCGAGAGTAATGGAATTGATGTTCATCTCGACGGAGGAACGATCAATACAGACGTGAAGTGGGGAGCACACAGTGACTATTCGGTAACAGTAACAGGCTACATCACTGTCGCTGACAACGCCAGACTGGAAATACTTCCAGGTACTGTTGTCAAGTTCAGACAGGGGTTAAGACTGACGATTTCCGGAAGCCTGTTTGCCAAAGGTGAAGAAGGAAGACAGATCTACTTCACAGACATCAGGGATGATTCTGCTGGCGGAGACGCTAACAGAGACCAGGACTCTACATCTCCTGAACCTGGATGGTGGCGCTCGATAATGATCCAGCAAAACGGTACAGCTGACTTTGCCTGGTGCGTAATAGGATATGCGGGGCTTGGTGATAACGCGGCTATTGTAAAGACAAGCACCGGAGCGGTATCGATCTCCAATTCAATAATTCACAACAGTTCAGGTGACGGTTTGAGGATTGACAATGCAGCAGGTGGGTTTCAGCTTTCGGATTCTTCGGTGGTTCAGAACCTGGGCGCGGGTCTGTATTATAGATCAGATGGGGTTCATATCAAAGCTTCTGTCTTCACTTTGAATGGTATAGGTATTCGAATGATTGCAAACGCTTCCCTGATTGTTGATGATTCCACAATCGTAGCGGCAAACCAGGTCGATATTCAGGTCGACGGTGGCACAATATCGAGCGATGTGGTATGGAGTGTCCCCGGTGACATATCTTTGTTCCTTGGCGGTTACACATCGATTTCAAGAGATGGTCGCCTCACGCTTGGTGCCGGAACCGTTGTTAAACTTGCTCAGAACACACAGATCAGGGTAGACGGAGAACTCGTCGCAAGAGGAACTGAGAATCAGCAAGTCTTCTTCACTGATTTGCGGGACGACTCTGTGGGTGGCGATACTAATCGGGATGATGACAGTAGTCTTCCTGAACCTGGATGGTGGCGTTCGATATATGTCCAGAATGAAGGATCTGCAGACTTTGAGTGGTGTGTGATCTCTTATGCAGGCAGTTCTGATGGTACTGCGATATCTAAGAGTGGTTCAGGATCACTGAAACTGGTAAACTCGACAATTGCTAACACTGCTGGTGATGGGCTGAGGATAAATGGTGGGTATTCTCTGTTTCAAAATGAGAACAATGTCTTCAGCAACAACACGAACGGTGTCAGAGTAGGCATCAATGCTTCTTTCTACGATTTGGGTACGATTTTCGAAGGAAACAGTGTTGACGTCTATCTTGACGGGGGGAACATCGATGGCTCAGTGAAATGGGGGGCCGGTGGCGATTATTCGGTGGTCCTTGCAGGAGACATCACCATTCGTCCGGAAGGTTCGCTCGAAATACTGCCCGGGACAGTCCTGAGGCTTACCCAATA
>DLVL01000089.1:3875-4266 GCA_003444085.1 Kosmotogaceae bacterium | reverse complement strand
ACTACTGATTTGCCACTGCAACTGGATTCTCCACTGGAAGTTGATCTTGAGAAATTCTGTGAAGAGTGCAGAAGATGTAGCGATCGCTGCCCTTCTTCTGCGATACCCAAAGGAAACAAAAAAGACATCCTCGGAATCAGGAGATGGCAGATCAATTCAGAGCGTTGCTATTCCTTTTGGAGGAAAGTGGGCACTGACTGCGGCTTGTGTATCAAGCATTGCCCCTTTCCCGATGAAGTTACCCTTCATGATTTTCTCAATGACTCCGGATAAAATGTAGTATCTGATCTTGCGGCTTGAACATAACAACTGAGAATGTGTTCATGAAAAATATCAAGAAAGCGGGCGAGTTGCATGAGAAGAAACGTGGTAACTGGATTTGTTGTATGGC
>DLVL01000089.1:0-3759 GCA_003444085.1 Kosmotogaceae bacterium | reverse complement strand
TGGATTTGTTGTATGGCTTGTACTTGTTCTGGTAACTGTGGGGTGTCTTCCCTTCTTTCATCAACAGGAGTACTCTGCATGGGTTGTTGGTGAGGTTGATGATGAGGGTATAGCCATGCTCCTCTTCTCCGGTGACAGCGGTAAAACCTGGGTTCGCCAGGGTGGTGATGTTCTACCACAGGGTAAACCTCTGTCTGATGTTCTCGCAATCAACAACACAGAAGTGTGGGCTGTCGGAGCGGATGGACTCATCATGAATACGAGTGACGGTGGTGACGTCTGGTCTCTTGTTGATGTTTCAGAAGTTGCAGATGGTGTTTCATTTTACAGCATATCGATAGTCCAAGACACCATTTGGTTGGGTGGTGAAGGTGGTACGGTGATCTACTCAGAAGATGGTGGTGTGAACTGGTATACTTCAAGTCTGCCTGAAGGTTCTGAGAACTACATTATCCAGGGGATTTTCGCAGTTTCTACTGATATAGTCTATGCAGTGGGCAACAAGTCAATTCCGCCTGCGGGTACTGTCTTACGTACAGAAGACGGAGGCGAAACCTGGGAGACAATTGAGCTTCCAAACGATTACAATTACCATGGTTGGATCGGTGTTAAGGCTGTTGATGAAGACCATGTCGTCATATACGGAGGCCAAGGGCACTATGTTGTTACTGCAAATGGCGGAGAACAATGGGTTACGGGTGGTCCTCTCTTCTCTAATGACATAAACTCTCTGGTAATGCTTGACAGCTCCCACTACTGGGCTGCTTGTGACTTTGATAAGATAATCATTACGGAGAATAGCGGAATAAGCTGGAGCGAACAGGAATCTGCAGGACCAGCAAATTTCTTCTTGCTGGGGATAGATGCTCTGGACAAGCGCAACGCTTTGATTGTTGGCAGTTCTGCAGGATTTCCACAGTTTGGAAAGATCCTGCGAACCAGCGATGGAGGCACTACCTGGGAAGCCGTATACGATAACTCCGACAATAGCGGCGTGCCGCTTTCTCATGTTTCAATAGCATCGAACTATCCGAAGAAGGGTTTTTGAGGACGCAGAATCCTATTTTATTTTCTGGAACCAAAAAGGTTCCGGAACTGATAGTTCCCAGAGCATGAACCCTTCGATTTCACCAAGCTCATTAACTTTGAACCAGACTTCGTGGATATACTTGACGTAAGCCATAACGTGTCTTTATCCAGTTCGACGATCATTTCCTCAAACAACTCATTATAGCACTCTCCTGTGTACGCTGGCCCTTCCCCCATTGTTAGACGAACGAGAGCTGTGCTTAGACGGCAAAACGGGAAAGCTTCAAGGACCTTCTCCCTTTCAAATCCTTCAAGATGGTATGATCATTAGTATTAGAGAGCAAGAGAGGTGAATGATGTGACCGAAGAAGGAGTAATTGCTGTAATTGTGACAACTGTGGTTGTGCTGCTCGCCTTGGTCCTGATTACTCCTCTGTTCACACAAACGGAATCGGATACGAACGATTTAGTTGTGTCACAGTATTACGATCTGATTCGCGTTAATGGTGAATCATTTGTTATGGGCGCTGCAAGTGAAGAACTGTGGAGCTGGTGCGGACCAGCTCACGAGGTAAAACTGACATACGACTTTTATATCGGGAGGTACGAAGTCACATTTGCCCAATTCGATGCGTTCTGCGATGATACCGGCCACAGCAAACCACCTGATGGTCCTTCTTGGTCAGATGAACGCTGGGGAAGAGGAGATCGTCCCGTCGTGAATGTCACCTGGTGGGATGCCATAGCCTTCTGCAACTGGCTCAGTGAAATAGAAGGTCTTCCTGTTGCGTACAGACTTCTTGGTGAACAGGATGAAGGACAGATGCTTGATGCTCACGGCCAGATCACTGTGGATATTACCGAAGTTGTTGGTTATAGACTACCAACGGAGGCAGAATGGGAATACGCAGCTCGTGGCGGCCGACATCACTCTGCATTCACTTACTCGGGCAGCGACAATGCCGATGAGGTTGCGTGGCACAGCGGTAACTCTAGAGGGATGCCTCAGGTAGTCGGCCAGAAGCTTCCCAATGCTCTTGGAGTATTCGACATGAGCGGAAACGTGAGTGAATGGTGTACCGATTACTACGAGAGCTTCTCTTCTGAATCAAGAGTAGATCCTTACGTAAACAGTGGCACGAATCGTGTGATCAGAGGAGGTCGCTGGAGCGTTCCGGTGCAGTTTCATCACGTCGCCTTCCGTAGTGATAGCTCTCCGAACTATTCAATGTACGACCTGGGCTTTCGGGTCGCAAGAACAGTTCATTGAGACTGATTGCAGATACACGAAACAGTTGCTTTCATAGAAAGGCTGATTAGCTTGATTGACTATAGACCAATAAAGAAATCTGACTTTCAGCGTGTCCGAAGGCTCATAAACCAGACATGGCAAATCGACAGATTCTGTTCAGATGAGAAGCTTCTTGAAACTGGACTCGACCTGTTCTTGAGGAGCTCGCTCATGCACAGCAACTATACCCTGGTGGCAGAAGAGAACGGAGAAGTCGTTGGTTTCATTCTCGGAAGGACAGACAGGGACTTCAATCTGTTTGGAACACTGTTTCGTCACCTTCCTCAGATACTGTGGAAGACACTTCTGTTCATTGCTCAAAATAAGCGGAACCAGAAGCTTCTACAGTTTGTCGGAGTGCTCAATAGCTCTTACAAGAAGATACTCAAGGTTGTGAAGACAAAGTTCGATGGAGAACTGGTGCTGTTTATCGTAGACAGGAAACAGCAGGGGAAGGGGATCGGCAAAACTCTCCTGAACCACTTTCTTGACACGTGCAGAAGCAAGAGTATAAGGAGGCTTCGCGTGTTCACAGATACAGAGTGCAATTACGGATACTACGACCATAATGGTTTCAGAAGATTGCATGAACTGCAGACAGCTGCAGAGATGCTTCAAGGCACACTTCCATTAACAATCTTCCTTTACGAATATCCTCTTGGCGTCCATGAGTAGATCCACAGGCCAAGTACTACAGCCCTGAAAACAACGAGAGTATCCATTCACCCGAGATCTTTCCAACCAGAAGCTTGCAAAGTCACTCCTTCTTCCAATAACACACTTCACTGAATGTAGGGAGCTTATGCTAATCAGATTCAGAGGAGGATTGCTACAAGGAACTTTTCGTTGAAGCATCACACAAGCGGACTTTCACCATTTCCCCGCGTTCATCGCTTTGCTTCTATCCCTTCATGAATCATTTGCAACTCGTCGGTTGCATCTTTCATTTTCCTGGCACTCCTGCCGTAGATCTCATCCAGAGCGAGCGGTCGTTTCAGAAGGCTCTTGCAAAAAACGATGTAGCTCTTGTACTCTTGTCCTCCGGCGCGTTTTGCGTTGGCTACCATAGTTGTGTTCATCCAGCTTATCGATGAACCTTCCATCGTCCTGTATCCCATGTGACGCATGTTGTCATACGCTCTGATAAACATTGCCGTGGGAACGCCCTTGTTTCTGAACTCAGGTATTACGAACAGAATCGCTGCTCTTACCCTTTCGATACTCTTTCTTTGTCGCAAGAATGTGTACCAGCCAAATGGGAAAAGTCTTCCGTCGATTCTTCGAATTATCGGGCTGTAATCAGGGAAGGCGACAAAGTAGCCTATGGGTCTATCACCTGAGCGAGCTATGATAACCATCCTTCTATCTGCCACCACTTTCAGGGTTTTAGCGGCCTGGTATATCTCTTCGAAAGTAGGCGGAATTACATCTTCCTCCCA
>DLVL01000019.1:11901-13793 GCA_003444085.1 Kosmotogaceae bacterium | reverse complement strand
AACTCTCTTCCTATGCTTGTCTTTGCTGCTTAGCTGAATTTGAACGACCTGCATGCTGATTCGCTACGCTAGAACACAGATAGTTTTTCCTCGGTAAAATCTTCTCTGAGGGTTCAATAAGAAAACCGCCCGGGTTTAGACCGGGCGGCACTAGACTATGTTGTCAGCTTATACTACTACCAGACTACTATTCTTCCTTCGACCATTGGGAAAAGAGGGCTGAACTCCTGGATATAGGCTATAAGCATTTCCTGGTCTGTCCTGTCAGCGGTAGCAATAACCTCTGCTGTTTCGAGCATTGTATAGGCATCTCCGCCAGCGGCAAGGAACTCGTTTGTGGCAACTGTGTACATTTTCCCAGGCATAAGAGGATCATTACCGACGAATGCCATCCAGATTCTCTCTCCAGGAGGCATTGAAGGATCAAAGAAGAACCTTATTCCGCTAACTTGCAGGAACTTCCCCGAAACCTCCGGGAAAGAACTAACACCGTGCTCTAGCATGGCAATTATCTGGGCCCCGCTCATCTTCAGGACCACTACTTCGTTGTTGAATGCCATGATTTCCATGGCGTTTTCGAGTGTGAGCTCGCCAAGATCTGCAGATGCTCTTATACCTCCCCCGTTATAGACAGCAATGTCTGCCCCAGTGTAGTAGCGGATCATATCCGTTATCAGATTACCCAGATTCGTCTCCTGGGTTCTTAAGTGCTGTCTTTCGCCATTCAGGCTGATTCCAGTTTCACCGATCACCATGTCGAACGCAAACGAAAGTCCAGCTACAAGAGCCAAAACAACTGTAATGATAAGCGCTTTTCCAAACGTCTTCATGCATTTTCCTCCTCTTCTTATTGAAACTTGAATACGACGTCTCAAATAAGGTTCTGCCCAAAGTAAATGACCTTACACCAAACAGACCTCAAAGCCAACTGTCTTCCGCGTTAAATGAAGATTCCGCCTGTCACTAAGCCAGGCGAAAGCATGAGCTCAACTGTGACTATCTTACCAAACAACCACAATTCGTCCTTCTACTTTCGGAAAAACCGGGCTGTTTTCCATTAGATGTCTTATGAATACCTGCTGTTCAGTGACACCTAAATAAGTAAGCTCTTTATCCAAGAACATTTCATAAGCATCTCCACCGGCTGCCAGAAAGTCACTGGTAGCAAGAACATACGTCTTGTTTATGTGAAGAGGCTCACCACCAACGTACACGTTAAGCACTCTTTGTCCGGCAGGTCTGTTAGGAGAAAAGTAGAACCTGAGTCCGCTGACTTGCAAAAATTTCCCCGCTACTGCCGGGTAAGCATCAACACTATGCTCAAGGATTTCGATTAATTCTGCTCCCGTCACCTCGAGCGTTACAAGCCCGTTTTCAAAGGGGAATATCTCCATCGCTTTTTCCAGGGTGATATCTCCAACCTTTGCAGATGCCCTGATTCCTCCTCCGTTCCAGAGAGCAATGTCAGCACCGGAAAAAGCACGCATAGCGTCTGTCATTAGATTTCCGAGATTAGTTTCCTGTGTTCTGACGGCTTCCCTTTCGCCGTTAAGATAGATTCCTGTTGAACCGATCACCGTGTCCAAAGCGTAGACAGTGCCTGCAGTAAGCGCAAGCATCAAAATGAAGACAGTAAAAATGGCTCTTTTCAAAATCCTCTCACTCATAGACTAAACCCTCCTTTTGGTTTTCTTCCAGCATTGAAGTCCCTTAGTTATCATATATACGACTACATCAGAACACCCTAGAAGCCCAAAATAAGTTTCCTGATCTCATCTCTGAACTCCTGCATCATTTCAACAAGCTCTTCGTCAGGATCGACCAGTTCTTTCCCTTCACTGGCAGGAATCAGTGCAGCCTCAATGAGGGGTTTGTCACCACTCATGTCTATC
>DLVL01000019.1:0-11742 GCA_003444085.1 Kosmotogaceae bacterium | reverse complement strand
TCCCCGACGCGTTCCCCGTTCATGAGAAGGCTATGACTGTGACCGTCAACGAACAAGTCGATCCCGGGAACCTGTGATGATATGTTTCTAGAAGCGTTGAGACCTACGTGACCAAGAGCTATCACCAAATCAACTCTATAATCATTTCTCAAAACGCTTACACACTTCTGTGCAGCTTCAATCATATCGCCGAATTCGATACCGATGATGTTGTTTGGATGAGTTGTTGTATAGGTATCTGATGTAACTAATCCAAAAACGCCGATCGTATAATCGCCCACCTCCTTGACGACGTAGGGATTGAACAGAAGCTCTCCGTCCTTGAAAACATTGGCTGCGACCAGATGAAATTCCATTATCTCCTCGAGTTCAAGAAGCCTGTCATAACCGTAGTTGAAATCGTGGTTTCCAGGAACCATGAAGTCATATCCCACAAGATTCATAGAGATGACTGCACTCTCGCCTTCAAGCCTGTCGGTAATCGGCCTTCCGTGAATAGTGTCTCCAGCATCCATGACCAGCACATGGTCATAGCGTTCGCGGTAATACTCCACAAGTGACTTAATGTAGGGCATACCGAGCATTCCGTCGCCGATCTCTATCCTGCCATGGATGTCGTTAGTGTGCAGAATTACAAGGTCAACGCCTGCAGCAAAAACCAGCGAACTTATAAATAAGACAAAGGCGAGGAATATGCTCACAAAAATCTTCTTGTTTGCTCTCATTTTTTCCCTCCTAGTTTTTGACTTCCTGAAGTCAGAATACCTCCTACTAAATTATACTAAAACACGTCCACTTTTCCAATGTCACTTCACGGGCTCTTTATAAACATTAAGTATTCAGCGCTCAGATTGGATCTGCACAACGCGATAACAATCGTGCGAATTGTTACTTAACTGTGCTAATCTAACAGGAAGACATTTTTCATCATTTAAGCAACTACTCCTATCGAACCCAATCAGCTCCTTAAGATTGATTTCTAACTGTCTGATTATGAGTACTACTGGTATCATGATTCTTTACTACTAACCCAAATAGCATCCCTTCTCGACAGATACCTTGATTTTGTTCAGGCCCTATTATTGATGTGTTCAACAATAAGTCATTTGAACATTTTAAGTAACAGCTGTTGGGATAGAAAAGGGGAAGTTTCACGAAAGTCACTCATTCATGCCTGGTTGGGTGATGTTTATGGTGACAAACATGGATGATTATGGACGTACCAACGCAAAGAACAGCCCAGGAATAGCTCGACAGAGTTGCTCATTGCCGGACTCTAAAATTGATTATCCTGAGGGCCGCAAGAGCCCTCTTCGGGAACGTTGATTTCGTCTCGGATATCGCGGAGGTCGTCTATCAGCATCACGAACGACTTGACGGCAGTGAGTATCCCCAGAGATTATCTGGAGCAGAAATACTTATCGAATCCAGGATTCTGGCAGTTTCTGACGTGGTTAAAACAATGTCCTCTCATCGACCCTACCGCGCCACTTTACGCATTGAAGCAGCGCTAGCCGAAATTTAAGAAAACTCAGGCGAGCTGTACTACCGCCAAGTTGTCAAAATCTGCTTGAAGCTTTTCCAAGAAGGCTTTCAGTCTTCAAACTACCTATAGCTAGTTCTGTAACCTGACAAGCGTGGCTAACGATTCCCCTCGTTCCAGAAATGGTCCATCTGTTGCTTAAGTGTTCACGCATATCATGCCCAGCAGACAAAATCACAACTTCATCAATGGGGGATCAAGATCTCACCAAGAGCAAACCACAGAATAAAGGCACCCAATCCAGCGGACAGAAATACAAGAATCGACCGCTCCCTGTTTTTTAGAACACTGATAGTGCCGAATACGAGTGAGAGAATCCCGCTAGCGCCTGCCAGAATTAATGTCCCTGCGAGTACAGAATAGTCGAAGAACCTGTCTGCCTGAGGACAGGCTGATCCGCCGACATCAAAATGAGCTAATATATTGAAGGCCGTTAGAAACACAGCAAAGAGCACTATCAATCTTACTGACATTCTTCCGTTCTTTGTCCTTGGCATGATACTGATCTTCATTCTCTTTTACCTTCTGAAATAGGTCTACATAACACCGTTATCCTCCCGAAACTAGAATCCTGTGAGGACTCCTGAAGCAATGTTCTCGGAGTGATCGGAGACCCTCTCCAGGTTGTGAACGATCTCAAGGTACGTCGGACCAGCTGCAGGATCACAGATCCCCTGTTTAAGTCGCTTATAATGATTCTCCTGTAGTAACTCATCCATAATATTAACCTCTCTCTCCAGACTCAGAACCTTTCTGGCAACATCTTTGTCGCCTTGAACGAGAGCTTTTATGGAGTTCCCGAAAGACTCCATAGACAAGTCATACATCTGATTCAGTTCTTTCTGAGCCTGCTCAGAGAATTTGATCTTATGATCCTTCTGGTAATCCGAGAGTTCCATAAGGTTGTATGCATGGTCCGCAACTCTCTCAATGTCTGTCACGCTATGGAGAAGGAGACTCACCTTTTGAGATTCTGACTCCGATAGATCCATTGTTGAGATCCGTGTCAGGAAGTTGTCAATGAGGTGATGCAATTCATCCACACAGCTCTCCTGTTCCTCTATGAGCTCACAGAGGTGAGGGTCATGCTTGAATAGAAGATCCTTTGCATCTTTCAACATATCGAGAGCAATATTCGCCATTCTCTCAGTCTCCCGCTGAGCCTGGAATATTGCAAGACTCGGGGTAGCAAGAATCTTCTCATCAAGGTATTTCACACCACGATCAATCTCAACTGGTTCACCAGGAAGAACTTTCTTCACAAGATACTGCAGCAGACCAACAAAAGGCAGCAGCACCAGGACAACTGCCACGTTAAACATCGTATGGGCATTCGCGATTTGACGAGAAAGTGTGGGGCTTGTCATCTCAACCAGGCGGCTGAACGGTTGTATGAACGGTAGCAAAGCAACTACTCCAATAACATTTGTCATGAAGTGAGACATTGAGAGACGCTTTGCATTCAATGATGAGCTAAAGGAAGCAAGAAAACCCGTAAAACAGGTACCGATATTTGCCCCTAGCATGAGAGAGATTGCTGCAGGCAAGGCAACAACACCTTCAAGTCCCATTGCAATTATTAGACCGATTGCAGCGGAGCTTGACTGTATCATCCCAGTAAACACAGCCCCAGCCAGAACACCAAGAACAGTATGCTGGCTGAATGACGCCAGCATGTTTTCAAACATGGGAAGCCTTCCGATTGGTCTGACTCCCTGACTCATGAACGTCATTCCAATGAAGAGAATTCCAAAGCCAAGAATAATCTGCCCGGCATAGATCAGGAGCTTTCTCTTCGTGAAAAGATGCAAAACGAAACCAAACGCAATGATCGGCAAGGCGTATAGTCCAACTTTGAACGCAACCAGTTGAGCAGTGACTGTGGTACCTATTTCTGCCCCAAGCATCACGCCTATTGCCTGCTTCAGAGTCAACAATCCGCCATTCAGCAAGCCTATCAGGGTAACCACCATAATACTCGAACTCTGAATCATCATGGTAATGAAAGCGCCCAAACCTGCTCCCTTGACTGGATTTGAAGTGAGCTTGGCCAGTATGCTCTTGAGTTTCTGCCCGGCGAATTTCTTAAATCCACCGCTCATGAGGTGTAGCCCATACAGGAACAAAGCCAGACCGCCAATTATGTTGAATACATTCTCAACCACGAGACCACCTCCCGCGGGTCGCTAACTCAAGATCAAGGCGGCACCTGATTCTATCAAACAGGGAATCATAAACATTGGTCCACACTCAACTGGCCACTAATCATACTGCCATATCAAGCTTATTGCCAAAACGAAAGGATTTCAAGGGAACAATTCGGTTATGCGACAAAACAGCTGATAACGTATGGCTAATGGCGCATGGCTTAAATCAGTGAGTGTTTATTAGTGAACGGTTAATAGAAAGAGATTTGAGGCGCATTTCTTGATGTCGAGTAGCCGTTCATGATAACGTGTTATCATACTTGATCCCAGAGTATGAGAAAGAAGGCATCCTTCTATGTGAAACAAGAAGAAGCAATCGAATAGACTGCGTTAATTGGAATCAGATTATCCTTAAGGGCTTCTTGTTCTGCACCGAACTGGGTTGAAAGAAACATTTTGTGCTAGGAGCTGTGTGGTTTGGTTCAAGGAAGGATCGTAGAGTGCGTTCATTAATGATTTCAAGAAGAGGTTCAGGTTTTTCTCAGTACTCACGTAAGTAGAAACTCTGAAAGCAGCACCCCGAAAGAACAAGAATTGCAATACTCAAGACAGGTGACTGGATTCTGCTTGGTTCCACTGTGTTTCCAGGGCATCTCGATGTCAGTGTTGTTCCGCAAGAATCCAGATGAGCTTTTACATTGCTTAAGGAAGGAGAAAGCACAGATGAAACTGTATATTGATGACGGAAATATCACTAAGATTACCGAGTTATTCAAACTAGGGGTTTTTTCCGGTATTACTACAAATCCCACAATAATAAGAAGGTCAGGCAGAAATCCCGTTAAACTTATTAAAGAGCTGCTGTCGAAATTCCCAGGTGATCTTTTTGTGCAGTGTGTTTCCACAGACATCGAATCCATCATAAAGGAAGGAACGAATCTGTTCGAGCTTGACCCAGAGAGAATCAAGCTAAAAGTAACCTTCTCCGAATTCGGAATGAAAGCGCTGGCAGAGTTCAACCGCTTGAAGATACCCGTGACAATGACGGGGCTGTTTTCTGTTCCTCAGGTCCTCATGTGTTGTGAAGGAGGTGCAGATTACGCCGCTCCTTACGTCAGCAGAATGGAGAATCTGGGTATAAATCTGTCAGAAGTTGAGAAAATGCAGAGAGTCATAATCAACGGTTCATACAGCACGAAGCTCATAGTTGCGAGTTTCAAAACCATGACGCAGATCTCCAGAATGGCTGAACTGCCTATTCACAGTATGACGCTTTCTGCTTCGATGTGTGACGGAATCTTTGAGCATTGCGGCACTTTGAAAGCAATTGAAGGCTTCGATGCTGACTGGGAAGCAATCAAACACGAAGGCTGGGTTACTGACTAGTCGATCAGGCTTGAACTCAGAAATCAACGCCAGAGCGCAGCAGTATGTTCGAGTAAGGCGTCGCTTCACCGGTTCGAACAAAGACTTTCGCTTGTCGGGCTAATGACTTCAATTCCGAGTGGCTGGTATAGGATACGGGGATTCCTTCGATCAACTTCAAGAGATCCGAGTATACGATTTCGTTCTTGAACTTGATTTCCTCAGCAATCACCACTTCTTCACATACAATCTCCTGGAGTATTCTGGATAGAACATCAAGAAAACCCGGAAAACCTTTGTCAATAGAGAGATCAATGACTTTGCTTCCATCCGGAATCGGGTAACCACAGTCAACAACTGCTAGCACGTCAGTATGACCCAGTTCGGCTAATGCTTCAGAAAGATGCCTGTTAATTATGCCTTGCTTCTTCACCATGATCCCTCGCCTTCAGGAAGCCTTTTACTTCATCAAGAACTGGGATGGACGTCTGGGCACCTTTTCTGGTCACCGAAATTGCTGCAGCGGCTGAGGCAAACCTCGTTGAATTACGCAGCCTCATTCTTCGGTCTAGCGCTGCTGCAAATGCACCGACAAACACATCCCCTGCAGCAGTCGTATCCACAGCATCGACAGCAAATGCAGGGCAGAAGAAGCTGCTGCCATCATGTGCATTGTAGTAGCTTCCCTTCTCTCCCATTTTTAGCAACACACTACTAAAACCCATTTCAATAATTGCTTTAGATAGAATCTCAGCACTTTCTGAATAACCACACAGAAACTTTGCTTCTGACTCGTTCGGCATTATCAGGTCGACATAACCAGCAATGTCTTTAGTTATACCTTCTGCAGGAGCAGGATCCAGAATCACAAACTTCCCTGCTTCATGAAACTTCCTCGCACAGAATACTGTCGTTTCAAGAGGAATCTCATTCTGTAAAACAAGAATGTCTGCAAAAAGAAGCTTCGTAATTCTTTCCTCTACTTCTTCTACAGTGAGGAGAGAATTAGCTCCCGGATAGATCATTATCCTGTTTTCCGCAGTGGATAGACACACCTCGATGAATGCAAATCCATTAGCGCTATGCTTCTTTATCAGGAAATCCGAGAGCTTTTCTTGATACAATATTCTCTCAATGAACTGCCCGTTTTCATCGTTTCCAATGCAAGACAAAAACAACGTTTCTGTACCAAGTCTCCTGGAAGCTACTGCTTGGTTCGCCCCTTTGCCTCCAGGAAATCTGTCAAAAGAACTCGCTCTTTGAGTCTCTCCGACAACGGTGAAGTGTTCAACTTCAAGCACAAGATCTACATTACTGCTTCCCACAACAGCAACCATTAATCTCAACTCACTTCACATGTTAATCAAGAGGGACAGGGTAGGCCTGCCCCTCCCGCAAAATCTTCTACTTGGTCACAAGTCTCAAGTCAACAGGAAGATAAATTGTATTGGTCTCGAGGTATTCGTACGCCTTCAGAACCGACAGCCACCCCATTTCGTAGGGTTGTTGCGCAACTGTGGCTGCCATTTCGCCCCGTTCAACAGCATCAACTGCATCGTCCACAGCGTCAAATCCAACCACATGAATCTTATCCAGGAGTCCTGCCGCTTTGATAGCTTCAATTGCTCCGAGAGCCATCTCGTCATTCTGTGCAAATACGCCGTTGATATCTGGATGTGCCTGCAAAAGGTTTTCCATTACCATCAGGCCTTCTGCGCGGTTGAAGTTGGCAGTCTGCCGTGCGACAACCGTAATCCCAGGATAATTTGCCATCGCTTCTGCGAAACCTCTTCCCCTATCTCTTGCCGCCGATGTTCCAAGGATTCCCTGAAGCTCAATAACTTTGCCTCTGCCACCAAGAAGCTCGGCCAAGAATTCCCCTGCCATGCGTCCACCAGCAACGTTGTCAGAGGCAATATGGGCAATCACGTTGCCTCCACTTGAGCCTCTGTCAACCGTTATCACCGGAATACCTGCTCTGTTTGCCTGTTCAACAGCAGTGACGATGGCGTCGCTGTCAGTTGGGTTAACGATTATTAAATCCACCCCTTGCTGAATCAGATCCTCAATATCATTCAGCTGTTTGGCAGGGCTGTCCATGGCATCGGCGACTAACACCGTCACACCAAGTTCTGCTGCTTGGTCAAGTGCTCCGTCCCTGAGCGTTACGAAGAACGGGTTGTTGAGCGTCGATAGTGACAAACCAATCCTGTAAGTTGTTCCAAAACTCAGTGCTGCCACAGCAACAAGTACAAACACAAAGAGTAACAGTCTTTTCATCTTTCTCTCCTCCTTTATTGCCATAATTGGGGCTAAGCCCCATAATCTATCTCACTGCTCATTTCTTTCTGCCATGACAGCAAGCAGGATGACTGCTCCTTTTACTGCTTGCTGATAGAAGGGTGAAATGCTGACAAGATTCATACCGTTGTTGATTATCCCCATAACCATGGCTCCAAAAAGTGTACCGACTATTGTTCCTTTTCCTCCCGAAAGGCTTGTTCCCCCCAGAACAACGGCTGCAATCGCGTCAAGTTCGTACCCGGTGCCAAAAGTTGGTTGCGCACTGTTCAATCTTGCGGTGAGGATCAGTCCGCTTAGCGCCGCCAGTGCACCGCTTATTGTATATATCAGAATCTTGTAATTCGCCACTTTTACCCCGCTTAGCCTTGTGGCTTCTTCATTTCCTCCGATAGCATAGGTGTATAAGCCAAGCTTTGTGTTTGACAGGATGTACCAGGCAAGAAGGAAAACTCCGAACATTACAAATACCGGAACCGGAACACCAAAATACTCACCTCTTCCAAGCTCTCTGAATGAATCAGGAAAACCCGTGATAGGTCTTCCCTGGGAAAAGGCCTGGGTGAAACTCCGGGCAATTGCCATCGTAGCAAGTGTGACAATGAAGGGTTGCAGCCTCATTTTGGCAATGATAACGCCGTTGAAGGCTCCAAAAGCCGCTCCAACAGCAAGGGCCACAAGAATTCCTGCCAGTATGTTTCCCCCCTGAAGCACAGAGGCCCCCACAATTGCGCTGAAAGCAAAAACTGATCCGACAGACAAATCAATTCCTCCAGATAGGATTACAAATGTCATCCCGAAAGCAATTGTGCCGTTGATTGTTATCTGGCGAAGGATATTAAGCATGTTTGAGACGGTGAGAAATCTGTTGGACATGATACTGAATACCACCACAATTGCTACAAATCCGACGACAATCGGGTAGCTTCTCAGAAAAGATAGAATCTTCTTTACCAATGCTCTCACCCTCCCATGGCTGCTTCCATAATCCGCTCTTGCGCAATGTCGGATCCTTCAAGCAAAGCGGTTTGCTTTCCTCTATGCATTACAAGCACTCTGTCACTTATACTTACAATCTCTGGTAGCTCTGATGAGATCATAATTATCCCTATGCCTCTCTCGGCAAGCTCGCTCATGATCTTGTAGACTTCAACCTTGGCACCAACATCTATACCACGAGTCGGTTCAACAAAGATAACCAGTCTTGGTTCCTTCAAGAGCCCTTTTGCAAGTACTACTTTCTGCTGGTTACCACCTGACAGATGCATGACCTTCTGCTTGAGCGAAGGTGTTTTGACCCCAAGACGATCTACCATGCCTCTGGATATTCTCTTCGCTTCTCTCCAGTTGAATCGTGCAAACTTTGCAACAAGCTCTGTATTAGGAAGGATTACATTCTGCATAACGTTAAGCATCAAAACTAGTCCCATGTTCTTCCTGTCTTCGGGTACCAGGAGAACTCCTTTCTCAAGTGCATATTCCGGACGTGTGGGAAGTCTGTATTCTTTCCCGAACAGCGTTGCTCTTCTGCAGAACGCCTTCATGCCTCCATATATACCCTGACCGATTTCGCCTTTTCCGCTTCCAACAAGACCCGCAATACCAAAGATTTCATTCTTTCTGACAGAAAGACTCACTCTCTCGACCACACCTGGAATGGAAAGATCTTCTACTTCGAAAGCTATTTCCTCTCCTGGGACATTTGCTTTTGGAAACATGTCTTCTATCGCTCGACCAACAACATCACCAATCAATTTGCCGTGGGTATATTCGGATATTCTGCCCGAGGAAATTCTTACGCCGTCTCGCAATACAGTTACTGAATCGGCGATTTCAAATACTTCTTCGAGTCTGTGAGAGATGAAGATCACTGAAACATCCCTCTCCTTAAGATTGTCAATATGTTTGAAAAGTGTCTTTGTCTCATGTTCTGTCAGTGTTGCGGTTGGCTCGTCCATCACGATTATCCGGGCATTTGTTGCCAGAGCCTTAGCGATCTCAACCATCTGCTTCTGTGATACATTAAGCTCTCTAACTCGCTTGCTAGCATCAATATCAAATCCAAGTGAGTCTAGAAGCGTTTGTCCCCTTCTGATCAAGCTTCGCTTTCCGAGATTCCACCAGTTTCTTCCTTCATTTCCTATGTATATGTTTTCTGCAACGCTGAGGTACTCAACAAGATTGAACTCCTGGTAGATTACGGATATTCCCGCCTGAATCGCATCAGAAGGCTTGCTGAATGAAACTACCTCGTCATTGAGAATTATCTGCCCTCTATCTGGTCTATGTACTCCACTCAGAATCTTTATCAAAGTAGATTTACCAGCGCCGTTTTCCCCAACAAGAGCATGAACTTCACCAGTCTTCAGCGAATAATCCACATCAACAAGTGCTCTGACTCCTGGAAATTCCTTTGTGATATTTCTCATTTTAAGAAGCATGCTATCTCCCACAAGTGCTCCTCCTCATAACCAACTCTGTTTCCAGCAGTCTGATGCTATCAGGGATTCCTCCATTGAATTGTCGAAGTAGCATCTCAGCAGCGGTTTGCCCCATTAAATAAGGATCCTGTCTAACCGTAGTCAAAGGTGGATCACTCATCTTTGAGAAGATCACATCGTCGAATCCGGTGACAGAAACGTCTGCAGGAATACTGAAGCCTCTTTCTTTTAAGAAACACATTGCACCGAAAGCAATCAGATCATTCCCACAAACAATTGCCTGAGGAACTCGCTCAAGGTCCCGAGTCATCTTGTAACCGCTTTCAAAAGTGTACTCTCCTGTCAGAATATCGACAGACGCTTCAGTTTCATTTCTTAGAGAGTCTCGAAAAGCCTTCATTCTTTGCTGAGCAGAGAACGTGCTGGGGTTTCCTCCCAAAAAAGCGAAAGATCTGTGCCCTGTGTTAAGAAGGAACCTCATTAGTCTCTTCATTCCTCCGTAATTGTCTGAAGCTACGCAACAAACATTTCTGGTTTTGATAATCTCATCTACTATGACAACAGGCAGACCTCGAGTCATCAGTTCGTCTATGTAAGAGTTATACTTCTCCATAAGGACAGTAACAAGGCCGTCGATTCCGGAGAGACGGAGTGTTTCAAGCAGGTCGGTTTCCCTACTGGCATCGACTGAGGAGCTACATACAATGCTCACATAATCCTTGCTGTTCAGTACTTCACTGGCTCCTTCAACAATCGACGAGAAGAATGGGTTCACAATATCCGGGACAAGAAAACCTACGGTCTTCGATCTTCCGCGCCTCAGGCTCTGAGCTAATCTGCTGGGTTTGTAATTAAGTTTATCTGCTGCGCGAAGAACTTTCTGGGTCAGCTCGCCAGAAACGTAAGAGTTTTCATTAAAGACCCGCGAAACGGTTGCTATGGAGACTCCTGCTTCCTTCGCAACATCGATAATGCTTGTTCGTTTAGTCATACTGACCACCTGAGAAAAGGTTTACGAAAACGTTTTCATGTACAAATAAACATATTACTGTGTCAATGAACAAGTCCTCCTTCACGCAACTAGAGTTAATCAGACACGAATATCTCCCAAGGGAATGGTTGTTCTCTTCGTCTTGCACTGATCGTTGACTAGCCGTGTGATTACCCTGTATATGTAAGATTTGTGTTTCCCACCGCCTCGACTCTAAAGAGCTAGTTAACCCTCTTCAAATATAGAAGGCCTCCCACGCTAAGACGGGAGGCCTTCTTCTGAATAGGTTTTACTGGGAAAGATCTACAGAATCTCAACCAGCGAAACTACTTGCGATTGTTACCAACTCTCGTGCTTTTCCTGTAATTTCCTCAGATGAGCCTTTTGTGAGCGAGCCGCCAACCCCTATAGCAAATGCTCCCGCCTTGAGCCACTCTGCGATATTCTCCTTCGATATACCACCTGTTGGAATTACCTCTATCTGAGGTAGCGGTCCTTTCAGAGCTTTGATGAAACCGGGACCGACGACATTGGCTGGAAATGCTTTAACCAGGTGCATACCATTCTCCAGTGCCGTTACGGCTTCTGTCGGAGTCATTATGCCTGGAACATAAGGAATAGCGTATCTACTGCAGAGTCTTGCAGTGCTTATAGAAAGGTTTGGTCCCACTATGAATTCAGCTCCTGCCTCAATAGCGTTCTTAGCAGTTTCCGGGTCGAGAACAGTACCTGCCCCCAGGGCTATCTGTTCTCCCATAAGTCTTTTGACCTCGCCAATCACTTCAGATGCCTTTGGGACACTGTAAGTTATTTCTATTATGTCGATACCACCCTTCACACAGGCCTTACATATTGTCAGAGCAGACTCAGGGGATTCTGCCCTAATAACGGCTATGAGCCTTTTCTCTTTCAGGGAGTTCAGAATCTCTGTCATCGTTAAACCTCCATTATTCG
>DLVL01000042.1:642-6283 GCA_003444085.1 Kosmotogaceae bacterium | reverse complement strand
CAATGCTACTGCGATACTCACAATCAATGTTCTTCTCATTTTTCTTTCCCTCCCTTTGTCAAGATAAACAGATGATATCAGTAGAGTATATGCAAGTTCTGTAATCGCGATTACATTACTCCACATTTGTGCAATAATGGTAGTATGAAATGAATGATGAGCTTTACTTAAGACCGCAAAACAAGAGATTGTAAAGGAGGAGATTATGGGAAAGAATGATTCGCTGCAATCAGGAACATCTTCCACACTGGAGCCATCGTTGAAGTTGAATCTTCTCTCCAAACTCGACATATTCCGAGACCTGTCGGATGATGAAATTGAGGAAATTGAGGGAATGGTCAGAATGGTTACCTGCAAGAAAGGACATGTGTTTTTCCATCCTGATGATAAAGCTGAAGTATTGTTCATGCTGAAGAAAGGAAAGGTACAGGTCTATACAATTAGTCCCGAAGGAAAACGCCTTATTGTTGAAACCATAGGTCCAGGAACTTTTTTTGGAGAGATGTCACTGACTGCACAAAGCATGCATGAACTATTTGCTGAATCTGTTGAAGATTCTCTTATTTGCGTACTCAGCCGGTCGGACATTGAAATGCTTCTACTACAGAAGCCTCAGGTAGCCATCAGGCTGCTTGACGCTGTGAGTCAACGGTTACAGGAAACTCGCTTCAAGTTTGAAGAAACTGCTCTTCACAATGCCACAGTAAGAGTCTGTCGCGCCCTTTTCAGATTATCACACGAGACGTCTTGTCTTAAGATGACCCACCAGGAACTGGCAGATTCTACAGGTCTATTTCGAGAAACGGTAACAAATATCCTTGACGAGCTTCAATCGCGCGGGCTCGTTGAATTGTCTCGAAAGAAAATTGTGATTCTGGACAGATCCGAATTGCAGAGAGTTACGGGAATATGACTCAAGAACAGCAATGACCAGATTCTTAGATCAAAGCAGTTCCGCGGCCTCGCGGTCTAAGACCCATTTTAGGGAGCCCTTTGAAGGGCTCACGTAACTTGCGGGAAACTGTTTCTGCTTATCATGGAAGATCTTCTTCATTATCTCCGCCTTTTCAGACCCGCTGACCATGAAGATAACGTTCTTTGCAGAGTTGATAGCATCAAAGGTCAGCGTCACACGCATTCCGGGACGGTTTTCGTAGTTCGCCATAGTAAAAGAAACGTAATTTCCAACCTGTTCTGTGTAGTTTGAATCTGAGAAAATCGAAGCAGTATGTCCATCTTTACCTACCCCAAGAATCACAAGATCAAACTCGGGTTCCGAACCACGAAAGAATTCTTGCAGCTCTCTCTGATAAAGACTTACAGCTTGCTTATGGCCCAGCTCAACCTGAATGCGGTGAATGTTCTCAAAAGGAATCTCTAGTCGTTTCAACAATTCATCGTTGATTTGTCTGTAGTTACTCTCGATATCATCTGGTGGGACACATCTTTCGTCAACCCAGAACACGTGAACATACTTCCATGGGATCAGAAGAGAATAGGGTTCTTTACTGAGCAGTGTATAGAGTTCTTCAGGCGTTGAACCACCAGACAGGGCAAGGGAGAAGCTGCCATTCATCTTGACAGAATCCAGGGATAGTTTTGTCAACTCTTCTGCGACATAGGAGGCGAGTTCATCTATGTTTTCGGCAACCACAAGACTTTTCCTGCCGATCATCATGGCTTAACATATGACAGGTTTGCACGCAAACGGCTTAATCGCAGCAAATCCGCCATCCCTGGTTTGCCCCTCTCAGAAGAGCCTCTGCTTCCTCCGGCCCCCAGCTACCCTGTTTGTAAACAGATAGATTAGGCTCTGTAGACTCCTCGTATCTTCGAATTACAGGGTCGATAATGCTCCACGAAGCTTCAATCTCATCAGCCCGTGCAAACAGCGTTGCGTCTCCCTGTATGGCGTCGAGGAGAAGCCTTTCATAAGCATCAGGAAGCGAAGCCCGGGAATCGGAAAAACGGAACTTCATGTCTGTCGTGGCAGTTTGCATCCCGGCTCCGGGAACTTTTGACTGGAAGAAAAGATGAACTCCTTCATCAGGCTGGATGCAGAAAGACAGTATGTTATGGTTGACACGTGTATTTGATGCCTCTTCAAAGACCGAGTGAGGAACTTCTCTGAAATGAATCGAAATCTCGGAAATCTTCTCTTTCATGCTCTTGCCAGAACGCAAATAGAAGGGCACTCCCTTCCAACGCCAGTTATCAACAGATAAGCCCAGAGCAGCGTAAGTAGGGGTTCTGGAATCACGATCAACTCCTTCTTCCTCGGGGTACCCTTCATACTGTCCCAGCACAACCTGTTCAACCGGCCGTAACGCTCTAAGGACTTTAACTTTCTCATCTCTTATACCGTTTGCCTCAAAGCAGACTGGCGGTTCAAGGGTAACAAGGGTAAGTAGTTGCATCAAATGGTTCTGAAACATGTCCCTGACAACACCAGACTTATCGTAATACCCTGCCCTGTGCCCAACGCCTTCTTTTTCTGCTACGGTTATCTGGACGTGATCGACGTAGTTCCTATTCCATAGCGGCTCGAATATCGTATTGGCAAAACGAAAGGCAAGGATGTTTTGAACAGTTTCTTTCCCCAGGTAGTGATCGATTCTAAATACCTGGTCCTCGTCAAAAACCTTATGAGTTGTCATGTTCAAGGCGCGTGCGCTTTCAAGATCGCTGCCAAAAGGCTTCTCTATAACAACTCTTGCCCATCCTGCCTTGCTCTTGTTCAAGTGAGCTTTGCCGATCTGGTCAACTATAGTCGCGTACAGAGAAGGTGGTGTAGCAAGGTAAAAGATCCGACTACTACCAGAGAGTCTCTCTCTTATAACCTGGAAAGTGTCTGGATCATCGTAATCACCTGTAACGTAGTCAAGTCGATCCGCAAACTCATTCCAACGATTGCATCCCTCTGGTGTGGCTCGAGAATAACTCTGAACACCTCGGAAAAGCTTATTGGAGAACTCTTTCTTTGTTAATGCAGTTCGCCCCACACCGATAATCCTGAGTTCACTGGGAAGAAAGCCTTCACAATCGAGTGTATGTAATGCTGGAATAAGCTTCCGCGCCGTGAGGTCGCCAGATGCTCCGAATATTACCATATAGACATTGCTCACGATTCAACATCCTTTGCTGCAGAAGGACCTTCATCATGCTCTTCAGTCATCACGGTGTGTCCACCAAAGCGATTTCGAATAGCAGCCAATAGTTTAGCTGAGTAATTCTCTTTTCTTCGACTGACAAAACGAGCTTGGAGAGACTGGGTTATAACCGGAGCCGGAACATCCAGATCTATTGCTTCAAAAACAGTCCAACGGCCTTCCCCGCTATCAGCAACCCAAGCCTTTGTATCGTGCAAACCCGGATTCTCTTCCAGAACATCACTGATAAGATCAAGTAACCACGACCGAATAACACTTCCGAAGCGCCATATCTCAGCAACTTGGTGTAGATCCAGGTCAAGATCAGTTTTTGCTTTCATTATGTCGAAGCCTTCAGCGTACGCCTGCATCAGACCATATTCAATACCGTTATGGATCATCTTCACGAAATGACCTGCACCGTTTGTTCCTACATGCCCCCATCCTTCTTTTACAGACGGAGCGAGGGCTTCAAAGATCGGTGCAAGGGTTTCGACCGTTCTTCTGTCACCCCCTATCATCAGGCTGAACCCTTCACTTCTTCCCCAAATACCGCCACTCGTACCTACATCTAAAAGCTGCAGATGCTTCTCTTTGAGAGTTTTCGCTCGTCTTATCGTATCCTTATAATTGCTATTCCCCCCATCGATAATCGTGTCACCCTCAGAAAGCAGTTTCTCAAGGGTTTCTATGGTCTTCTCAGTCGCCTCACCCGCGGGCACCATTATCCAGACAACTCGAGGACGTGAAAGCTTTTCTACAAGTTCCCCAAGCGAATGAGCGAAAGTGAAAGACCTCGTCCCCTGGAGCGTTTCCCAGGCTTCAGGGTTCCTATCATAACCTACAACCAAATGGCCGTTATCCATGAGTCTATGGGAAATCTCCAGCCCCATCTTGCCCAAACCGACAATCCCTATTTCCATTAGTTTCACCTCTTTCGTTAACCGATTACGTATCAGAACCATTAAGAATAACATTATTTGGACCTGGAATAAGTCCACAAGACGTAAGTGTTCTTTTATCAGTAGTATTGAGTATTGTTGCTAGTAACCAACAGAGCCAATCAAGAAGACTATTAGATTAGGTTATAGTGTGTGTGCTTTGAAAGGGCACATTCAGTTGATAGCTAAGCACACTGCGCCTTAAGATTATCCGTCCAAAGACATAAAGAGACTGTTCAGCGACTCGGAAAGCGTTGGATGTGCAAAGACACCGTCACGAATATCCTTATAAGACGTACCTGCAAGGATGGCCAACTGGAGAGAACTCATTACTTCGCCGCCTTCCAAACCAAGAATTGCTGCACCAAGAATCTTGTCAGTATCAAAATCAACGAGTGCCTTCATCACGCCTCGGGTTTCACCAGTTTCGATTGCACGAGCCACCCAGCTCATCGGAATCTTGGCAACTCTGTATTCAAGGTTCCGGTCTCTTGCCTCTTTTTCTGTAATACCTACTCGTCCCAATTGCGGGTCAATGAACACAACGTAAGGAACCAGTCTACCAGAAATAGTTGCATCTTCTCCATCAAGAAGGTTTCGTTTCAGGACCCTAAAATCATCATATGAGATATGTGTAAAGGCAGGGCCGCCTTTGACATCACCGATAGCATAGACACCGGGTGAAGTTGTCTCGAGGCGTTCGTTCACTTGAACAAAACCTCTGCTGTCAACACTTACGCCAGCCAAGTCCAGATTAAGATCCCTGGTATTCGGAACACGTCCTGCAGCAACCAGCAGGTGACTACCTGATATGCTTCTGTATTCCTGAGGAGTTCTAACTTCCAGGGAGATACCTGTGTCTTTATGGGGCTCTATTCCCACAGGCTCCGAATCTAACAGAATATCGATTCCTTCATCGCGGAAGATCTTCTCGATTTCTTCAGCGATATCTTCATCTTCGCGGGGAAGAAGCTGATTGTTTCTCTGTATGATGGTAACTCTACTTCCGAAGCGACGGAACATCTGTCCAAACTCGAGGCCAATGTAGCCGCCTCCGATCACCAGCAAATGCTCAGGAATCTCCGTCATTTCCATTATTGACGAAGAGTCAAAACTACGGACGTTTTCGAGACCAGGTATGGAAGGTTTTGCGGGGCTGGTGCCTGTATCTATAACAATAGTTTGAGCAGTTACCAGTTCATGCATTCCGTCAGGAGTCTCTATTCTAAGTAGCTTTCTGTCAGAAAAACTGGCATCCCCTTCAATCAAGGTAATTCCGGGTGTCGAAACCAACCGTTCTTTGCTACCTTTCTTGAAGCTCTCAACAATTTCATTCTTGCGTTGAACCACACTTGATAGATCAACCTCAGAAGGTCCCACGTTGACTCCGTATTGTCCTGCTTTTCTCGTCAAATAAGCTACTCTCGCTGAAGCGATCATCGCCTTTGTCGGAGTGCAACCCTCGTTAACACAGGTCCCTCCAACAGCTTTTCGCTCTATGATAGCGATCTTCCAACCTGCATTTGCAAGTGAAACAGCAAGAGGATTTCC
>DLVL01000042.1:0-513 GCA_003444085.1 Kosmotogaceae bacterium | reverse complement strand
ACCTTTACACCGTGCCAGAACGCAACATAACCCCTGATGTTTTCAGCAGCCTTCTTTGGTTCAGGATAGTACCAGGCAGCATTCTTATTTACGTCTCTTCCCACCACTATGTCATAATAACTTGCTTCACCCTTCCAGGGACAAGTTGTATGATGCTCGGTTTTCCTAAGATACTGTTGTTTCACAGAATCTGGAGGAAAATATTGGTTCCCTTCAACAACAATGGTATTATCACTCTCTGCAATTACTGTATCTTTCCATATCGCTTTCATCTCATCAACCTCCTATTCAAGATCCTATCACTTACCGGCTGCATAACAATGCTTTGTCGATAGTTTCTGTCAAAATTGGTGGTCTTCTATCAGGCGATTTCTTATTGTGGTTAATAATCATTTTGGAATAGCATACTCATTTGGATTAAAGCAGTTTTCAGAAGAAGGGGTACCGCAACTTGTAAGGGGTTTCACTATTCACCATTCACCATTTTATGCCCCTCATTCAATAACCTCAGAT
>DLVL01000048.1:1886-3340 GCA_003444085.1 Kosmotogaceae bacterium | reverse complement strand
GAGTGTATAAAGGTAGCGAGTGATTCTCAGGTTACAGGCTATAGTGTCCGAAATGCTTGGGAGGTGACTGAATGGAGCTCGAAGCTAACGAGACGAAACTTGGTTCATGGACGACTAATATGGTCATGCCAGGTGGAGTAAGACTTTTGGGGCGACTGACTGTGACAGACTGCAATGTATTCTTTGAAGCAAAATACGATTCGTCAATGTCAGGTCTTGCGTCATCAGTATTATTCGACGTTAAGGAAGAAGATGGACTTCTCAGAATACCAAGAGATTTGATTGAAGAGATCGAGCCAAAGTCGAGCTTTCTCAAAAAAACAATTACGCTCAAAGTCAAAGAAGAAGGCGACTTTGTCATCAATAACGGAATGATGTCCATAGCAGCTATTCTGAAGGCTCTTGAGGGAAGCAGCTAACTCAAACCGAAAGAATCTGTAGCAGATCAGCATCGATCGCGTCTGCCACCCAAGAGTCGACACTCTCAGAACCAGGCGGGGATTGTTCACTGGTTTCAGGGGATGCTGAAGAAGACGTAGAACCGGGTGATTCTGCATATGAAGGGGACGGGCTACCGCTAATAGTCAATGAATTTCAGGTGGTCAGTATGGAAGCCTTCTCGCGACGGTATTCTCCAAATCAGTTTACTGTCCGACTAGGTGTTCCAGTCAGGTGGGAGATCTTCGATGCAGGCTTCAGTGGCTGTACAAACGCAATCGTATCCAGAGAGCTCTTTTCAGGACAGATCAGTCTTGTCAGAGGGGGAATGGCTGTGGCCGAGTTCGTTCCACAGAAGGAAGGAACCTTCAGGTTCAGTTGCTGGATGGGTCATGTTAGTGGAACTTTCAAGGTGATAGACACCAGAATGAACTGAGGTCAGAAATTACTCCTGACGGTTGTTAAGCCATTGAGAGTGTTCGTAGACAGCGCTGAGAGGGGCTTGAAAAGCGCAGGTCTCCCATACGATTCTCTCGAAAACTCGAGATCAGCGTTGTTTATGGAGCTGTATCGATCTCCGCTTGATCTCAAGCCCTTCACATAGCCTCACTACCTATTATCTATCGATGATTCTGCAGAATCTGAAAATACTGGCTGTTCATATGAGCAGTTCGTATCCATCAGAATCCATGTTTTTCAATAACGCCGGATGTTGGCGGGCATCTCCTGGTATATAGGTAATTCTGTGAAAGCCCCCGATGTCAGTAAGATTTTCACGAGCTTGGCTTCAAAGAGACGGGTACCTGAAAGATGCCGAGATGCCAGCAATGACTCGTATAGATGTCATGAATCCAGCTCTGAAGTTGCAGAGCTTTCCTCACCTCTCCTTCGCAAAAAGAGACACTCTCACATAGCATCTTCCGTACTAATTCATAATTAAATCTACTCGAAGCACATTCAATGCTTCAAAAAGCAATTTACTCGAAAGTTGGGATAACAGAGATTGTCCCTCCCTT
>DLVL01000048.1:0-1729 GCA_003444085.1 Kosmotogaceae bacterium | reverse complement strand
GAAGCCCGTCTTTCTTTTTCTGATCAACATATGGAGAATTGAGGACTCTTTCATATGGAGTTAGAGGATCGTCGTATCTTCTACTGATCCTGTGTCCCTTGTTGATCTTCTGTGTAAGCTTCTGCGTAGGCTGGAAATGGTTGTTATATACATTCAACAGTGCATATAGCTTCCCCATTATTCTGAGTTCTTCATCTGAATCGTAGCGGTAGTATCCAACAGCATTCCTTACAACAGTCCAGTTTCTCTGTTCAACATAGCAGTTGTCGTTTTTGTTGTAAGACCTGGTCCTTGTAAAGCGTAGATGGTTCTCTTGACAATAAGTGACGAAACGATCGTTGATGAACTCTGATCCATTATCCGAATGGATCCCTAGTAACCTGAACGGTAACTCTCTTCTAAGTTGAATCAACGCATTGAGTGTCCATACTTGTGCCTTGTTCTTCAGTGCGGCAACGACACTCCATCCAGTAGCTACATCCACCATGTACAGACTGTAACAGAAGTTTCCTGAAGCATTACCGCCGCTGTGACCCACAAGATCGATCTCAACATATCCTGGCTTTGTATCGTCCTAGTCATAATGAGTCCTTATCATTATGTTCTTCTTCAGTAACGTTCCGGGCTTTGTGTGTGATAGTTTCCTTAGTTCCATACCTTTTCTTCTGGGTTTCAACATCCTGTCGATTGTTGAAGCACTAATCTGATGTAGTTTCATCTTCAACTCTTCAGACAATGCCATATGACCATTACGGATCATATTGTCCACAACCTCATCCATGATCGCTCTTACAGTAACCATAATTTTTGTTAATCCTGCTATTCTTAGTACAGCTGGAGTGAACTTTGGTTCAGTTATGACCGCAACCATTATTTATGCGGTTAACACGACTATTCTCATGGACCTGATTGCAGACTATTATTTCTACCAATACGACGGCAGGTTTTGTAAGGGCAGTCTGAAGAATATGACTCGATATTGCTCGCCTGATCATTCATTGGGAAAGACTAGCTCTGAGAAATCCATTGTGAGCGACCGGTAACTGAAGACACCTGAGTGGTATCTTGTGCTGGAAAGAGGTGCGAGTTGAAGAAGGTTAACAGGATTCCCTTCAAGGAAGGGACGTTACAATGGTTGATATACGGTAATCTGGGCGCCTATTCCTTGCTGGCGCAGTTCTTTGATCTCAGAGGATTCTCTCCTTCACAGATCGGGATCTTGATGGCCGTGATGCCCCTGGTATCACTCCTGTCCAATCCAGCATGGTTCAGAGCAGGAGCTGTAAAGAATGACAAGAGAATATTCGCCCTCTTGGCACTGGTCACATCGATCACAATTTGGGGAGTGTACCTCTCATCGTCCTTCATTATGGCAGTGTTAGCAATGGTTTTGAGTACGTTCTTCCTGGCTTCAGTGGTCCCATTAGGTGATGCGATCGTTATGTCCTCCATGAAGTCAAAGGGAGCTTCATTCAACTTCGTGAGAGTGTGGGGGACTCTCGGGTTCACGTTAGTCTCGCTTATCTTAGGGATTCTGATAGGATTTGGGCTGTTCGTGATCTTCCTTGCAATCACTATTCTGATGCTATTCGCGGTCCTGATGTCTGGCAGAATATCTTCTGAGGCAGGTAATAGAGGGACTGATTCGGTTCAGAAGGCGCAGCCGGGAAGCATTTTCACGTTTGTTTTCATGCTTGTAGGTCTTCTGTGTGGTAGTACAGTGATAGGA
>DLVL01000024.1:326-3687 GCA_003444085.1 Kosmotogaceae bacterium | reverse complement strand
ACAGGGGGTAGGGTTTTGAGGGCAAAGCTTTGTGTCTTGGTCTTGTTGTTATGTGCTGTTTTCATGGGAGGCACAGGACTCATTGTCTCTGTGTTTCCCGTTTTTTCATTCAACTCTTATGTGCACGAATCTACAGATCACAAGCCTGATCTGTACGATCTATATCGTTATTTGTCATATCCACCCTTCTCATTGATCTCTCTATCAATATCATCGGGCAATACCAGAGCATTTGTGAGCATGGACTTAAGACAGGAACTCTCTGCATTTCTTCTTGGAAGAGACTGGTCGAATCTGCCGATTTCAGCAGATAGCTTTGCTCCATTTATCGATCCCAATTTCCCTAGATTGGGTTATCTTCATCATCAAAACGATTATGCTGTCATTTCAATTGGAAGACGAAAACTCGGCTGGGGCCCTGGAGAGCACTCTTTCTCACTGTCGACCGCCGCTCCGTATTTTGACCACATCTGGCTCGAGTTACACAATGATACTTCCTTTGGCGAGATCTTCTACGGGTTCTTTACTGTCGCATCTGATCGTACGGCTTCAGGTGGTCCAAAGACCACAATAGGCCACAAGTACGGACTTGAAGTCGGAGGGCTCCGTCTCTGTTTTGCTGAGCAGAACCTCGTATATGGAACCTATCCAGACCTGCAGGATCTCGGCCCATTCCTTATATTCCATCACACTTACCAGAGTCTTTCCAATGTGATTGGTTTCATAATGGCGGAGTATTCCCTGGGGCCAGTGAGGATCTTTGGTGAGTTTGCCCTGGATGATTTCAGGCTGTCAACAGAATCAAAACGTTCAAATCCACATGGTTTTGGCTGGTCCGCAGGATTCGATGTTCAACTTATGGAGGGAAGTGTCTTCGAGAGAACAGGGTTATTTGACGAAGATCATGCTCTTGAATCAAGATGGAATCGATTCTCAGGAGGACTTCGCTTTGGCTACGAGTTCTATCATTCTTCCACGTATATGTACAACAGAGATGAGGAGATCGGCAAGTACACCAATCCACTCAGGCTGAACCTCTTCTGGACTAACTGGACAACCATAGATACTTTCTACGGGTTTCCGTATGGTGCTGACGCTCAGCTTCACACTGCCAAGCTGAGCTGGGAATCCTTGAAATGGAAGCATTTGCTCAAGTTTGAGCATATCGTTATTGGTGCCCACGGTATAGATGGCGATTACGGCAACCCGGATATAGTAGAGGGAGATCCCTTTGATCAGGATTGGTATGGACCCGTAGAACCAGTAACAAGGATTTCGAGGCTTTCTCTTGACAGCAGAATTACCCTTGGAAAGGATCTTCTGCTTTTAGTCTCTCCTTCCTTGGCTATCCATGCCGGAGAAATAGACTTTGACATTCGTGTTGGATTGGCTTATCAAATAGTATTCAGGTAGTTTCTCAATGGGGGTGAGATGCTATGAGAAACATCATTCTGATATTCCTGGTTTGTGTCTTCATAACTTCAACTGTGATCTCGAATATGGGAACGCTCATTTTCAAATCTACTGAAGACTACGAAAAGTGGAGGATTTCTGTACTTCTGGATGGAGAGGTTCCGTTGTTGGCAAATACTCCTATTCCTTTTTCCTTTGCAGAAAAAGCAAATGGTATAGCTCAACTGGAATCGGAACACAGAACATTCTTTTCCGGAAGGTTTTCTCCGCAGTTAATTCTAAGCAACTTTGAGCCATGGCCTCGTTCGGGATGGTACAACACAGATGTTCCGGAGTACATAAGATACAGATACGATAGCATGTTCCCATGGCTCGAACTGGGATTCTTCACATTTGCAGGCGATAACTTGACCGGAGTCATAAACATCGACCTTCGAAAAGACTATCGCAGCTACATCACACACGGCCCTTCGAGAGAAGAAAGACCTTACACTAACCTGCCGGTTGAGATGATAAATGCAGTTGAAGCGTTGGAGCTAAGCTGGCCTTCTTTCGGATATGCATCATACGGTACAGAACATTTCTATGCTTCTTTGGGAAGAACCACACTTTCCTGGGGACCCATGAGAAATGGGCTTGCGCTCAGTGATGCTTCCCAATACTACGACAACCTGTCAGCAGCGTACTCTGCACCGATGTTTGGGTCGGGTAACTTCACTTACACATTCAACCTCATCTCAGTGATCTCTTTGATGAATTCTAGCGACTGGGAACGACAGAGAAAGACGTCCGATGGGCAATTCAAGTATTGGGACCTAAATCAGGATCAGATATATGATTATCCTGCAAAACACATTATCGGACATCGCATGGATTTCCAGGTCACTCCATGGTTAAGATTGGGTCTTGGAGAACTCAATGTCGTTGGTGGCAAACAACTCGATCTGACTGACTTCAATCCCTTCATTCTATACCACAATACTTACGGAGAAGGCTATTCAAATGTCATGGGCGTCGCAGATTTCTCAGTGACTGTACTCCCTGGTCTGCAGTTCTATGGAGAATTCGCAATGGATGACTTTGCAGGACCAACAGAGAAATACGGTGCAAGAAGCAAGCCTATGGCAATAGCATTTGGAGGTGGTGTTGAATACGCTCACAGGTTTGAAGACGTAGTCTTCTCAGTCGCCCTGGAAGGTTATCACGTTGACACCTGGATGTACAACAGGTGGCAGCCGCTTCTTACATTCACAAACAGAACTCTCACGAAATCAGAGTACCCTGGCGCAAGAGACCTCAATGAGTATCCAACGGGCTTTAAGTACGGTCCCGACCTCAACGGCTTCTCTGTGTTCATATCAATCTACAGCCAGCTTGGATTTACAGTGAACCTGGAATTTGACTATTTTGTTCAGGGGGAGGTAAACATGAAAACTCCCTATCTATACATGGATGATCCGAGCGATGAACCTGGCAAATGGACTGATCCTGAATACTGGGGAAACTCAGATGGAGAAAAATACCCTGCTGGAATCTTTAAGCTCGGAGGATACTATGACTTTGGAAGGATCAGAATTGGCGGTGATTTCTCGCTGTACATGGGAAGATACTTTGAAGAATATGGTGGATACGAGAAACCTGTTTATGAGATAAGACCATTTGTTTCTATTGCTTTCTAGGCAAAGATTATCAAAGACAGACAAGAATACCTCCGAGAAATCCGATGACGAGTCCGAGCAAGAGTCCATACAAGAACCGATTGTCGCGCCTTTTCCGTTTTCCGGCAATCGGTTCTTTTGATTCCTCGCGGTACCAATCTCTATCGTAGATACTCATAAGCACTCCTCCGATGTTATTGTTTGCCATCCTCTCCTGACCCTAATGGTTCTAGTTTTGCGTCGTTCTCGTGATGTTTACTGCTTTTATTGTGTAGATGCATAATACCATT
>DLVL01000024.1:0-224 GCA_003444085.1 Kosmotogaceae bacterium | reverse complement strand
GAACGGTGTTCTGCAATACAATACTTCCATTGACGGGGACTGAACCGTTTTTCGTTCCAGGGGCTTTTGCCCAGAAAAACGGATCTGTCCCCAAAGATGTTATGTCTTCACCTTGCTTTGAACCTTGTTTTCGTTGTTCTGGTGTATAGGCATAGCATTGTAATGCCCTTAACTTGACACCTCTCGTATCTCCAGGGCAGAACAGTGTTCTGCCCCTACGATAC
>DLVL01000001.1 GCA_003444085.1 Kosmotogaceae bacterium | reverse complement strand
AGCGATAGATCACGGGGAGAGATTCAATTATTATGGTTCCCAGTTCTCTGTTCCTGGTTCTCGGTAGAAGATAGAAGCGCCAGTTCCGCCAAATACAGGCGGGGCCAGTTCCGTCAAGATCGGACGGGCAGTGCTGATTCACGGCTGCGCCACTTGCAGGCCAGTGCTTCTTCGTAGGCCAGTTCAAGAAAATCCGACGTGCGTCTTGCGTTGTGCGAGAACCCACAACAGTCTACGAACGATGTCAAATTAAGGGCATAACAGTGTTATGCATCTACACAAGAAGAACGAAAACAACATCCAAAGCAAGGTATAAACAGAAGATAACAGGTATTGTAGGGACAGAACATTGTTCTGCCCTGGTACTCTCACACGGGATGATGGTCTTCCTGAAGCCATTTCTTGTACAGTTCGACACCTTTCTTGAAATCGCTCTGTGATAGCTTACCGTTCGTGGTGTATACATGTTCAAGCTTTGGTGGGAGCTTGAGGTCGTCAAAACTGAATCCGTTCTCTTCTTTGAATTTGAATTTGAGAGAATGGATCTTGCGCGAAAGGGTATCAAGCTTTTCAGCGTCCCAGCTTTTCATACCAGAAACTTCGAGCGCTTCGAGCACTGTTTTCTGGTCGTAGATCTTTCGGGCGAACAGGCAACCGACAAGTGAATTGAAGATGAACCGCCAGCAAGCCTCGTCATAGATCTTGCGAACTTGTTCTTCGAAAGAGATCGGGTTGTTTATGATCTCCTGGTCAACAGAGTAGCCTGCACTGTCAAGATGAGAATGCCTGACACCTGTGGCGTATCCTAGGAAAGCGTTCATGCCTGTAACATATCCAGGAGCTTCGTTCCTTCTAAAGGTCATGGCAAAATCCTCTCCGCCGTATTTCTTTGAGCAGTACTCCGTTCCTTTTTCGAGATCAGAGAAGAACTCGTTTTCGCCAGATGCAATCTTCTTGAGGATTCTCAGGTACGTCTCTCCGTTGCCGAAAGACAGGATTTCTCCACCTGTTGTGGTTTCGTCGATGATGGCACGCTGAAAAGCCTCAGTTGCCCAGGCAAGAGTTACGCCAATGCTTATAGCATCCCATCCCTGCTTCTCAATCACCTGCAGAAGCTTGAGAACCATTTCTGGAGAATCAATCGATAGGTTGGATCCCAACGCGTAGATTAGCTCGTGATCGTATGAGACCTTTAGAGTTTTGTACATGTGATGCTCAGGTTCAAACGCTTCACGGTAAGTTGCCATATGTATGCAGCCTATTGGACACCCGGCACATGCAATCTGTTGTGCGAGAAAGTCTCTTGCAAAGGTTTCTCCGGAGATGTTTTCTGCGCCTTCGAAGAATCCTTGGGAGAAGTTCCTTGTCGGCAGGCCATTGATTTTGCTCAAGGGTATCACGTTCATGGAAGTTCCAAGGTCGTGATATTTCGTCATTGCCTCTGAATTCACTACCTGGTCAAAGATCCTCTGATAAAGCTGAAGGTAAGGTTTCTTGTTATCAAGTTTGAAGTAGCTGTCTCCGGAAATAACTATTGCTTTTACGTTTTTAGAACCCAAAACTGCTCCCAATCCTAGCCTTCCAAAATGCCGTGAGGCATCTACTGTTACACAGGAAATTGGAGATAATCTCTCTCCTGCCGGCCCTATCCTCAGGAAAGATCTCTTGCCTGATCGTGTCTCTACGTCGCGCAGCACTCTCTCTGTTGCAAGTGCCGACATTCCTTTCAGTGAGTAAGCCTGCTTTAGCTCAATTTGATCGTTTTCGACACTTAGATAAGAAAACTCTTTTGCCTTTCCGCGTATGCGCATCACATGATTGCCACTTTCGAAAAGAGCAAGACCCAGACGTCCTCCTGCATGTGATTCTCCAAGATCGCCGGTCAGAGGTGACTTGAAAAGAGCAACGGTCTTTGACATAACAGGAAACGCGTTGTTTAGAGGGCCTATGGCAAAGATTACCGGTGCCTCTGGGCTCAACGGATCCGTCTCTGAGCTGCATGAATCATAAAGAAGCTTTGTAGCAACCCCTGTGCCACCAAGCCACTCAGAGAAGAGCTCTGTGCAGTCAACTCTTTCAGCAGTCTCTTCAGTAAGGTTTATCTCGAGCATGTAGAATCGTCGCATTATTCCACCTCCTCAAGAGAGAGGACATCCACAGGGCAGAAGCGAGCGCAGATGCCACAGTGTCTGCATACTATTGGTACTTTCTTCTCGGTATCCCACTGAAGAGCCCTGGGCACGCACGCTTCGATGCATTTGTGGCAGTTAATGCACTTCTCTGGATCAAGGACAACCCCTCCACCCTTTCGAGGCGTGAGAGCCTCAGTCGGACATGCAGCAGCACAATCAGGCGTCGTGCAGCCGTAGCAGATTCTGACTGAAAACGCTCCTTCAACTCCTGGATAGTTCTTCACCCTGAGGGCTGCCTTTTCCACTGTTATGACGTCTTCCCAGGCTCTTGAACATGCAAACATACAACTGTAGCAACCAATACACTGATCGCGGTTTATGACTCTCATAAGTTTGGCCATCTGATCCCTCCCGAACAATTCTAGCAGAGCACCACTGCGGTAGACCATCGCGAGAAGCCAAGCAACTCTATGAGTTGCGAAGCTAAATTGGCAGGATCAGTCCATGAAGCGGAACGCAGGAAGTCGCTGCGGGAAGCCAATTGAGCAAAGGACGCTCAAGAAGCGGAGCGTGGAGAAGAATCACGCGAAGCGGAAGACCAGAAACTGGTCTGAAGCGGAACCGCAAAAACAGCGGTGAAGCGGGTCGTCGTTTCACGACGAGAAGCTGAACACCCAGAAGCAACCTTCAAACGATTCGAAAAAGAGGAACAAATTATTGTGCCCGTACACAAGAAGAACAAAAACAACATTCAAAGCAAGGTATAGACAGAATACAACAGTGCTGTGGGGGCAGAACGGTGTTCTGCCCTAATATATGAGAGCTGCAGAGCAACGGAATCCGTTTTTCTGGTAAAGAAGGGCAGAACAGTGTTCTGCCCCTACAAAACGAAAAACGGTTCAGTCTCTGAAAAGAGGCTCAGACAAACCGTGAGCTTATCACGTTTGACACTCGAAAGGTTTCAAGAGAACGGTATAGAATGTGATGGATCTACCGCTGGATTAAACCATCTTCCAAAGCATTGCAGATACACCGCAGAACGTTCTGCCCTTGTTTGGCCCGAAAAGCCGCGCTTCCATCAAATCGCGACTGCTATCAAGGAATGGCACTCTTCGTTTTGGGGCTGTTATAATCACAGCAGTGGGGTGTTCATATGATAAAGCGCGGGAAGTCCATAAGCCCTGAAAACGTGGAGAAGGTTTTCCTACTGGGAGAAAAAGTAAGCACTATCCCCGAAGTGGTTCTTCTGTACCTCTTTGGTTCGTGTGCTGTTGAAAAGATGACAGCTCTTAGCGATATTGATCTCGCAGTTCTTCTGGAAGGCAATCCATCAACTGAAAAATCATTTGATCTTCTCTGCAGACTCACCGATCTCATCTCCGAAACCATTGAAACTGACGAATTTGACCTGATTGATATTAACGCCGCACCGCTGGCGATGAAATATCAGATAATCCGAACCGGAAAGATACTCTATGCAAGGTCGAACAAAGAAAGGGCAGATTTCGAAGAAAGAACGAGAACACTATTCTTCGATTTTGAACCACGGCTCAGAGAGTACTATCAGCAGCTATTTCGCAAGATCAAGGCTGGTGATCCGTCTTGGTTGACAAGATAAAGATCAGCAGGCACATAAGTAATCTCAAGAAGTACCTTGAGAGGCTTTCAGAGTGGGGTAATGTCGAAGAAGACGTGTTTATTGAAGATAAAGTGCTTCAGGCAGCTATTGAAAGATGTCTTCAGATGTCTATTGAAACATGCATTAATATCGGCAACCACCTTATTGCTTCAAATTCCTGGAGAAATCCTGAAGACTATGCTGACATCTTCAGAATATTGAACGAAAACGGGATTATCGACCGCGAACTCACAGAATCACTTGTAAACATGGCGAGATTCAGAAACAGATTGGTTTATCTTTACTGGGATACCGAGCCTCGGGTAGTATACAGGATCATGAAGAATAGCCTGCCGGATATCGAGAAATTTGCAAAGGCAGTAATTTCATCCTATTCAGAAGAACTGTAAGATGCCTTTCCGGAAAAGCATCAACCGGAACCGGTAATTGCTGTGCTCGATTTCTTGATCATACTGTGGAGATGACTCAGCACTTCAATAATCTACATTGGCGGGTATAATTCTGACCTACACGACATAGAGACAAGAGTACTTTACATGGATATCGTTGAGTTCTCTTATGCGAATGGTGTGAAAAGAAGGGCATAATATATTATGCACAACAAAAGCGACAATCGTTTTCCACAGTAGTGTAGAGGGGCTTAACATCGTTCAGCCATTCGCGCTCGAACAATAAGAACCAACGTTGGGGACTGAACCGTTTTTCGTTCCAGGGGTGCGTGCCCAGAAAGACGGATCTGTTGCCCCAGCAGAATCCAATCAGTATTCGAAACCCAGGCACCACATGGGAAGAGTGTTTTTTGCAGGTGTATCGATGTTATCTTTGATGACAAAATCGGCTTGTTTTCTTCTCTTGTTTCTTCCTCCAACCTCCAACTTCAATCCGTTGACCTCGAAATCTGCTTGCTGCTCATCTTCACTAGCATATAGCGTTCTACCACTTTCTTGAAGAAGTGTAGCAACAAGACACTCTCTTACATTACCCAGTTCTCCGTCAAACAGGTAATACATTGAGGGCTCTTCAAGAAAAATCTTCGATCCAACAGAATTGATTCTGGTATCTCCTTTCTTCCTTATGATCCTTATCAATCCGGTATGTTCCATGGCACTCAGTAACTGGTACAGCTTTCTCTTACCCAGCTCCCATTTACTACACAAGCTGTTCACATTTACCGTAGGAATTCTCGCAAGAGCAAGATGGGCAAGAACTGCATTCATAAACCGCAAGTGATTCTCTGACATTTGAGGGACAAAAAAGGGGATGTCCTTGTAGATTGTCTTTTCGATGATGTTCCATAGTCTGTCAGCATATGAGCCCTCTAGAAAGATGGGTCTGAAGCCTTCTGCGATATACTCGCGAAAGAGTTTCATTATGTTGAAGTTTTTCACAGCTGCGATCATTGTTGCAGGAGGCGTTTCAAATCCATCAAATGTATTCACCATTTGTCCGCTTTTCAGGTATATGTACTCCCTGAGCGACAGCAATGGGATTCGTTTTACCAAGAACCTTCTCGAAAGGTCACCCAAACCTTTCCTGAGCAATATGCTACTACTGTCACTGATAACGATTCCCTTGTCAGGGAAGGAATCGTAAAGAGCCTTAA
>DLVL01000009.1 GCA_003444085.1 Kosmotogaceae bacterium | reverse complement strand
TGCGAGTATGCAGGATTTGAGTCCATGTATATGAGGCTGAGGTTATTGTAAAACCTGGCTTTGAAGAGCTCCAAATCAAACCGCTCAGTTAGCTCGATCGCCTCTTGTATCATCTTCTTGAATCCTGACAGATCACCAACCTTACGAAGATGAAGACCGTAGAAATTCAAGCCATCAGCCTTCAACACTGCCTCAAAACGCGTTTTCTCCCCAATGTTAAATACTGTCTCAGCAATTAATTCCGCGTTCTTATCACTTGAGTCAAGGAGGTATCTTAGCCTTGCTTCGAAGAACTGCAGCACAGTCCTCTGAAAGCTTGTACATGGGAGTTCCTTGCGTCTCAGTATTGCTCTCAGGAGTTCTTCCTGCGGATACTGGTGAAGAAACGCTCGCAGAAGCAGGTGATAGTTTCCGTACAGTCTACCCTCAGAGAAGCTTCTGAGAAGCTCTTCCGAAAAATCTACGCCTGAGGCAGTCATTTCGGAAAGGTGTATTCTAAGATTTCGTGCAGCCCAAGGTTGCTCGCCTGCCAGAAACTCAATTGCCTTGAGTCTTTCCAGGGCAAGCTTCACGTTGGGATGCTTCTCGAAATCATTGCAGGTATACCTGAGTAACCTGGCAGCAAAAGAACGTTCTGAAATGCCGGCGAGTTTTGCGTGAAATAGAATCGAGTCAGTTTTCTCTCTAACACAGGCTAGCCTGATATGAATACTTTCACCGCAATAAGGATGGGAATCAATGAGTGAAAGAAGCACTGGATTGACGATCTGGTAAGTATTGTCTTCACAGATGATCACATCATTCTCACATAGATGACATATGAGATCGTCAATGTAATCAGCGTCAATGTCCAGGTATTCAGCTGCAGAAGTTAACTCAGACGAGGTAAACCTCTTACCAAGAAGGGCAAGATTCCTGACTTTGTCAGTCGTTTTCAAAGGGTCCCCCTCCTGATAGCCAATCTAAAAAATTATATCATAATATAAACGAACGTTTACAGTGGATAATCTTTATCATAAGAATGAATCGCCATGCAGTTGACATTATAGCCCGTGTAGGATAGAGTTTATGCGAATTTCATGCAACTCTTGGGGTGGAGATGTGGCGAGAGATCTTACTAAAGGTAGCATAATCAGGAACCTGATGTACATGTCTCTTCCAACGATGATCGGATTCAGTTCGCAGATGGTCTATGATATTGTTGACATCTTCTGGATCGGACGAATCTCGTCTGAAGCGATTGCTGGCGTCACGATCTTCTCAACCCTGTTCTGGACGGTTGAAGTTCTAAACTCAATCATAGGGCAAAGCTCTATATCGCTCATCTCCCAGAGTTATGGCAGGAAAGATCTTAACGCAACTAACCGCTCAATCGAACAGACGATAACATTCAAGTGTCTGGTGGCGATAATAGCAGCGATTCTTGTGGCACTGTTTCTGAAACCGGCTTTGAGATTCTTCTCTGATGATCAACTGGTTATCAATGCCGCTCTTGACTACGGCTATATACGACTGTTCTTCCTTCCTATAATGTTCTCTTCTTACTCTGTCAATACAGCGCTTCGTTGTGTGGGTAACGCGAGAACCCCGATGATGATAATGATTCTTGCCAGCATCATCAATATCACGCTTGATCCTGTTCTGATTTTCGATACTGTCCCGCTCATTGGCTTGCCTGGCGCAGGATTGGGTGTCTTTGGAGCCGCGGTTGCAACGATAACTTCACAGACAATAGCCTTTTTGATTGGATTCACCGTATTGTTCAGTGGAAAACAAGGTATATCGCCCAGGATTCGAGGGTTGTTCAGGCTTCATTGGCCGACTGACAAGAAGCTGCTTACCGTAGGTCTTCCTACTGGAATAGAAGGGTTGCTCAGGAACCTCTCTGGAGTGATAGTCCTGAGGTTTGTTGCCGTCTTTGGGACTGCTGCCGTTGCTGCCACAGGTGTTGCGGGAAGGCTCTTTGGCTTTGCCTTCATGCCGCTTGTCGGTCTTTCCATGGGAGGTTCAACGATTGTTGGACAGAGTCTCGGGATAAACGAAATCGAAAGAGCAAGGAGGACTGCACAGCTTTCAGGAATTCTCGGAGCGTTCTTCCTGTTCTTTTTCGTTGCAGTAGCCTTTCTGGTCGGTCCTCATGTAATGGGGCTTTTCTCGGACGATCCCGAGATTATTGCTCTGGGTACGACTTTCTTGAGGATCGGTTCTGTCGGGCTGATCTTTCTAGCATATGGTTTTGGGCTCTCCACAGTCTTTTCAGGCTCAGGGTTCAACCTTCCTTTCATGTATGCGAGTGTTGTGGCGAGGTGGGCTGTGCAGATTCCTGTTCTTGTCATAACAATTACATGGTTAAAAATGGATATCGTTTGGGTCTGGTGGTCGTATTTTCTTTCAGATTTTTCAGAGTTCGTCGTGATGCTTTTCTACTACAAGAAGGGAACATGGCGTTTCAAGAGGGTTGGCTAACCCTGAGGATATGCTGAATCTGGTATAATCAGTAACTGAAAAGGTCGGTGAAAGATGTACGAAGTATTATACAGAAAGCATAGACCACGAAACTTCAATGGTGTGATCGGTCAGGAGCATGTCACCCTTCCCCTCAAGAGAGCTCTGGAAAGAGGGACTCATTCTCACGCTTACGTTTTCGCTGGGCCACGAGGTACCGGTAAGACCTCTACCGCCAGGATTCTTGCCAAATATCTGAATTGCACGTCAGATGACAAGCCATGCGGAAGATGCGACTCATGCTTGAGTGTTGATCGGGCAAGTCATATGGATGTGGTCGAACTCGATGGAGCATCATACAGAGGGATTGATGAGATACGAAAGATTCGTGATGCTGCAGGATACCGCCCGGTTATGGGCAAGACCAAGGTCTATATTATCGATGAATTCCACATGCTCACAAGGGAAGCTTTTAACGCCCTGTTGAAGACACTTGAAGAACCTCCACAGAACACTGTCTTTATTCTTGCTACAACAAACCTGGAGAAGGTTCCAGATACTGTCATTTCGAGGTGCCAGGTCTTTCAGTTCAGGTCTCTCTCAGATATGGACATTGAAGGGTACCTCAGAATGATCGCTGAGAAGGAAGAAATCACTTACTCTGAAGGAGTCCTCAAATTAATAGCAAGACATGCCAGGGGAAGTATGCGTGATGGTGTCAATGTCCTGGAAAGGGTCTCATCAGTCTCCAGTGAGATAACCCTTGACGACGTCCACACGATCCTTGGGCTGGTGCCAGAGGAAACGGTGAGCAATTATCTGAATGCACTGGTTGAAGGGATTCCTGATGAGATTATTAAAATCAGTTCGACCATCACTCATAATGGGCTTTCTTTTGACCAGCTTACAGTACAGCTCCTGGATCTCCTGAAGACACGACTGGTGAGTGGGGAAATGACACTTGAGGATGGAGTCAAGGTAGGTTCGGCAGCTTGGGAAATACATCAGGAGCTCAGGAACGCAATGGACAAGAGAGGGGTCTTTGAAGTGCTCAGCATCATGAAGATGCAGAAACTCCGGAGTTCTCACCAAGATTCTTCTGTCAGTACCTTAGCAAAACCTGCGGGAAAGCCCCAAGAGAAGACAACTTTACCAGAGAAAGCCGAGGACAAACCTGAACCAAAGACAGAGAAGTCGGGTTATGCCGGTTTTCTTGACTCGCTCTATGAAAGAGGACAGATAGTAACCTGGAGTGTATTAAAAATGGCTGATGTAAAAGAAGACGACAACACCATCACTCTAACATTCCCAAAGGAAGCCCATTTTGCAAGAAAGATCTTCGAAGAAGAGAGAGAGACTATCTCATCAGAAGTTCGAAAGGCTACAGGCAGATTGCTGCAGGTTGAAGATGAGACCGAAATAACCCCGGGAAGAGATTCTGATGAAAGTGTTCGCAGTAGGCCTGGCACAAAGGTAAAAGATAGAGACGAAGTGATGAAGATTCTCACAGAGGATCAGCGTGAGTATGTCAACAAGATTGTGCGTCTATTCGGTGATGATGTAGAATTATCTGTGGATACAGGCGAGGAGGAATAGATAGAATGCCAAAACGCATCCGTGGACTTGGAGGAAGAAGTGTGGGAGGCTCTCAAAAAAGATCAGGACAGATGGGAGAGCTTCTAAAGCAGGCTCAAAAGGCCCAGGAAGAAATGGAGGGCCTTGAGGAGAAATTCAGAGAAATCAAAGTGGAGGCCAGCGCCGGAGGCGGTGTCGTCAAAGTCCGTGCCAGTTGCGATTATCGGGTAGAGTCCATTGAGATCTCCGAAGAGATCGAGGATGAACCGCTGGAGATAGTCCAGGATCTGGTGGTTGCCGCAGTCAATGAAGCATTGGGGCTAATATCTGAAAAGAGAAACGAAGAAACCGCAAAAGTCACAGGAAATCTAGGAATTCCTGATTCAATGCTATAGGAGGTGTAGAAGACGGTGAAGATTGGAATCAACGGGTTTGGACGAATCGGAAGGCTTGTAATGCGAGAGATGCTGAAAAGGAAGGAGTTTGATATTCGGGGAATAAATGACCTGACTGACGCTAAGACTCTAGGCCACCTTTTCAAATACGACTCGGTGCATGGCAAGTATGATGGAAGCGTTGAAGCCGGAGAAGGCTACATAACTGTAGATGGAAACAAGATAAAGGTCTTCTCTGAAAAGAATCCCGCGGCTCTTCCCTGGAAGGATCTGGGCGTGGATATTGTTGTCGAGGCAACGGGTGTTTTCAGGAGCAAGGAGAAGGTTATGCCACACATCGATTCAGCTGGAGCCAGGAAGGTTCTTATTACCGCTCCAGCAAAGGGCGAAGTTGACTGTACCATCGTGCCAGGCGTGAACGACGACGCACTCAAGGCTGAACATATGGTTGTCTCTACTGCTTCCTGCACAACTAATTCGATCGCTCCTATCATCAAGGTGCTCCATGATAAGTTGGGCGTCATAACCGGATTCCTTACGACAATTCACGCCTACACAAACGACCAGAGGATTCTTGATCTTCCTCACTCAGATCTGCGAAGGGCGCGAGCAGCAGCCATCAACACCATACCGACAACAACCGGTGCAGCCAAAGCTGTGGGTATAGTAATCCCTGAGCTCAAGGGAAAACTCGACGGTGTCGCAATGAGAGTACCGGTCTCCGATGGTTCGATGACTGATCTTACCCTCATCGTGAAACGAGAAACTAGTGCGGAAGAGGTTAATACGATTGTTGAAGAAGCCGCCAACGGAGCTTTGAGAGGGATCGTACGATTCAGCCGCGAGCCACTTGTCAGCAGTGACATAGTAGGAACAACTGAATCTGGGATTCTTGATTCAGAACTGACCTATGTCAGAGGTACCTTTGTGAAGGTATTCTCCTGGTATGACAATGAATATGGTTACAGCTGCAGAGTAGTAGACGTTGCCAAGAGAATGGCAACTATGTAATTTCAGGGGCTTCGGCCCCTTTTTTAGTCGTTGAAAGGAGGGATTATAGTGAGCAAGAAATCAATAAAAGACATAGATTTGAAAAGCAAGAGAGTTCTGATAAGAGCAGACTTCAATGTTCCTATCGATAAGGAAACCGGTGAGGTTTCTGACGATACCCGCATTAGGGCAGCACTTCCCACAATCAATCACATAATTGACAGTGGCGGGAGAGTCATCCTTACATCACATCTGGGCAGACCAAAAGGCGAGCCCGATCCCAAGTACAGTTTGAGACCTGTTGCGAAGGTACTTGAGGACCTTCTCGGCAGAAATGTTGCCTTTGTTGAAGATTGTGTCGGAGAAGGAGCGAGGAGAGTCATCGAAGCCATGCAGGATGGAGACGTCGTACTACTGGAAAACGTTCGTTTTCACGCTGAAGAGACCAAGAACGACAGAGGCTTTGCGAAAGAGCTGGCCTCGCTGGCTGATATACACGTTAACGATGCATTTGGCACTGCTCACAGGGCTCATGCATCGAATGTTGGTGTAGCAGAGTTTCTGCCCAGTGTGGCGGGTTTCTTGATGGAGAAAGAAATCAAGATGCTCGGTAAAGCTGTTCATGATCCTGAACACCCATACGTGGTAATTCTGGGTGGAGCAAAAGTATCAGACAAGATTGGAGTAATCACCAATCTTCTTGAAAAGGCGGACAAGATACTGATCGGTGGTGCGATGATGTTCACTTTCCTTAAGGCTTTGGGCAAACCCATAGGGGATTCTCTTGCAGAAGACGACAAAATCGAACTCAGCAAAGAGATCATGGCAGAAGCTGAGAAGAAGAGCGTTGAACTTGTCTTACCTGTGGATACTATCATTGCGAAAGAGATCGCTTCAGGCGTTGAAAAGAAAACGGTCTCCGTTGATGAGGGTATACCCCAGGGCTGGAAGGGCCTTGATATCGGCCCTGAAACGCTGAAACTGTTTGTCAGTAAGCTGGAAGGCGCTAGAACTGTCGTATGGAACGGCCCCATGGGTGTCTTCGAGATCGATGATTTCGCAGTCGGCACAAAAAAGATAGCGCAGGCAATAGCAGCTCTAAAGGATTCTACGACGATAATCGGTGGCGGAGACAGTGTGGCAGCCATCAACAAGTTCAACCTTGCAGACCGGGTCAGTCATGTTTCAACTGGTGGAGGAGCTTCTTTGGAAATGCTTGAAGGGAAAGAGCTACCGGGAATCGCGAGTCTTATCAGCGAGGAAGCTGGAAAAAAAAACGACGATTGATGGTTGCTGGTAATTGGAAGATGAACAAAACACCGGCAGAATCAAGGCTCTTCGCAGGGAAGCTTGCAGACGAGATTTCTGATGAGCTTTTGTCACAGGTAGATGTAGTGGTTTGTCCATCGACATCATGTATTGATGCAGTAACCGAGGTCCTTCGAGGAACACGTATCTTTACTGGAGCGCAAAATGTTTTCTATGAAGATTTTGGAGCATACACAGGGGAGACCTCTGGATTGATGATCAAAGATCTCGGTTGTAGTCATGTGATTATTGGTCATTCCGAGAGAAGACAGGTCTTTGGTGAAACCAATGAGGAAGTCAACAAGAAGCTTCATTATGTGCTGGGAATTGATCTTATTCCAATAGTGTGTATAGGAGAGACCCTGGAAGAACGGGAAAATGGCGAGATGGAGAACGTTCTGGAAAGACAGATAAGAGAAGGCTTGAGGGGGATCTCCCACAAAGAACTGGACCAGATCATCATTGCTTATGAACCCGTCTGGGCTATAGGAACAGGTGTTGTAGCCACCCCTGAACAGGCTGACGAAGCGATGGGTTTTGTTAGAGGGCTGATTGCGGAGCTTTATGGTAAGGATGCTGCCGAGAGATGCCGGATTCTTTACGGAGGAAGCATAAAACCGGGGAACTTCGACGAACTCGTTAGCCTGGAGAATATTGACGGTGGACTTGTGGGCGGCGCAAGCCTTGATGAGAGCTTCGTTGAACTGGTGAAAATTGCTGCAAAGCACAGCTAAAAGATGAATGTTAGTGAATAGCCGCCTCTAAGGCGGCTCTTTTGCTGATTCTTTCATATCAGAGAGAGTTTTCACGGTTCACATGTGTTTGAGTAATTCCATGATCTCATGTTTCGCTGCAAGTTTATCCTGCTCAGTTAGAGAGACTTCAGTTTCCGAAAAGTCTATCGTTATGCTTTGTTTTGTTTCAACAATTGTTGCGCTGAGATGAATCATTCCGTTTGCATCGTAGGAGAAATCTATGCGAAGCGTGTGTGGTTCTGTGTCGCGTCGCTGAGGTATGCCGGCAATTCTGGCATGAATTCCGGTATCTATGGCTTCTTCTGCAAGCTGTTTGGTGTTCCTGTGTGACTGAAGCACACGAATATTGACTGCACGTTGTTCTGAACTGAGAAGATCGTATTCTACGTTCGTTTCGAAAGGAAGAGTCGTGTTTGGTTCTATGAGGGGATCATAGATGAACTCCCAGCTATTGCCGATTTGCTCGAGCACTTCAAGGCCCAGTCCATATGGCGAGATATCTGAAGTGATAACCTGGTCTTCGCCAACAACAAGCCCTTTCATTATGGCCGCCTGATAAGTTCCACCAATACAGACAGCAAGATCGGGATCAACGGAAGTACTGACTCTCCCCGGGAAAAGGTCCTGGAGCATCTCTCTGACAGCTGGAACGTATGTCGTTCCTCCGACCAGAATCACCCTGTCAACTTCAGAGTACTCTACATTCTTCATAGATAGAGTCTCATCAACAACTTCTCTTGCACGATCTATCAGATGTGAAACTACTCGATTCATCTCTTCGCGTGAGAGGGGTCTCTCAAGTTTGACAGAAGTCCCATCAGCTTTCTTTGCCGCTGCAGGCAGGTACAGATCAACAGTATCATTGAACGAAAGCGCTTCCTTAACACGTCGGGCTTCTTTCCGCAAAGCTTCGTGGGCAAAGATTGTTATATCTTCGTCCTCTGTCAGAGAAGACTCCAGATACTCGGCCATTGCTTCATCAAAGTCGCTTCCTCCAAGAAAAAGATCTCCATAACTTGCTATCACATTCACATTTCTGCCTTCAATTCCCAGCACTGTCAGATCCAGCGTTCCACCACCCCAATCGAAAACAAGGGCAGTCTCTTTTGCTCTGCTCTTTACTGAGCCAAAAGCGACAGCTGCTGCAGTGGGTTCGTTTATCAGCCTTAACACTTTGAGCCCTGCTATTTCAGCGGCATCCATTGTTGCTCTCCTTGCAGGTTCTGGGAAATTCGCCGGGACACTTATTACTGCTTCCGTTATGCTGGCACCGAATGACTTTTCGGCAGATGACTTCAACTTTCCCATAATCAGTGCAGCGATCTCTTCAGGCCGATACCCGCGATTGCCAAGTTCTACTTCTGTATCAGTTCCCATGAGACGTTTGACTTGCGAGACAAATCTCCCTTCGAGCCCTTCGTATTTGAGTGCCTCATGTCCCACAATCACATTTCCGTCGTCATTCACGGCGACAGCAGAAGGGATTGTTTTGCTACCGGCCGAGATGTCTTCAAGAATCCTGACATCTCCCGCAACAAAAGTGCCAATTTCAGAAGTAGATGTCCCAAAATCTATGCCGATTGCATGCATACGTGTAATACCTCCCGAATTACTTCTTTTTGTCTTTTCCTCTTGAAGGATGCGAGGCTACAGCGATTTCTGCTTCCCTTATCAGGCGTTCTCCATAACGATAACCCGGGTTAATCACTTCCACAACCGATCCCTTGGGAAAATCAGACTCTTTCTCTCTGATGATTTTGGAGAAGCTCATATCTGGAAATGATCTTTCCTCAGGGACGTATACGAAGAACCCAGCATTTGACAACCTTTTACAGAGGGTGTTGAAAGCTTCTGTTTCGAGCCCTTCATTAAGTTTTGAAATCCTCCACAGATCATCCAGTGACGCAACGATCGCCCTTGTCAAAGACTCGCAAGCGCTCTCAAATCGCTGCCGTTCCTCACTCATTCGCTGTAAAGAATCACTAAAAAGGCTTTCCGACCTTCTGATTAACCTGTGCAAGGTGGGAAGATCACTCTCAAGGAACTTCTGCACTCTCTCAATCTTCTCTGTCATCCTCGCCTCTTCAGTATTTGAGGAAGCCCTTTCTTCTTCATCAGGCTCGTAATTCCTGATCAGAAGAAAGCCTATAGTAATCAACAGCACAGCAGAGCCTGCAAGCAGAGCACTTTCAATCGCTCCAAAAGTAGCACCCAGCATCACGAAAACGCCCACAGCAACAATCAGTGCTCCTCCAGTGACAAGCATGACATATCCGGAGATGGCAAAAACGTTACGTATCAGATTGTGTTCTCTCATGGTAACCTCCTAGATGAAACCCCACAGGACCATCACTCATTTTGACGATTTTCAAGAACAACACAGTTCGTGTCACTGAAACCAGGAATCAAACAAATTGCCGGACTGTTTTGACCAAGGAGGTGCCCGGTGGATACACTGGCCTTAACAATAATCGTGATATTCTCAGCTACACTCATCGTGAGTTACTTCAAGTCTACAGCAAAGGATCGATGTCTGAAAGACTTCCAATCATTTTCGACCCTTGTGATCCTGAAAAACAAGGAGACATTCTGGGGATATATGTATCTGGAGAGCAGTGGCATCGTCCTGGAATATCCTGAACCATATGACAATATCACTCATAGTGAGAAAGGTTACATACTCTACAGAGCAGAGTTTTCAGCCCTGCATGGTTTATTCAGAATCATTGATCAGTTGTCTCCTGATGAGCTGCGTCAGAGGGAACGCACAAGCCTGGTATTCAAGAGAAGCTGGATTGTAAGTGTTCGAAGAATCTTTCGCAACTTCTTTGCCGCAGTCCGCGATGCGATTGCAGACACATTCTCCCTATTCATTGGAAGAATCGCGCCTAAGAGTGCTGTTGTTGCAGGAAACCAGAAGTATGTGAAGTCTGTTGGCGAAAGCTTCATAGACTATGTCGGCAATTCTTATGACTCGATACTGGAAAGACTGACTGGCAAGAAAGTGATCATAGAAGTTTCGAGAGATGGCAGGTGGACTGAGTACGAAGGGACAATGAGAAACTACACAAAGGATTTCATAGAAATCGTTTCCGTTCATATGCCCGTGAGTTACTCCGTCAAGTGTCGAAAGGGAATAACAGAGGCTTTCGGTATTACTTTTGAACGCGAGGAAGGTTCTGTCACTATCACCAACCACCGAACTGCCCCCATATCTCTGTCAGTTGCGGGGCGTGAGCCTGTTAGACTGAATGAAGGCGACATAAAACAAGTCTCCGAGCTGGAAGAAGAAGCAGTATTCAGTGTGACTTTCGCTACAGAAGTTGATGCGATATTTCCACGTTCAGAAGCTATTGTCAGACATCCCACCGTTGAATTCAGGAGGTCCAGATGAGGCCATATACGATCATGATGGCTGTCTCTTCCGCAAATGGTATTGTGGCAAGAACCGACAATGACAAAGTCGAGTGGACAACCAGTGATGACCGTAAGCTTTTCAAAGAAGTCACTCTTGATGCAGGAGTTCTGATAATGGGAAGGAAGACCTACGAAACCATCGGGAAGCCTCTGCCAGGAAGACTGAATGTTGTTATGACACGTTCACCTCAAGAATACAGGAGTTCTGAGCAGCTTGTTTTCACTTCTGAGTCACCTGGCGATATTCTTCACAGTCTGAAAAGAAAGGGGTACTCTAAAGCAGTTATTGCAGGAGGACCTTCGGTATTCAGCGAATTTTTGAACGCTCAGCTTGTTGATGAAGTAATGCTCACGGTGATGCCACTAATATTCAAGTCAGGATATTCGATTATTTGCGGGCTTGAATACGATATCAGCTTGACGCTAATCGAGTCGGCAAGGATCGGCGATCAAGCAGAATTGCTAAGGTTTCTGGTTGACAGAACCTAGGTTCACTATTTCTGCTGAGTGTTTCAGTTTTTCTGCAGGTGGTTACACAACGCAGAAAGGCAAAGGGGGACTTTGTGCGAAGTGTTTCCGGTGAACCGAAACGCCTCGAATTAATGCACTACGTCATAAGAGAGAGTCCATTTGAGTTGTTATCGATTTCATTTGAAGGTCCTGCGAGATGGAGATCTTTTCTTTCGGACGGCGAAAAGTGCCAGGTTAGTATGCCATGTCAGTGAGTGTGCAGGGGGTCTTGCCTTCTTCAGAAGCTATATGCAAGTACAGTGAGATGACCATCCTATAGGCGAACTACACGGAAGTTCTATCTGGAGCGGGCGACGGGACTCGAACCCGCGACCCTCAGCTTGGGAAGCTGATGCTCTACCGACTGAGCTACACCCGCGTAAAGTCATTCTAGCACTGGAGATGTTTCAATGCAACCAATCAAAAACTATGGCTTCATTATCTCAAGCGAGTTTGCGAGAGTCTTCATTGCTGCTTCTTTGTCAAGCATTGACAGAACACCACAAGCAGCTGCAATATACTTTGTGTCGATAGCCAGCTTCACATCATCACTTGGAAGCAACTCCTGAGGAAACCTTCTCTGATAAGTCCTCACTCTCCTCAGTAGATCCCAGGCACTATCAGATCGAGCGAGTATCCCACCAGTGCCGACTACCATCTTCACAGCAGTGAGGTCTTTACCTTCGGCCACATCGATTCTGCCAGTTGGACCGAATACTCTTCTAATTCTGCCCGCGTGTCTGCGAATAGCCATTTCAAGACAATGAGAAGCGAGTCGCGAAACAAAGGCGCTCTGTTGATCCGATTTGGGAAAAGGGGACACAGAAGCCATCAGCTCATCTAACATGCTGAATTCCTTCGCAAGCTCACTTCTTCCGATGCTGTCTACGACATGCCTTGCGTTGACGTATACGCCAAGGTCCCCTTCAACTGTTCTTTTCGATCTTGGTTCGGGGCTGATCAATTTCGCCTGAATCTCAGGATCGCCATCTGTAACAGAGTCTACGTCTGTTGTTGCACCTCCGATATCAACCATCATCACGTCACCAAATCTATCAGATAGAAGCTCTGTAGAGATCATCACAGCTGCAGGTGTTGGAATGACCTCCCTATCAACAACAGAGTAGATCTTCTCCATGCCGGGAGCCTTGACAATATGCTCAGAAAAGACCTTACGGATCACTTCGCGCGTTGGCTCAACATTGAGATCGTCGATTCTGGGATAGACGTTTTCTCTTACATAGACATCCTTACCTGAGGATCGCAGAATCGCTTCGGCTTCCGATGCGACAGCGCAATTACCCGCAAAAATGACCGGCACATCAATGTCGAGACGTGCTACAACACCGCTGTTGAACAAGGCCGTCTCGCTCTCTCCATAATCGACTCCGCCTGCAAGAAGGATGAGTTTTGGGCGTATCTGAAGGATTCTTCGAATATCAGATGCCCCGAGTTTCCCAGCAGTAACGTGCTTGATGACTCCACCAGCACCAAGAGCAGCTTCTTTTGCAGCCTTTACGGTCATGTCATAAACGAGACCATGGACGGTCATCTTCAGGCCTCCCGCAGCACTACTACAAGCAAGAAGAGTATCCCAATCTAGTTTTCTAACAGCAAGAGCATCTTTAAGGGAATCAAGAGCAGCATTAATTCCGATAGTGACATCGCCATCAGAAACCGTGGTACTCGATTCACTCTGTCCAATGAGTCTGAAGCCATTATCAGAAGAAGCAAACGCGCTGAGAACTGTTGTAGTACTACCTATTTCAGCAACGAGAACGTCTAGTTTCATATATCACCCGTTTTTCAATAATTCTGTTACCTTTCTGCTTGCTACCTTCCCGTCTGCCCTTCCGGCAGCTCTTTCCATGAGTTCTTTCATCACTCTTCCCATGTCTTGAGGACCCGAAGCATTGGTCTCTTCAATTATCGATGAAGCCATTCTCTCAATCTCTTCTTCACTGAGCATTGCTGGAAGATAAGTGTGAAGTATTCGGGCTTCTTCTCTCTCCTTGTCAGCAAGATCGGGCCTGTTAGCTTCTTCATAGGCGGCTACAGATTCTTCGCGCTGCTTGACCTGCTTCTTAACAATCTCTATTACCTTCTGATCGGTGAGTTCAGCCTTGCGCGCCTCTTCAGAAGAAGCAAGGTAATACTTAACGGCAGAGACAAGCATTTTCAGCACGCCTGCTTTGAACTGGTCTCTTGCTTTCATCGCTTCTCTAAGGTCAAGTTGGATCTTATCGTAGAGATTCATCCTGATCCTCCTCGCACTGCATAATCTCTTCATCTGAATCAGTTTGGACATCAGGTCTTACAAGTGGGAATGCGATGATGTCTCGAATGGATGACGAGTCCGTCAGAATCATAACGATCCTCTCCCAACCTATCCCAAGACCACCTGTGGGAGGCATACCGAATTCAAGCGCCCTGATGAAGTCCTGGTCCATCATATGTGCCTCTGCATCACCGGCTTCCCTGAGACCGGCCTGATGTAAGAACCTTTTTTTCTGTTCAACGGGATCGTTCAATTCTGAAAAGGCATTTGCACATTCCATTCCCGAAATAATCAGCTCAAATCTTTGAGTTACTCGCTCATCTTCGGGGTGCTGTTTGGCAAGAGGCGAGATAATTACAGGATGGTCCATAACGAAAGTAGGATTTTGAAAGTCATCCTCTACCATATCCCACAGTTTCTCAATCAGATGGCCACGTTCCCGCATATCAGGAACAGCATCGTGTTCTTTAAGGAATTCTAGCAGTCGCTCATTAGAGTCTTCCAGAATATCTATGCCTAGCTTGTCTTTAATGTAGTCTGTCATCACAACTCGCTTCCAGGGTCTTGTAAAATCGATCTCTTGACCCTGGTAAACCAGTTTACAGGATCCTGTAAGCTCTTTGACTACCTCACTGATCATCTCTTCAGTAAGAAGCATGATGTCCTCATAATCGGCATAAGCCTGGTAAAGCTCCATCATCAGGAATTCGGGATGATGCTTGTATGAGATTCCCTCATTTCTGAAGTTCTTCCCGATTTCGAAGATTCTCTCAAATCCGCCTACCAGATAACGCTTCAAATAGAGTTCTTCTGATATTCTCAGGAAAATGTCTTTATCAAAGACATTGATTTTTGTGGCGAAGGGCCGTGCTGACGCTCCACCGGTCGTGAACTGCAGTACTGGTGTCTCTACTTCCACGAATCCTCTGTCTTCCAAAAACCTGCGGACAAGGCTTATCATCCTGAACCTTGTCTTCAGTCTATTCAGGGCGCCTTCATCTGAGATCATCTCGAGATAGCGCTGCCTGTATATGGTCTCTTTGTCTTTAAGACCGTGCCACTTCTCGGGAAGCGTTCGTATTGACTTGGAGAGAATGAGAAACTCCTTGACGAAAACTGACGTCTCTCCTGTGTGTGTCTTGAACGGAAAGCCCGCAATCCCTATGAAGTCTCCGATATTGACGTATTTCTTGAATAGCTGGAAAGAATCGTCACCGACCTTATCTTTGCGTATGTAGGCCTGGATTGTTCCAGACTCGTCTCTAATGGTGAAGAAGGACGACTTTCCGTGGTGGCGGATAGCCATGACTCGCCCGGCAAGGGAGAGTTCCTCATCTTCTTTGGTCTGAGAAGCTTCAAGGGAAGCGTACTCTTCCAGGACTGTTCCGGTATTGTGAACTTTTCTGAATCGCAGCGGGAAAGGCTCTATCCCTTTGTTCCGCAGCTCTTTGATTTCTTCAAGACGTTGTCTCCTGGTTTCTTCTGACAATCAGACCAACTCCAGATATCAACTTATCGAAAGAATCTTGTACTTTGACCAGCCGGAAGGCGTTTTCACTCTCAGAACATCTCCCACTTTCTTCGAAAGCACTGCGCGACCAACAGGAGAATCCGCACTGATACGCTTTTCGAAAATATTCGCCTCTTGCGAATTCACGATAATCATGTCAGACACAGCATTGGAATCAACATTCATTAGGGATACTTTTGATCCAAGCTTGACCACAGAATGATCCCCAGTATCTTCGATTATCTCCGCGTTGTTAAGTGTTTCTTCGATCTGCTTAATCCTGCTATCGATTCTACCCTGCTCGTTCTTTGCTTCGTCGTACTCGCTGTTTTCGCTGAGATCTCCGAGCTCCCTGGCTTCTTTTATCCTTTCTGCAATATCATACATAAGCTTCTTGCGAAGCGTGTCAAGCTCATTCTTGAGCCTGTCGTAACCCTCCCTGGTCAAATATATGACTTTCTTCTTTGTCATATTCTTCCCCCTTTTAGTGTTTCGAAAAGTCCGTCTTCAGCTCACTGATTATATCCATAAAATGATCTAGATCCCTGAACTCTCTGTAAACAGAAGCGAATCTGACATAAGCCACCCTATCTATATCACGGAGTTTGTCCATGATCATTTCACCAATTTCCCGTGCCTGAACTTCATGTTTTCCCTCCTTCATAAGACGGGTCTCAATCCCAGCAGAGATTTCTTCCATTGATTCCACTGAAACTGGGCGCTTCTCGCATGCTTTGACGATTCCTTCAAGGACTTTATTTCGGTTGAAGAGCTCTCGCCTTCCGTCCTTTTTCACAACAAAGACACGCATTTGCTCATAGCGTTCGTAAGTCGTAAAACGCTCAGAGCAACCCTCACATTCGCGCCGTCTTCTTATTGCTGTTCCGTCTTGTGTCGAGCGAGAGTCAAGGACTCTCGTTGTCAGGTTGTTGCAGTAGGGACATCTCATCAGATCCTCCCAGTTTTTCAGCCATGCGTTCTATCTTCTTCAGGCGATTGTGGACAACAGACTTGCTGACAGGGGGCTCAAGCATCTCCCCCAATTCTCTCAAACTGAGCGCTTCATTATCAACTCGAAGCTTCGCAATATTCTCAAGTTCGTCAGGGAGATTCGAAAGTCCTATGTGTCTATCGACGATCATTATAGCATTGACCTGTCTTACCATGGCAGTCGCAGACTTATCGGCGTTTGCAGTCAGGAAATTCAGCGTCCTGCTAACGTTTCCACGGACCTTTCTGATTTCTACAGTTCTGGACAAAGCGGAAACAAAATGCGTTGCTCCCATTGCAGAAAGCAGTTCAATAAGGTCTTGGGAGGATTTTACATAGAGCTTCGTCCTTGACTTAACAGAAATCAAGCCAAGTCGTATATTGAACTCTTCTGCAACTGCTTTTTTAACGTTCTTGGGGAAGTCGTCATTACCATCAAGCAGAATCTCCAGATGATAACCCTTTGAGGGATCAACAACAGAACCGCTCGCAAGAAAGAGGCCTCTGAGGAATGCTCCGAGGTATACCGGGTCTGCCTTAACTGTTGAAGGCAGCTTAGAGCAGCCAACAAATACCCCTGACTCCTTGAGAAAGCCTTCTAGCTTGCTCATCTCGAAGATCAACTCACCACCACGCTTATGCTCAAGCTTGTGCTCATAAATGAGGTGTGTACGCAAAGGAGAGAAACCGAGTGCCTTTGCAAGAGTGAACAATCGTTTGAGACTTGATATTGAGTTCGTCGCAGCTACCAGGTATCTGGACTTTGCCGTTACGCGCAGTGCACCCCTTGACTTTATGAAACCAAGAAACTCGGACGTGCACTCCTTTTCATCCTGCATAGGAAGATGCAGGAGCTCAGCCTTTAGCTTCTCGGCAAAACTAGTTGTCCTTCTCATATGTGATTCCCAGATAGTTGCTGATCTGCATGATGCTCTCCTCAGAATGTCGAATCACGTACTTGTATTCCTTGTCATATGTGTACTCCACACTCAGTCGATCAATCCTCATGACTCGTCCATCATCAGGTGTGTCATTTTGTACCGGGAAAGCTCCATTAGATGAGTAGTCTTTCAGGACACTTTTGTCTATGTTCGACGCATCCGCCCAGAAGACCTTATCAAAACTCCTTTTAGTATATTGTTCAAGGGTGTCAACATGTTTCTTCAGACCGAATCCATCGGTTTCTCCTGGTTGTGTCATAATGTTCGAAATGTAGGCGACTTCAGCACTTGTGTTGCAAAAGGCCTCCGATATTCCTTTCACCAGGAAGTTGGAAACAACACTGGTGTATAGACTACCAGGACCAACAAGAATAGTGTCTGCATTGCGAAGACGTTCAAGGACTTCGGGAAGTGGCCGAACCTCCCTGTCCAGAAAAACCCTGCGAATCTTTGGCCCCACAAGAGCTACCGCCGTTTCTCCTTGCACGATGCTTCCATCATCCAGTTGTGCGACAAGATGAACTTCCTCTCCACTGACCGGAAAGACTTCTCCTCTTGTTCTTAAGAGACGAGAAGCTGCGGTGACTGCCTCTGGGAAACTGCCAAGCATTTCGGATAACCCAGCAATAATGAGGTTTCCCAGAGAATGGCGTTGTATGCCTTCGGATGAGAATCTGAACGAGAACAGTCTCCTGAGCACGCCCTCGTCTTCTGCAAGAGCAACAAGGTTGTTTCTCACGTCACCGGGAGGAGGTATCGCCATTATCTGACGAAGGATACCTGAGCTACCTCCGTCATCAGTAATCGTGACTATAAGTGATAACTTCACATCGCAATGCTTCAGATAGCGAGCAACGGTTGACATTCCGGTGCCGCCACCTATCAAGACAACCTTTTTCAACCGCTTCTCAGCTCCCTGTGGAAAATGCTGAGTCTCAGGTTCTCACCCGCAAACAATTCATACAGTCTTTCCGCAACAAAGACAGATCTATGCCTCCCGCCGGTGCAACCAACTGCGATCTTCAACTGATTTCTACCTGTGCGGGCGAACTCTTCTATCGTTATTTTGCATAGTCTTGACACACATTCGAACCAAGATTCAAAGGCATCATACTCGCTGACAAAAAGCCCGACTTGCCTGTCTTTTCCTGTGAGTTCTGAAAGTTCCTTGACATAGTAAGGGTTGGGCAAGAAACGGACGTCGAACAACAGATTGGCATCATGTGGGACGCCTTCCGTATATCCAAAGCTCTCAATAACCACTCTCATCGGAAGCGATTCAAGTGATTCTGAAGCAACTGCAGCAAGAAGCCGCGTGTGGAGTTCCTTGATGTCAAGGTCAGAGGTATTTATTACAAGATCGGCTTTCTGAATAAGCTCAGTGATCATTGTGCGTTCTTTTCTTATTGCGTCTTCAAGAGAATGAAGGTGCTGCAACGGGTGAGCTCGCCTTGTTTTTGAATACCTGTAGAAGAGTGTATCATCGTCAGCATCTAGAAAGACTATTCGGACGTCTATTCCTTCGTTCAGTTGCCTGGCATGTCTTACGATTTCGTCGATATTGCCAAACTTCATAATAGCTCTTATATCTACTACAATGGCAAGTGAAGAGATCTCGGGACGATCGAGCAATTCTATAAGGTCGGACATGACACTGGGAGGAACATTGTCAACGCAGAAGAAACCAAAGTCTTCAAGAACTCTTACAGCAGAGCTCTTTCCTGCCCCTGACATTCCTGTCAAGACAAGAAGCGTCTTTCTAGTTTCTTCTCTCATCCTGCTACCTTCCTGTTCGCCGAATCAACAGTGAAAGAACTCTGTTCAATTGTGTATGCTACATTGTCCATGAAGTCGGCCCTGAAAACCCTCTCCCTGAACTGACTGACATCTCCACTGACGTGGAAGAAAACCTTTGTAAGAGAAGAATTGCCGGTTATTCCATTTGCTGATTTAAAGCTTTCAACGACGAGTTTTCCGGGATCGATGATCTCAACTTCAGGACCCAGGAATCTTCTGATCCCTTCTTCAAGAAACGGATAATGCGTGCACCCCAGAACAATGAAGTCTGGTTCAAAACTCTTCACGGAAGCGAGATGGTGCTGGATCACTGAATCGGCAAGTTTGCCCCGCCAGAAACCACGTTCAATGATCGGAACGAATAACTTGCACGCCTGTTGCATGACTTTCCTGGTCTTCTCCGAAGCGGCAATTGCTTTTAGCAGTGAACCTGACCTGACAGTGTTCTCTGTTGCTATGAGTGACAGTGATGAGTCAGGAGGCAGATGTTCTTCAATCATTGCTCCGAAGGCATCAAGTATGCTGAAATAGGGAACTCCGAGCGTATTCTTCTCTTCTGGAGAAAGAAGCGAATCCGACGTGTTGCAAGCGCATATGATCGATTCAACCTGCTTTGCAAGAAGAAAACCCAGAATAGCCTTTGCATAGGAAATTATTGTAGCGGGTGGTCTTGATCCGTACGGCGCACGCGCAGTGTCTCCCACGTAATGAACATCATACCCTCGTGGATAGATCTTGAGGAACTCGCGAAGCACCGTAAGACCGCCTATACCAGAATCGAATATCCCTACAATTCTATTCCTCAATTTTCCTTCTGCTCCTGTGGTACTGCTCGAGTATGCTTGAATACTTTTCCCTCATACGCTCAAGCTCGTTGCGGGACTTCACAAGGTCAGCGGTGATTTCTACGAGCATTGCGGTGAGTACGTACTCTAGCTCAACTTTGCTCTTGTCGATCTCCAGTTCATCGTAAGTCTGAACAATCTGCTGGAACACAGTCTCGACAATGTCTTCGGGCTCTGTTGTGTAGAACCTGAACTCTCTCTCTGCAAGTTTCAGTATTACTGGTCTTTTCATGTACTACTCTCCCTCAATACTGCGCATCTCAGAGTCCAGGGTCTCTCTTATTCTTGCAATTGCATTTTCCAGTTTTGATCTGTCGGACTGAAGGGTTTCCTGCAGATCCTTGATTTGTGCCTCGAGTTCTGCATTTCGCGCCTCTGCGGCTTCAAGTTGTGCCCATAGTTGTTCATTCTCTTTACGCTGCTTCTCAAGATGATCCAGAACACTGTCAATAGCAGCCTTTAACTCGTCATGAAGATTCATCAGAACACCCCCCTGCTCTGAATTATAGCATCTTTCTGAGATGTCATACCGCATACAGACATTTCTTTCAGCAACAACAAAAAAACAGGAAACCACATGAGAGCAGCTTCCTGTCCTGTAACCAGGAATGTCATTTCTCAAAGCACTATAGCATCCTGCCTTCTCCGTAAAGGAGGGGTTTGGAGTCTTTGAGTACCTTTTGATGTATCACTTCACCGACAAAAATGGTGTGATCACCGGCATCAAGCTTCCCTCTGGTCTTACATTCAATAAACGCAAGGGAGCCTGGAAGAATAGGGACATCATTATCGCTGAGTTTGTAGTCGATTCCGTCAAATTTGTTGTAATAACGACCTGTCTTTGATCCAAAAATGCTGATGGTCTTTCGTGCATCGGGAAGCATTATGCAAACCCCGAAGTGATCGGTAAGACTCATAAGCTCGTGTGTGTAGCGCTGCTTCCCGATTGAAACGGCTATCATTGGTGGTTCAAGCGAAACACGGGTAATCCATGCTACAGCACAACCGTTCATTTTTCCCCAGGCATTAACAGTAACTATGGTAGTGCTTGAGTAAAGCTTCCCTAGTGCATCCATAATATCTCCCTCCTCGAACAGCTTGCTTGGATTATTGGCCAAGAGTCTGCCACAGACCGACAAATTTGGAATTCACTGAAACGAGGGTATCTTACATGGTCATCAGAACAAACCTGCTCTGATCACTATTACCACAAAAGCTTTCATTCACTTTTCAGTGTCGACCAGGAGGTACATAACCTGTTGATGTATTTCAGGCCTATTCTTGATTTAGTATAACACACGAAACGTCGATCATATGGCCGCTACAGTTCTCTCTGGCTCTTATGTTCAGCGCTATTGAAGTAGTTCTTTCTGGTTCTCAGACTCTTCGCGCCTGGTAAAGTCAACGTTGACATCTGAAAAACCAAGGCCCATAAGAAAGCCTTTGAAGAAGTTACGGGCACTATCCTGTGCAGTTTCAAGGAGTCCGTCTTGAAGACAGGCCTCCTTCACTTCCTTTTCGATCTGAGGCATCGAGCGCTGAATCATTGCAAATCTGTCCTCACCTCTAATGAAGTCGCCGAGTTTTACAAGGATTCCGCTCTGGTTTATTATGCGAGCTTCACTGAGACTTGGCAGAGGTATGCTGAGATCTAGTTGTGGGGATGGTACAGTCAGACTGATTGAATTGCTGTCTTTTGAGATTTTCACACTGAGTTCTTCTGACTTGATGCTTCGCAGATCGATGTAACCCCTGATACTCACAGGAATGATGAGAACCATGTTTCTCATTGCGATCGGAAGAATATTCTTCAGTACTGAAAGATTGCTGATCTCTGTTATGTGCTTGACCGTGAGTCTTGCTGTTGTGAGTTCCGCAATCTTCTCTATGCGCCCAAGAATACTGCTGCTGGTAATGATCGTCTTTTTCTTTAACAGAATAACGATGACCAGTCCAGTAATTACGAGCATGAGGACCGCTATAATCAAGAACTCCATCTAATCACCTTCTTCGTTGATTTCTCAAGACTATCATATAGCAACAGTCTGGTCTAAGCAAAGTACCAGCAACGAAATGGTTAGCGTGATATATTTGAGATGAGAATATGCCAAAGATTATGTTCTATCACAGCCTATAGAAAGCATGGGGAGGTGCAGAAGTGGCAAAACTTGTTCGAAAAGGTTATCTACTCGCTCCAGGTCCGACACCAGTTCCAAATGAGGTTTCTCTGGAAGGGGCCAGAGAGACGATCCATCATCGAACTCCTCAGTTCAAGAAGATAATGGATGAGGCCATTGAGGGAACGAAGTACGTCTTCCAGACGGAAAATGACCTGTTCATGCTTGCAAGTACTGGAACAGGTGCAATGGAGATGGCCGCAGCGAATCTTGTTTCTGCTGACGAGAAAGTTGTTGTAATCTCTGTCGGTAAATTTGGGGAACGGTGGGAAGAGCTCTGCAAAGTATTTGGTGCTAAAGCCATTACGATCCGAAAGGAATACGGAGATTATGTTTCCCCCGAAGAACTCGATGATGTGCTGAAGCAGAACCCTGATGCCTCAGTCGTTTTTGCAACACTTAGTGAAACATCGACTGGTACAGTAATGGACATTGAAGGTTTCTCGAGGGTCACACAAAGGCACAGTGTGCTTCTTGCTGTTGATTGTATAAGTGGTTTGGTGGCGCAGCCGATGAAGACAGACGAATGGGGCGTTGATGTTGTGGTGGCCGGTTCACAGAAGGGTTTTATGCTTCCTCCTGGTCTTGCATATGCTTCGTTCAGCAGCAAGGCACTTCAGAAAGCAGAAGAGGTTACAACACCAAGATTCTACTTTAATGCACGAGCCTACAAGAAGGATCCCGCTCCATGGACTCCCGCGGTTAACCTGATATATCAGCAAAGAGCTGCAGTGAGACTCCTCAAAGAAGAGGGGATAGAGAACGTGTGGGCCCGTCACGAGGTTCTGGCGGAAGCTACTCAAAGAGGAGTGGCTGCATTGAATCTGGAACTGTTTTCAAAGAGACCTGGGAATGTACTTACAGCAGTGAAGGTTCCAGAAGGAGTAGACGGAGGGAAAATCGTGTCTATTATGCGCGATGAATATGGAGTTACACTTGCTGGAGGTCAGGGAACGATGAAAGGCAAGATTTTCAGAATCTCTCACCTTGGATATGTGAGCGGATTTGACATAGTAGTGGCCTTTACCGCCCTTGAGAAAGTCTTAAGGAGACTTGGACATTCTGTACCTTATGGAGCAGGCGGTGCGGCTGTTATGGAGTTTCTTGAGAAGGAGGGCTATTGATGTTTCGTCTCCATGTCAATGATCCAATGGCAAGTGATGCAATGGCAATCCTTGAAGATAGCGGTCTCTTCGAGATAACAGCGGAACACCTCGAAGGTGAGGAACTGCTTGATAGAATGTCTGAAGTGGAATTCCTGGTGGTCAGAAGTGCTACCAAAGTGACTTCTGAAGTAATTGCTGCAGGCAAGAAACTGAAGGTAATTGGCAGAGCGGGTGCAGGACTTGACAATATCGATACAAACGCTGCCAAAGCCCAGAGTGTCGCTGTATATAATACTCCAGGAGCTAACTCCCGATCAGTCGCTGAACTGACTATCGGCCTTCTTCTCGCACTTATGAGACACATTCCACGAGGAACATCCGGAATCAAGGATGGCAAGTGGGAGAAGAAGCAACTGAAAGGTAATGAGATTATGGGCAAAACCATCGGGATAATTGGCTACGGTTCGGTTGGCCGACAGGTAGCGAATATGGCCAAAGCTTTGGGTATGAGAGTCTTGTTTTATGATCCTTTTGTGACAGTTGAAGAGGAGGGCCTTGTGGAGAACCTGAATGATCTGCTTGAGGCCTCAGACGTTGTGACAGTCCACGTTCCTAAGAGTCCGGACACAAATAATATGATTGACGAATCAGCAATGTCGAAAATGAAGAAGGGGGCCGTCCTGATAAATACTGCTCGTGGCGGTATTGTTGACGAAGAGGCTCTCTACGATTCGCTCATATCGGGAAAACTTGCGGGTGCTGCAATGGATGTTTTTGAAGTTGAGCCCCCTACCGATGAATTGCGACGCAGACTCGTGGGTTTGGACAACGTCGTGTGTACACCACATATTGGCGCAAGCACTGTGGAAGCTCAACAGCGAGTTGGCCTGGAAATGGCCAGAATACTCGTTGACGTTGCAAAGAGCATGATATAATAATCTGAATCTCTTTGGGAGGTGTCTTATGAAGGTTTACGTGGATAAGGATGCCTGTATTGGGTGTGGTGTGTGTGAAGGTATTTGTCCGGATGTATTTCGGATGAATGACGAAGGGAAAGCAGAAACAATTGTTCCTGAGACAGAAGACTCCTGTGCTCAGGATGCTGCTGATTCCTGTCCAACACAGGCTATCAAGGTTGAATAGTCGTATTCATTCTTTCTGAGGGCGGGTTCTCCGCCCTTTTTCTTGTACAGATGGGTCAACATGAGAAAAGATTAACATTTCTTGCAGAGTCTTCATATTAAATGGGTTCCTCCAGACTGTAAGCTCATACACGAGACCTCTTCAGAGTAGTTTTTGTACAAATCACAATAGTTGGAATCTTTTTACAATCAGATGTTGGGGTGAACATCTATAACTACGCTGGAGGTAGTGGCACACAAATTTCGTCCGTTCTTTTGAGGGTATCAATCTGATATCATCGTCATGCTGAGCAACATCATCTTCCTTATTTCTTGATTATTCTTATTCGGTCGTCTTCAGCATTAGAAAGGCTTTCTGGAGGTTTCTGTGTCGCGAAAAATACTTGATGTACTCAGGGATTCTGTCCCGAAGAAGACCTGGAATAATTGGTTCTCCAGTCTTGAAGTGAAAAAGATTGATCACGACAGGGTAGAACTGACTGTCGATAATCTGTTCATCAAAGATTGGCTGCAAACGAGGTTCTCGAAAGAAATCACGAATGCGATAAGAGCTGCAACTGGCCGTGAGTTACCTTTCACGATCCAGGACAAGAACATCTCTTCACAATCGAAGAGCGAATCAGTGTCCCAGGAATCGCTTGTTCGAAAAAGGCCACTACAGTTATCCAATCTGAGCGAGGAATGCACATTTGAGAACTTCCAGTTCGGAATCGAAAACAGATTCCTTGTTGAAGCCGGAAGAGAGATCTCTTTGAATCCAGGCGCTTATAATCCGCTGTTCATCTATGGGGGGGTCGGCCTGGGGAAAACGCATATTATGCAGGCCATAGCACGTCGTGCGATGGATATTCATCCGGAAAAACGGATCATCTACATCACGAGCGAGCAGTTTCTGAACGAGATGGTTGTGGCGATCAAGAAAAACGAAGTGCACAGGTTTCGAGAGGAATATAGAAGGAAGGCAGATGCTTTGCTAATAGACGACATTCAGTTCCTTGTGGGTAAGAAGGGTGTTCAGAATGAATTCTTTCATACCTTCAACCATCTTCATGATGCTGGTAAGCAGCTGGTAATATGCTCAGATCGGTCACCGGAAGAACTGGAAGACTTCCACGAGCGATATGTATCGCGTTTCCAGATGGGTCTTGCTATAAGGATCTCTGAGCCTTCAGAAGAAACAAGATTTCTCATAGCAAAAGGACTTGCGAAACGAGAGAATGTCGAAATAAGTGATGAAGTCGCGTGGTTTCTTGCAAGAAACGTGGATGCGAATATTAGAAGACTACGTGGCGCGATAATCAAGATGATTGTTCAGGCAAAGATTTACGAGCAGGATTACGATCTTTCCCTGGCAACAGAAGTACTTCGGAGTATGAATATCGGCACTTTTTCGGGACAGACCAAATCGCCGGTTGAACTCCTGTTTTCCTGTATAAAAGAACTTACCGGGTTCGAGAAGGAGGAGCTGCTTGCCTCCAGCAGAGATGCAGAACGTGTGCGTGCAAGATACCTGTTCATCTACGGAATGAAGAATACTCTTGGCCGGTCAATAAACGAGATCGCCTCAACAATTAGAAGAAAACATTCCACCGTGATACACGCACTCAAGAAGATAGAAAAAGCGCTGGAACAAAAAGACGATACCATCACAGAGCCGGTGAACAGGCTATTCACATCAATGTCTTCAAAATCACAGGCAAGCTAGAAGCAGCGATGCTCTGTTAGAGAGAACTGGTCAATATTAATCGCTGGCCAGACACTTCACAACCCTCAGGATTATTGCGGAAATCTTTGAACCTGTGCGCTTGGCAGCTTCAAGGACTTCTTCGGAAGTCAGTGGCTTCAGATCATCTGGCACCGCCCTATCTGTAATCGCAGAGATTCCCAGCACCCGTATTCCTGCATGGCGCGCGACGATTACCTCGGGAACGGTAGACATCCCGACAGCATCTGCACCAAAACGGCGAAGCATTCGCAGCTCTGCAGGAGTCTCGAAGTTGGGACCAGCAACCGCAACATAGACGCCCTCGTAAACTCCTATTCCGAGTTCTTTTGCTGACTGAAGCGCTATGTCTACCAGCTCGCGGTCATAGGGTTCACTCATATCAGGGAATCTTGGCCCCCACTCATCCACGTTTGGTCCAATGAGAGGGCTGTCCCCCATGAAGTTGATCTGATCCCTGATGATCATAGGATGCCCAACATCAAAGTTTGGATCCAGCCCGCCAGAAGCATTTGTTATGATCAACGTCTCCACTCCCAGTTCCTGCATAACCCTGACTGGAAAGGTCGCAAGACGCATTGAATAACCCTCATAGAAGTGAAAACGACCACTCATGAGCATTGTTGGTTCTCCCGAGATGAGACCAAACAACAATTCTCCCTTGTGCCCCGGTGCGGTTGAAGTTGGAAAGCCAGGAATCTCATCATAAGGGATTGTAAGAGATTGCTCCAGACTCTCTGAAACATCACCCAGTCCTGAACCTAGAATTATGGCTAGTTTCGGTGGTTGAGAAATCTTCTCTTTGATGTACCTGGCAGCTGTTTTGACATCTTCGACATATCTGGCAATTTCATCAGTGAGTGCTTTCAGCTTCATGAGCTACCTCCTCCCAGTGTCTAGAACGATTATACCAAAGATTGTCGCATTAAAATGCCGATTCTGTTATGCTAAAAACCGCCAAAGATGTCGCGAAATCGCTCACACGTTAGAAAAGCTATGATATAATCACACTGAAAACGTCTGTTTATCGATACTCTGAAAGGAGCAATTTATGCGTCTTTCGTCGTATTATTCACCAACACTGAGAGAAGCCCCAGCGGATGCTGATCTTGTGAGTAGCAAACTCCTGATAAGGGGAGGTTTTGTTAGGAAGGTTGCTGCAGGTATTTTCGTTTACCTGCCTCTGGGGCTCAGAGTCTTGAAGAAGGTCGAGCAGATTGTCAGGGAAGAAATGAATAGTATTGGCTGCATTGAAGTGTTGATGCCGATAATGCAACCAGCGGAAATGTGGCACGCTTCAGGTCGCTGGGATGATTACGGCCCAGACATGATGAAACTGCGCGACCGGCATGAACGTGATTTTGCCCTCGGGCCAACTCATGAGGAGATCATCACAACCACCCTGAAGAATGAACTGAACTCATACAGGCAGCTGCCATTGGCCCTGTTCCAGATAACTACCAAGTTCAGGGATGAAATTAGACCACGATTTGGTCTGATGAGAGCAAGAGAGTTTCTCATGAAGGATGCCTATAGTTTTCACGCTGATTACAAGTGTTTTAAGAAGGCATACGACAGCTTCTACGCTGCCTACTCAATGATAATGCAGCGCATCGGTCTTCGCTATATTGTTGTGGAGGCGGATACTGGGGCAATAGGAGGCAGTGAGTCCCATGAGTTCAACGTAATCGCCAGCTCAGGAGAAGAAAAACTTCTCTTCTGCAACTGCGGATACGCAGCCAGTGATGAGAAGGCTGAATATAGCTACGTCCTGCCTGATACCGAAGATTCAGAACTGCCTATTGAAAAAGTTATGACCCCCAACGCCAGAACGATTGAGCAGGTAGCCCGGTTTCTCAATGTTGACAACAGTAAGATAGTGAAGTCGTTACTCTATAAAGGGAGAGATTCTCAGCTCATCGTACTCATACGTGGTGATCAGGAACTGAATGAAGCGAAGCTCAGAGCTGCTATGGGTGACCAAACACTCACCCTTGTTCCTCCCGAAGAAGTGAGCAAACACCTCGGCGTTGAGGCGGGTTTTGTCGGTCCTGTCGGGCTCCCGGATGAGTTTCAGTTAATTGGAGACCTCTCGGTGAAGAATATTGGAAACGTAGTTGTTGGTGCTATGGAGAGAGACATGCATTACATAAATGCGAGAGAAGGCCGTGATTTCACCATCAAGCGCTGGGAAGATCTGAAGATTGTCAGAAGAGGCGACCCCTGTCCGAAGTGTGGCCAGGCTCTTCAGGAGACCCGAGGGATTGAACTGGGTCACATATTTAACCTTGGGACTAAATACTCTGAGTCAATGGGAGCTCTTTTCAATTCCGAAGAGGGGGGCATGAAGCCATTCATAATGGGCTGTTATGGTTGGGGCATTTCAAGAACAATTAGTGCTGTTGTTGAGCAGCTACATGATAAGGACGGTATTATCTGGCCACGTTCGGTTGCACCTTTTGAAATCCTAATACTGCCGCTGTTAAAGCACGGTTCCGATGGCTTCGCTTTTGCAGAAGAACTGTACTACACACTACTGAAAGAGGGTTATGAAGTGCTAATTGATGACAGAGATGCTTCTCCCGGCGTAAGATTTAAGGACGCTGATCTGATTGGTATACCACTTCGTATTACAATTGGCAGGAGTTTTTCACAGAAGATGGTAGAGCTCAAGCTCAGGGACGGTTCCGCTGACTTGACTGTTGACATCAGTAATGGTACGGAAATGCTTCTAGAGACAATTAAGGAGCTGCTCGATGCCTACAAGCCCGCGGAGATAGGTCGTGAAGAAGCATGAGCCTTTTCTCCCAAATAAAAGATGGCCTACGAAAAAGCAGGGAGTCGGTATTTAAGCGCATTAGAGACGCGCTCTCTGGGGGTGATCTTTCAGCCGCTATCGAGGAAGTGGAAGAGCTCTTAATCTTATCAGATATGGGTATGGAGACAGTCGAGTCAGTCGTTGACACTTTAAGGAGCAGGACCAAGCGATCTGATAACGCTGTTCAGGTACTCAAAGAGATTCTGGTTGAGCATCTTAAAGAAGTCGAAACTTCTGAAACCATCTTCAGTGAACTGCCACATGTCATTAGTGTTGTTGGCGTTAATGGAACAGGTAAGACGACGACCATTGGGAAGCTTTCAAAGATGTACTCTTCTCTCGGGAAGTCAGTTGTTGTGGCTTCTGGTGATACTTTCAGAGCAGCTGCAGTCGAGCAGCTGAAACACTGGTGTGAACAGACAGGTGCAGAGTTTATTAGCCAGGGGCATGGCGCAGATGCTGCGTCAGTGGCTTTTGATGCGGTGAATCATGCCTTGAGCAAGAAGAAGGATCTGGTGATCATTGATACTGCTGGCAGACTCCACACAAGACACAACCTCATGGAAGAACTGAAGAAGATACATAGAGTCGTTGCCAGGTTGATAGAAGATGCGCCACATGAAGTACTCCTTGTGATAGATGCAAATACCGGTCAAAACGGCTTGATGCAGGCTAGGAAATTCCTTGATGCCGTCAGAGTCACAGGGATTATTCTCACAAAGCTTGATGGTACTGCCAAAGGTGGAATCGTATTCGCGATCTCGCGAGAACTAGGGATTCCAGTTAAGTATATCGGTATCGGTGAGAAGCTTGAAGATCTGCGCCCCTTTGACCCAGAAATGTTTGTAGAAGCTTTGCTAAGCACTGACTAAACGGAGGTGTGAGCTATGGGTTTCACTCTGAAGAGCAGCTACGCGCTGCGCGCACTTTACGAATTGGCTATTGCTGCAGAGAAAGGCGAAGACAAACTTTCCCTCGTTGAAATTGTTAATAGAACGCCCATTCCAAGAGATTTCCTCGAGAAGATTTTTGGAGAGCTCAGACAGGCTGGTATAGTCAGGGCTATCCGAGGACGGTATGGGGGCTATGGATTGAAGATTCCACCAGAGAAGATTTCTGTTAGAGATGTCATCATGAAGCTGGACAATCCACTCAACTCTTTTGAGTGCGTACAACGGGACGGGAAATGCTTGCGAACAGACGAGTGCACGGTTAAGTATGTATGGTTTAAGCTTTACAACGCGATGATGAGAGAGTTGGGAGATATGAGCATTGCTGACCTGATGAATCTTGGAAGATCTATTGAAGATAATCCCCCCGATGTTCTGCAAGTGAAAAGCGACTGATGAAAGCCATATACCCCGGGTCTTTTGACCCCATCACCTACGGTCACATTGATATTGTGAAGAGAGCATCTCGTGTCTTCGATGAAATAATTGTGGTGGTGATGATGAATCCTCACAAGCAGTATATGTTTTCTCTTGAAGAGAGGCTTGAGATGGTCGAAAAGTCCCTTGTTGTCATGGGGAAGATTACTGTGGACTCACATTGTGGACTCCTAGTGGACTATGTGAGAAAGAGCAGCAGCAGGATTGTGATTCGAGGTCTAAGAGCAGTTTCTGATTTTGAGATGGAGCTGCAAATGGCGCATGCGAACAGAAGACTGCTCCCAGATTTCGAGTCGATGTTCTTCATGACCGATACGAAGTACTCTTTTATCTCTTCATCGATAGTAAAGGAAATAATCTGCTTCGGTGGGGATGTTTCCGAATGGGTACCGGAGTTTGTCATTGAAGCCTTCAGAAAAAAGACCCGGTGAAATCATTAACATTACTGAGATCTTTATTGCTCTGCTGAATATATAATTCTACTTGGACTAGCTTAAGGAGGTTACAGCATGGCAGATATCACAACAGAAATGGTAAAGAAACTGCGCGAGATGACAAATGCGGGCATATTGGACTGCAAGAAAGCTCTTGAAGAGACAGATGGAGACTTCGAGAAGAGCAAGGAGTATTTGAGAAAGAAGGGGATCATGAAGGCTGACAAAGTTTCAGGACGGGAAGCAGCCGAAGGTATTCTCTATTCCTACATTCACCACAACAACAAACTCGGTGTTCTGCTCGAGCTGAACTGTAATACTGACTTTGTTGCAAGAACCGATGAATTCAAAGAGCTGGCGCATAAGCTTGCTTTGCAGATAGCTGCTATGGGGGCTCGCTGGGTTTCCAGATCAGACATTCCCGAGGAGATTCTCGAGAAAGAGCGAGAAATATACAAGGAACAGATGAAGGAATCAGGAAAGCCTGAACACGTTCTTGACAGGATTGTTGACGGCAAGATAGATGCCTTTTGCAAAGACAACTCACTTCTGGAGCAGGAGTATGTCTTTGAATCCGGGAAAACCATGAATGATCTTTTGATCGAGCTAATTGCCAAAACCGGTGAGAACATCAAGGTAAGTCGGTTCATCAGGTGGGTAGTTGGTGAGGAATAAAGGGGTGAGCTGCTGCTCACCTTTTTTGTTGTTGGGGGTGGACAGGTGAACACAAGAGTGCTCTTGAAACTCAGCGGCGAGGCTCTTAGTGGGCAGGACTCACGTGGATTTGACCCGGAACGTCTTGCTTTCCTTGTTAAGCAGGTAAAGCAGGTAGTTGAACAGAGGGTGCAACTTGGAATAGTTGTGGGAGCTGGCAATATCGTCAGGGGCAGGGATCTTTCGGAACTGAGCCCTGTTAGTGCCGATCACGTGGGAATGCTTGGAACACTCATCAACTCGTTGTATTTGAAAGACGTGTTCGTAAATAGCGGCATCAAGAGTGTTGTGGTATCGCCAGTTTCATTCTCGCCAGCATTTAACGCGATGAATTACGACGCAATCAATGAGATGTTTGACACAGGTGCGCTGGTGATTTTTGGAGGAGGTACTTCTCTTCCTTTCCTCACAACTGACACGGCCGCAGCAATGAAGGCGATAGAATTTGGAGCAGATCTTCTAATCAAGGGGACAAAAGTCGACGGAATATATACTGCTGATCCGGTAAGAGACAGCTCTGCAAAAAAGATATCACGGATTACCTACTCAGAAGCAATAAACCGTCGGCTTGAAGTTATGGACACGGAAGCTCTATCTCTCTGCAGAAGATACAGTGTGAAGATCATCGTTCTTGATATGTTCAAGGACGGGAATCTCTACAATGCTATAATGGGAAATGACGTTGGAAGCGTAGTTGAAGCATAGTTTGGAGGTGTTTGGTATGTATGTGCAGATAGTCGATATTCTGGCAAGAGAGGTGCTGGATTCACGAGGAACACCGACTGTTGAAGTAGAAGTCTGGCTCGATGACGGATCTTTTGGTAGGGCAATAGTCCCTTCTGGAGCGTCGACCGGTCAATTCGAGGCACTGGAACTTCGAGATGGTGATAAGAAGCGTTTTCTCGGTAAAGGTGTTAGCAGGGCTGTTGACAATGTGAATGATGTAATAGCTCCTGAAGTAGTTGGAATGAATGCTTTTGATCAAACTGATCTTGATAGGACACTGATCGAACTCGATGGCACAGACGGCAAGAGCAAATTGGGGGCAAACGCAATTCTTGGAGTCTCCATGGCGGTTGCGAGAGCTGCCGCAGATTGTCTTGGCATGCCACTTTACAGGTATCTCGGTGGGGCAAACAGCAAGACACTTCCAATCCCATTCATGAACATTATCAACGGGGGGCAGCATGCGGACAACAATCTGGACATCCAGGAGTTCATGATCGTTCCTGCCGGCTTCAAGAAATACTCTGAAGCTCTCAGGGCAGGTGTAGAAATCTTTCAGCACCTCAAGAAGCTACTGAAGTCAGACGGTCATATTACTTCTGTTGGAGATGAAGGCGGTTTTGCGCCAAACCTGGGAAATAACGAACAGGCGATTTCGTATATCATTAAGGCCGTAGATGCAGCAGGTTACGAAGTGGGCAAAGAGATCTTCATCGCCCTTGATTGTGCTGCAGACTCGTTCTTTGATGAAGAGAGGAAGCTATATCTGATCGATGGCAAAGAGATGACTGCGAATGAATTGATCGTTTACTACGAAGGTCTGATATCCAGATACCCGATTGTCAGTATCGAGGATCCTTTCTTTGAAGAAGACTGGGATGCATTCAGCAAATTCACCGAAAAAGTTGGTAAGAGAATCCAGATAATCGGTGATGATCTTTATGTGACCAATATCAAGCGGCTCAAGAAGGGAATCGAAGAAAAGTGCAGCAATTCTATACTCATTAAACTGAACCAGATTGGTTCAGTTACAGAGACGCTAGACACGATTTCCTATGCCCAGAAAAACGGGCTGACCTGTGTAGTCTCTCATCGATCCGGTGAAACGGAAGATACGTTTATCGCTCATCTTGCGGTAGCAGCGAACACAGGAATGATTAAGACAGGATCAGCCTCCAGAAGCGACAGGATAGCCAAGTATAATGAGCTTCTTAGAATCGAGGAAGAGTTGGGCGAGTCAGCCGCTTTTCTTGGAATGGATTCATTCTATATACTCAGCAAGGTTTGAGATTCTCACTTGACCTGAAATAAGCTTTGGGTTACAATGGTGCGACCCCATACTCAGTCTGGGTACACCCCTGGCTTGGTTAGGAGGATGAGGAGGACACAATGGACGTTGACAAGCAAGAGCTAGTTAAGGAGTATCAGCTACATGACAAAGACACTGGTTCTGTGGAAGTGCAGATTGCGATCATGACTGCCAGAATCAGGCACCTTACGGAGCATCTGAAAGAGCACCCTAAGGACTTCCATACCAGAAGAGGACTTTTGAAGCTGGTAGGAAGACGCAGAAAGATGCTCAGGTATGTTAAGAACAGTAAGCCCGAGGTCTACAAAGATCTTATTACCAAACTGGGTTTGCGAGGCTAGGTATTGCAGGCGACCCCATGAAGGGGTCGCCTTTAATGGTATATCAACTGCTCGCCTTATTCCCCATGGTTGCTAGTCTTTGCGGCTTTCGCGTATTGACGATGTTAACAAAATCTGGTATATTTTATCTGCTGCGGGGAGTAGCGCAGACGGAAGCGCGCCTGTCTTGGGCACAGGAGGTCGCTGGTTCAAGTCCAGTCTCCCCGACCAGTTAACGATGCGGCTGTAGCTCAACTGGTAGAGTATCGGCCTTCCAAGCCGAGGGTTGCGGGTTCGATCCCCGTCGGCCGCTCCAGCGCCCGTGGCTCAACGGATAGAGCATCGGACTTCTAATCCGAGGGTTGCAGGTTCGATTCCTGCCGGGCGCACCAAGACGTACCGTGGTGGTTGTAGCTCAGCTGGCAGAGCGCCTGACTGTGGATCAGGTGGTCGCGGGTTCAAATCCCGCCAGCCACCCCAGATTACTGGCGTCCGTGGCTCAATTGGATAGAGCATCGGACTTCGGATCCGAGGGTTGCAGGTTCAACTCCTGCCGGGCGCACCATAGAACCAGATCGCCGAGGGAGGTAACAGAGGATGGAGATTCTCAAGGTAGCATCGAAGTCCAACCCCAACGCAGTTGCTGGTGCACTCGCCGGAGTGATCCGGGAAAAAGGAATAGTGGAGTTGCAGGCGATCGGTGCCGGTGCCGTTAACCAGTCTATAAAGGCGATAGCTATTGCAAGGGGCTATCTTGCGCCGAGCGGAGTGGATCTTGTCTGTTATCCATCGTTTTCTGATGTTGATATTGAAGGTGAAGTCAGAACGGCAATACGACTGCTAGTCAAACCCCGTAAGTGAAGTTTTATTCTATCGAAGCAACAACCGTTTTACCGGGTCTCAGAAACACTTCCAGCCTTGATCCAATCATATGTGGTGGCTGAGAAAATGGCTGAGAATCTCTGATAGACCACGAGACGCGGTGAAAGTCTTTCCAGGTATGATATCCAAGATCAACTGACTCGTACTTGTTATTGGTGAAATCAGTGTTCAACAGCACTAAAATTCCTTTGTGTCCATCCCAGTAAATCAGTCCAGAAAGACGTGACTCATCGTCCAAAAGAATCCTCATATTGTCTTTGTTCAGCAGGTTCTTTGAGTTGCCATGGAGTTCTGCAGCGGTTGCAATAGCATCAATGAGGTTCTCGGTTGTATTCCAGTGCAGAGCGTAGTTGTCGAAGAAGGCAAGCTTTCCGTAGAGGGGATCATCTTCTGGCAAGACGAAACGACCCTCCGGGTTGTTGTCAAGTCCAAGGTTCATCGGCTGCACTTCGAAGATTTCCTGTCCTGAATTGACAAAAGGTATTGCATTAGGTAGAAAGAAGCTCAGGATAGTCATCATTGTTGAGAAATCCTTCCCATGAGCTCTTGCCGCAGACCTCGGAGTATCTGGAGTTTCGCAACATGCCAGTGTCGGTAGCTCCAGTCTGGGCAGAACCTCTGTTACCATTTGCTGGAATCTGTTCTCCTGAATACGCGGCATCATCCACCAGGTATTGCCGAGAATACAGTCATATCCAGCCTTCTTGCTTTCTACATCCTTTTCCATCTGTAACTCTTCGGCGATTATGGCGAAAGCCGGGTCTTGTTGTCTTGCGTTCGCTAGTATGGAGTGTTCAAGTTCGTCAGGCAGCGCGTGCCCCATATCCAATCGAGCACCGTCAATGCCGTATTCACGAATGTAGTGCGGCATTATGTCTTCAAGGAGACTCCACAGGTCGGTGTTTGGAATGTTCCCAGGGAAATTGGAAGCCTTGATTATGTCCTGCAGTATGTAAGGAGGCTGGTCGTGGCTCTTGATGAATGGTTGCGAGTCTCTGGGATTGTCGAGATACAAACGGAGAAACGTAATATCGGTCCATGCAGGTTGTGTATCATTGATCCAGTCAGAGAAGGCAGGGGCTGTCACAACTCCAAACGTCTGAACGAGTTCATCGAAGAAGTCAGAAGAATTTCGCCTTGATTTCACAAAGTTTGCCCACTTCTCAGGATGTGTTACAGAAGGAGCGTATCTGAAGAGCTTCAGATGTCTTTGCACGGAATCAGATTTATAGATCGCTTCAAGGTCTTCCTTTGAAGGGACTTTGAAATCCAAACCTGGAACTTGGGGCTGGCCGTATTGATTTTCCACGGAAGCATCTATCCAATAGAACCACTCTGGATGATCTGCAATCATCTCCGAGTCACGGGCAGCGGTGCGTGGCATGAAATCCAGAAGGACCTTGATTTCAAGAGCGTGACATGCTTCGACAAACGCCTGAAATTCCTCTTCCACAGTGAAGCCATCCAATAGACTGTCGTGGTAGCAGGGGTCGGGGCTAAAGAAGTCCTTGACTGAATACGGAGACCCGAGTTCACCTTTCTTGTATCTATTGCTGATGAGTGTTATGGGAAGAAGATAGATGCAATCGAAGTGCATGTGTGATATGTACGGGAGCATAAAGATCATCTTCAGAAACGTACCTCTGTCGGTGTAATCAGACTTTTCATTGCTTGCTGGTTTGGTATGATGGCAGTGTGAGAAAGCGCATGTGCTTCTAACAAAAGAACAGTAGATCCTTGATCTGTGGATCCATGAGCTATCTTTGGCAGGCTCATCAGTGCCAGAACATGGCACTTTATTGTAGTTGGTCTTTGAAGAGAGAAGAAAACCGGAAAGCAAGGTAGACGCGAATTCGTAAGGGTTCACAAGGACCCCTCTGTCTGTGACCTCAGCATCTCCTGCATAATTTGATGGTAGCCACTCGCGGGGAATAAGATAATCATTGGTAGCCCTTGAGATACGCTGTTTCATGTGTGTGAGAAGATCGTGAATTATCATCCTATCACCTGCACGGTTGGAGGAACTGGCGGAGGCGGTGGGACTCGAACCCACAAGGGGCAAAACCCCACCGATTTTCGAGACCGGCTCCTTAGCCAATTAGGATACGCCTCCAGATCAGAAGCGATTATAGCACGGCGGCGCGAGATTGGCACGAGCGTAAACAAGAGGATACACAAGTAATTCGTTAATGATTTCTTTACGATATCAACTGATCAGAGTGCTGAAATATGATACAATTGCGTGGGTATTATTCGCGATGCTTGAGGCAGGTATAAGCCATCCGGCACCTGCGTCAGCAGATGTTTATTGCATTGGAGGTGCGAGAGTTTATGTACGCAATAATTGAAACCTCCGGGAGGCAGTATCGTGTCGAAGAAGGCGCGACGCTGTATACCCTGAGACAGAACGGTTATGACGAGGGGGACGAGATAACGTTTGACCGTGTCCTACTCGTGAGAGACGATGAAGGCGCACGCATAGGTACCCCCTATCTTGATGGTGCTCGGGTGATGGGTCGTGTGGAACAGCACTTTCGCGATAAGAAAGAGTTAATAGTGAAGTTCCGCCCGAGAAAGAGTTATGACCGCGTGAGAGGCCACAGGCAGTGGCTTACAAAGGTCACAATCCAGAAGATCGATTACTAGGCTGAGGGGGTGTAATCATGGCTCACAAGAAAAGTGGCGGCGCAGCAAGAAATGGAAATGATAGCAATCCAAAATACCTCGGTGTAAAGAGGGGAGACAGCTCCAGAGTCCGGGCTGGAACGATAATCCTCAGACAGAGGGGAACGAGAATTCATCCTGGAGAGAACGTTGGAATAGGTCGAGATCACACACTTTACTCACTCGTAGATGGTATTGTTCGTTTCGAGACAAAACGAAAGCGCAAGATTGTAAGTGTCTACGAAATGACTGAGAGTATTTGAGGTCAGGTTGGAGGATGATCATATGACGATACAGAAGACTCCATTTTGCAGAATGAAGAGCGACAAAAAGATAGTCAGCACAAAGCGAAAAGGTGATATTGAGAAGATAAACAGAAGCATCGTGAAGGCTGATGGAACACCTCTTGAGAAGAAGTGGTATCTGGTTGACGCCAAGGGAGTTCCTCTTGGCAGACTCGCTTCTCGGATAGCGGTTATTCTCATGGGCAAACACAAGCCGTACTACACACCAAATGTTGATGTCGGCGATTTTGTGGTTGTGATCAACTCCTCAGAGGTCCTTCTGACCGGGAATAAGCTCTCGGACAAGTTCTATTACAGTCACTCCGGTTATCCAGGGGGCATAAAGAGCGTACCAGCATCTCAGATGAGGAAGAAGCATCCCGAGAAGATGATCAAACTGGCAGTGAGGAGAATGCTTCCGAAGAACACGCTGGCACACAGGATGCTCAAAAAACTGAAGGTCTATGCGGGTCCTGAGCACAAGCATTCAGCGCAGAAGCCGGAACCGATTGAACTTGTCAGGTAAGGGAGGATATTATGGCCGAAAAGATTGATTATTATGGAACTGGGCGGCGCAAGTCGGCTGTTGCTAGAGTTCATCTCAGACCAGGGGATGGTAGATTTACAATAAATGGCAAGCAGTACAATGAGCTTAAGGACTACCTGAACAACGATGCATGGGTGAGATACGCACTAAAGCCCGTGGTAATGACTGAATCTCTGGGAAAGTTTGACATGATCATTCGTGTTAATGGTGGAGGGTTATCAGGACAGGCTGGTGCGATAAGATTAGGTATCGCAAGAGCACTTACCAGATTCAACCCCGACCTCAGAAAGATCCTCAAGAGCGATGGTCTTCTTACCCGTGACTCAAGAATGGTCGAGCGAAAGAAGTACGGTCTGAAGAAGGCAAGAAAAGCTCCTCAATACTCCAAGAGATAACTGCAGAGTTTCTTTTATGATGGGTCGTTAAGGCCCATCATTTCCCGGTGGTGGTGATTTGTACAGCAAAAGTACAATTGACGAAGTCAAGCGTTCTGTGGACATCGTCGACTTCATCGGCAGGTACGTCAACCTGGAGAAATCAGGAAGCTATTTTCGGGGGCTATGCCCTTTTCACAGTGATAACGACCCTTCCTTCTATGTGCATCCGAACAAAGGCTTCTTCCATTGCTTTGGTTGTGGCGAAAGCGGCGACATAATAGCATTTCTTCAGAAGATTGAAGATGTCTCTTTCAATGATTCCGTCAGAAGGCTGGCTGATATAGCCGGTGTGGTTATTGAGTCGGAATCCAGACAGCAATCAGGGTATGAAAGATACGTTACACTTCTTGAATGTGCAGTTGACTACTACAGGCGGATGATTGACCAGGCAGCAGAGTCTGGTCCAGTGAATTATCTTACAGAAAAGCGAGGCATATCCAGGGAGACAATGCGTCACTTCAAGATAGGTTTTTCTCCGGAGAAAGGGACAGGTCTAAGAAGAGCTCTTTCTTCACAAGGTTTCAGGAGTGATGAGATAGAACGTGCCGGACTCTTCAGTGGTAAGGGAGCGGCAGCCAGAGAACGTTTTGAGGGACGTTTGATCTTTCCAATAGACAACGAATCAGGAAGAACAGTAGCAATAGGGGCGCGTATCCTTGAAGAAAGGGAAGGCCCAAAGTATCTGAACTCTCCCGAGACAAAATACTTCAGGAAAAGCCGCACACTGTACAATTTCTCTCGCGCGAAGACAGCTTCTGCAGAACTGGATTTCATGGTCGTGGTGGAAGGCTATTTTGATGTGCTTGCCCTTCACGAAGCAGGGGTGCATAATGTCGTTGGTTTGCTAGGTACTGCCTTAACGTCCTCGCATATTCGCATGATCTCGAAGGTTACAGAAAATCTGGTTCTCTTCCTTGACAGTGACCCAGCTGGTCTAAAAGCGACAAGGAGATCTATAGAAATCGCAGAGAGTAGTGGTATGCAAGTCGCTGTTGTCTCCGCAACGACGAAAGATCCTGCCGAAATGCTTGTAAGGAAAGGGAAAAAGGCTCTTAGAGGAGCCCTTGAGGAAGGCACCCCGGCGCCAGTATTTCTTGTTGAACTTCTGAAACGCAATGTTGATCTTACTACTCCGGAGGGAAGACAGAAGCTGCTCGAACTTGCCAGGCCTTTAATGGAGTCATATCGGGCCAGTGGAAGGATAGGTTCATTTCAGCAAATGGTCTCAACTCTTTCTGATTTGACGGATGTCGATGAAGAACTGATCGCCAATACCCTTAAGAATCCTGAAAGGATCAGGGTTGCTCTACGTTCCAAACGCTCCTCACTTAAGCTTGTTGAAAAGGAATTGATGATGGTCTATTTGAAGCATCCTGACTTGCGTCCAAGACTGATGAGGATTCTTGACCTGTTTGAGAGTTCTGAAGCATTTGCAAAGCTCGCAGATCTTATGAGAAAGGAAGCAGACCTGGAAGAGATGTTGCGAGCCTGTGATGCTTCAACCGGAGAAGAAGTAATGGACCTGGCAGATGTGCCGCTTGATCAATTGGTGGCAACTCAAATTGTCGAACAGATTGAGGAACGTATTGACAAGAAGATAATCAGTGAGCAGATAAGAGTGATCAACAGAAAACTGCGGGCGAAGATTGATGTCGAGACGAAAAACGCCCTGATGAGAAGAAGCATTGAGCTTCACAGGCTTCTGAAGGAAGTTCGCAAGGATGGTGAGAGAATTGGAAAAGAGCAAGTCTGAGGACATTCGAAAGAAGCGGGTAAAGGAAATCAAAATACCTGGGCGAGAACAAGCAGCTCAGGTGCTCAGCCGGGATGATGTCCAGAAACAGATCAAGAAACTCCTGAAACTCGGAAGAAAAAAAGGTTTCGTTACATATGAAGACATAGACAACGCCTTTCCGCCAGACTATGAGGGCTTTGATTCTTCCCTGGTTGAGATAATCTATGAGGAGTTTGAGAAGAACAGGATAAAGATCCTGGAAAAGGAAGCCAATTCCGAAGTAGACGGTGATGACACCGAAACAGAAGAGATCGTAACGCTTCTTGAAACATCTCCAGAGATGTACGACAACATCTCTTTGAAGGATCCGATAAAGATGTATCTGAAAGAGATCGGCAAGATATCTCTTCTGACTCCCAGCAAAGAGAGGGAGCTTGCGAGGCGTGCTCAGAAAGGCGATCCCAAAGCTCGCGAAGAACTGATTACGGCAAACTTGCGTCTCGTAGTATCTATAGCTAAACGGTACATCGGAAGAGGACTCTCTTTTCTGGACCTGATCCAGGAAGGCAATATCGGTTTGATCAAGGCGGTTGAGAAGTTCGATTGGAAAAAGGGCTACAAATTCAGCACTTATGCGACCTGGTGGATACGTCAGGCAATAACTCGCGCCATAGCTGATCAGGCAAGAACAATACGCGTTCCTGTTCATATGGTAGAGACGATAAACAAAGTGAACAAAGTTATCAGGGAGCACCTGCAGGAAAACGGAGAATACCCAACAGTTGAAGAGCTTGGGAAATTGACCGGAAAAACACCCGAGAAGATTGAGGAAATCCTTGCCGCTTCCAAAGAGACTGTGTCTTTGGAGTCTCCTATCAGTGGTGATGAGGAATCAACGATGGGAGATTTCATCCATGACGAATCCCTGGAGAGGCCTGAAGAATCAGCCATGAAGATGCTTCTCAGAGAACAGATTGATCAGGTTCTTGATACGTTGAGCCCCAGAGAAGCTATGGTTCTGAAGATGCGTTATGGTTTGCTTGATGGAAAAACCAAGACGCTGGAAGAAGTTGGGCAATTCTTTAATGTTACAAGAGAACGCATAAGACAGATAGAGGTTAAGGCATTGCGAAAACTGCGCCATCCTTCTCGAAGCAAGCAATTGAAGGCGCTTCTTGGTATGCTGAACAACGCAAAGAAGGACTGATTCTTCGACAATCTATAACCGTTTTTTCAAGTGCGCATCATTAAGAAGCAATCACATGTAGTTACAATTGATGATGAAGGAGAGTGATTTTGGTGTCGCAGAAGAAAGTGGCTCGTCCTATCGCGACCAGTCCAAGAATCGTCTCCCAAATAGATCTCATAAGAATGGCAAAAAATGGTGACTCAAAAGCAAACGAAGAGATGCTGAAACGCCTCTCTTCCAGCAGCGAAACAGAGAAGAAGCAATCTAGTGAGTGAGGTTGCTCTTTCTCTTGTGGATTATTCCCTCCACGTAGGTCGCACAGAAGTACTCAGTAATATCAACCTCGATATCGCCGCGACATCTCTTTCATTAGTTGTCGGTTCGCGTTGGGCCGGGAAGTCGATGTTATTGCGCTCTTTTCTGAGACTCAATGAAGAGTTTATCCCAAATGTTTCTTACAGTGGCAAGACGCTTCTTTTTGGTGAGGATGTATCTTTGATGGATACGAAGGATCTTCGTGGAAGGGTCGCATATACAGATTCGAGTTTCTTGGGTGCGATAAGGCAGTTTTCAATCCTTGAGTTTTTCAGGCTCACGAAAGGCAGGAGCTTCACCTTTACGGAGTTCTCTGATGAAGAGCTCGACCTGTTCGAAAAGATGGGAGCTTCAGAACTGCTCAAGGAAGATCCAAGAACAGGAATAGATTCACTTTCGTCCTTTCAGAGGTTAGTACTGCTGATACTATCCGTTGTGTTCAGAAAACCTGAAGTGATAATCTTCGACAACGTACTGGATCACCTTGACGATGAACTGATTGCAACTCTGAAAGACATTCTTGCTGCAAGGAAGGCAACACACACGATTGTGGTGTCTTCTCGCTCCTATACAAGACTTCTGGAGATTTCCGATTTGATGATTCTGCTTCGAAATGGTAAAATTCAGTATACTGGATCACCCTTCGACTTCGTACTCCAGGACGGCGCTCTAGTGAGATAACCGGCCTGCATGGAGGTTACTGTGGATGTACTCACTGTTACGTTGAACCCTGCACTGGATAGGGAATTGATTGTTGAAAATCTGGAGGTTGACAGGCTTCACCGGGTCAAAAACCCTAAGTACTCAGTAATGCAACCTGGTGGCAAAGGTGTCAACGTATCTATTATATTGTCAGGGCTGCAGGTTCCGAGTCTCGCAATAGGTTTCATTGGAGGCTTTATCGGCACAGTTGTTGAAGAACGACTCCGAGAGGTAAGTCCGCTAATTTCCACTTCTTTTGTTCATGTTGAAGAAGAGACTCGCGAGAACATAACGATTGTCGATCCTATCAACGATACAATGACGGAGATTAACTCCGTGGGGCCTTCAATAACTGAGGAAGACCTGGAAATGTTCATGCGCAGATTCAGAATTGGTTTGAAAAGATCGAGAATCGTAGTGATTTCTGGAAGCGCTCCCCCGGGTGTTCCTGATGACTTCTACGCGACTCTTTCCGAAGAAGCGCGTGCCGAAGGCAAGGTGGTGATTGTGGAGGCAGTCGGGCCTCTGTTTGAGAAAGCTGTAGAAAGTGGTGCTGTGTCAATAGCCAAACCTGACTTGCGTGGTGCACAGGAGCTTTTTGGACAGGAGCTTGTGGAGTTGGAAGATTATCAGGGTGCGGCGGAGGAAATAGTAAGTCGCGGATCGCTCATGGCTGTTGTCTCATTCCATATAGAGGGTGATGTAATCGCTACCTCAGAGGGAACCTGGCTTCTTTCAACCAAGGAACAAGTTGAAAGGTCGCATCTACTGGGGACGGGAGACAGTCTGATTGCTGGTGCAGTGCATCATCTGTTGATAACTCCTGATGACTACTTTGGGGCAGCTAAGCATGCGATGGCAGCGGCAATAGCTGAGAGTGCATATGTTGAGAAGATGATTATTACAGATGAAGATGTCATCAGATTCGAGGACTTCTTCACGATCAAGAAGCTGAGGTGAGTAGATGCTCGTCAGGGAAGCAATGATAAGGGACGTCTCTGCAGTATTCGAAGATGAAACTATCGAAACATTCACTCATATATGTTTGCGAAAGAGAACCGCCGGGCTTCCTGTTGTCGACGAGTATTACAGGGTAATTGGGTTCATGAGCGAGACTGACATCATCAGAAATGCGGTGCCAAGTTACTTCAGTCTATTACAGTCAGCATCATTCATTCCTGATACACAGCAATTCGTCCAGCGGTTGGCACAGATGCGGAACCGTCCTGTGATTGACTACATGAAGAAACCACCAATTGCTGTGGCGGACGATGATACCGTAATGTACGCCGCTGACCTGTTGATCAAGAATGGTCTGAAGACTCTTCCTGTTGTTGATGAACAGAACAGACTTATCGGAATCGTCACAAGAATTCATCTGATACACGCGGCATCTCACGGGACAATCAGCGAATGACACAGAGGAGAAGCCTTGCAATACACACATTTGGGTGCAAACTGAACCAGTGTGAAAGCGCGCATATGCAGAGGCTCCTGTCGAAAGAGTTCGATGTGACAATTGATGGAAGTGCTGGGGACATCTTTCTCTTCAATTCGTGCACAGTTACCGCCGAAGCTGAAAGGAAATTGAGACAGCGCTATAGAAGTTTGAAGGCCAAGAACCCGGATTCGATGTTTTTTGTAACAGGCTGCTATTCAGAGCTTTCTGAATCTGAGCTTCGAAGGCTTGGCTTCGACGAAGTCATAAAAAGCATGTACAAGACAAGTATAGATTCTGTTATCAAACAGATACTGTATGGCGATACAGAGTCATGCTGCTCAGAAAAAGGGCTTCCCTTATCGCTGAGTGCTCCGGAGGGGAGGACACGGGCTTATGTGACTATTCAGGATGGTTGCAGCAACGGCTGTACTTACTGTAGGGTCAGACTGGCAAGGGGAAACTCAATTCGGAGCAAGCCTGTTTCAGTTGTGAAGAGTGAATTTGAGAATCTCGTTGACAGAGGGTTCAAAGAAATCGTTTTGACAGGGCTGAATATCTGTTTCTACGGTAATGACTGCGATTCGTCATTGTTAGGGCTCTTACAGGAACTCAACACTGTTAAAGGTGAATGGCGTCTAAGGCTCAGTTCTTTGCATCCGGCGTTTGTTGAACATAAACTCGTAGATTACATTGCGTTGAACCCGAGAATCGCCCAACACTTACATCTTTCACTTCAAAGCGGTTCCAGCAGAGTTCTGTCCCTGATGAACAGGGGTTATGATAGAGATTCTTTCATGTCGTTAGTTGATGCATTGAGAGAGCTTAATCCACTCATAGCACTGACCACGGACGTTATCGTCGGGTTTCCTTCTGAGTCAGAAACTGACTTCGACGAAACGTGTGAAGTGGTGAAGGAAGTGGGATTCCTCAAAACTCACATTTTCAGGTTTTCGCCACGCCCAGGTACAGTGGCAGCGCGCTTAAGAGATCAGGTGCCAGTAGCGGTCAGAAAAGAACGCGCGAGAAGACTTGAGTGTCTCTCACAGGAGAGTACCCGTAATTATCTGCAGAAAAGTCTTGGAAAGAAAAGAGTGGTGCTTATCGAGAGAACAACTCACATGGCATCCTCTGGACGGGATGAGTATTATGTCCCTCATCTTGTTTCCTCTGGAGAAGAGGGAGAGTTAGTTGATGTAGTCTCTGAGAAGATCTGCAGTGAGGAGGTTTTATCATATGGACTGTTTCATTTCAGATCGCTGGCTGTCCGCTGACGACTTGAAAGGCGGCTTACCTTTGAGGACCATGAGCACGAGCGCAGTGGTCTATGAGGTACTCAGGACGTACAATTCTTTACCTTTTTCGCTGAAACGTCACTACCAGCGACTCAAGCTTTCAGCAGGTCTTTTCGGGATGACCGTTTCAGTCAGCTATTCTCAATTGGTGAAGCTCGTTAGCGAGGGGATCGATAGGAATCGCGAGAAGATTCAAAGCCGCGAGATGCGTATCAGGATCAACTTGTTCGAAGAAACCGAAGGTGTTTCCTCTCTTATTCTCATATTTCAAGAACTCCCGGAGATATCCCGAGATATTTATGAGCTCGGTGTTAGGGTAGGGATTTCTCCTCATATCAGACCATCTGCAGCCATCGTAAATCCTGTGATAAAGACGCCAGGACTTCCCTGGAATGTCTTAACCAGACGTATTCTTGGTGAGAACTATGAAATGATAATGCTCAACGAACTTGGGAATATCGCAGAAGGATCCTTTTCGACCCTCTTTCTTGTGAAAGACGAAGCACTAATCACACCTGACATTAAGTCAGGTGTTCTACCGGGAATCACTCGTCAGATAGTAATCAAGCTTGCAAGATCTATGGAGATTCCAATAGAAGAACGCAACGTGAAGAGCTGGGAACTCTTCGCAGCTGAAGAGGCCTTCCTTACTCATACCAGTGCAGGAATTGTGCCGATAAGGCGAATTCTCGACCATGTACTGATTGAGGATTTCACAGATGGTTTGACCAGACTGCTTCTGGACAATTTCGAAGGCTTCATAATGAGCGACGAAGAATGTTGGACGGGAGTTGATCAGTGAACAAGGATTTCGACACGTTTAAGGGGGTCTTCGACTCACTAAGCACTCGAAACGGCTTTTTTGCAAAGCTTCGCGTGCTGACTATGCGTTACAGATGGCACACACTCGTTGGTGAAACCATCGCAAGGCGTAGTTGTATCAGCGACTTCCGCGAGGGTGTCCTGTATGTCTCAGTAACGGAAGGGCTTTGGGCGCACGAACTCGGTCTGCACAAGAGGCCGCTGATACAGCGCTTGAACCGAGAACTCGGAATGAACATTGTAAAAGACATGAAGATTACAATCGGCAGACTTGACGATATGGAGGAATCGGATGAAGAACAGATATGATGCTCAAAGCATAAAGATTCTGAAAGGACTCGATCCAGTCCGGAAGAGACCGGGAATGTATATAGGGTCGACAGGAAAGGCCGGCCTGCACCATCTCGTTTACGAGGTCGTGGATAACAGCATTGACGAAGTGATGGCAGGTTACGCATCTGAAATTCTTATTGAAATTCGAGAGGACAATTCAGTCAGGGTCAAAGATAACGGCAGGGGCATTCCGACTGAGATGCATCCTGACACGAATACGAGTGCCCTTGAAGTTGTCATGACCACACTTCATGCAGGGGGAAAATTCTCGGAAGACTCTTACAAAATCAGCGGTGGGCTGCATGGTGTAGGTGTCTCGGTTGTAAATGCGTTATCGGAGTGGTGTGAGGTTCGGGTACACCGAGACGGGAAGTTTTTCCGTCAGGTCTATGAACGTGGTAAGGCGGTAACACCCGTTGAAGAAGCTGGCGATAGTGAAGAGAATGGAACGGAGACATTTTTCCGACCGGATTCGCAGGTCTTTTCATCGACCGACTTTGATTTCGATATACTTGATTCTCGTTTGCGTGAGCTTGCGTATCTAAACCCTGAGGCAACGATCACGCTCGTTGACAAACGGATAAGCGAAACGAGGTCTTATCACTTTGAAGGTGGTATAGCTGAGTATGTAAAGCACATGAACCGCTCTCGAAAGAGCTTGCAGAAGCAGCCGTTTTTTATTGAAGGGTTACACAACGGAATAAAGGTACAGCTTGCACTTCAGTATACATCTACGTATGATGAACAGATCATATGCTTTGCAAACAACATAAAAACCGTTGAGGGCGGCACTCACCTGACTGCTCTGAAGACAGTTCTTACAAAGCTCATGAACGACACAGCTAGGAAGTATAACATCCTTAAGGACAAGGACCAGAATCTTCAGGGAGAAGATGTTCGAGAAGGTCTGACAGCTGTTCTGAGCATCTTCCTGAAAGATCCCCAGTTTGAAGGACAGACAAAGGCAAAACTGGGAAACGAAGAAGCGCACGAGGCTGTTATAAAGGTTGTAAGGGAGCGACTCGAAGAAGTCTTCGACTACAATCAGAAAGAAGCCAAAGCGATTATCACCAAAGCTGTCGATGCTGCAAAAGCAAGACTTGCGGCAAAACGAGCACGAGAAATGGTCAGGCGCAAGAATATGTTGGAGAACACTGCGCTTCCAGGCAAACTGGCCGACTGCATCTCACAGGATCTGGAGACGACCGAACTCTTCATCGTTGAAGGAGACTCAGCTGGTGGTTCATCAAAGGAAGCTCGAGACAGGAATTTCCAGGCCATCTTGCCTCTGAGAGGAAAGATTCTCAACGTTGAGAAGGCAGGTTTTGAGAAGTTTCTCAAGAACGAGATGATTCATAACATAATTGTGGCAGTAGGAACAGGCGTCGGCGACGACTGTGATCTGAATAAGCTGAGATATGGAAAGATAGTGATAATGACTGATGCAGACGTTGATGGAGCACACATCAGAACATTGTTGCTGACCCTTTTCTACAGGTATATGACACCTCTTGTTTCCGAAGGCCGTGTCTTTATAGCTCAGGCACCGCTTTACAAAATCGAATCAGGGAAAAAGAAGGTATACCTTTATTCAGACGAGGAATTGCAGTGTTACTTAAAAGAGAACCCCGACAAACGCTATTCAATGCAGATGTACAAAGGGTTGGGCGAGATGAATCCTGAGCAGTTATGGGAAACCACGATGGATCCGACAAGGCGAAAACTACTGAGAATAGACATGGAGGATGCCGAAGTCGCTGACAGCATCTTCAGTATCCTTATGGGTAGTGAGGTTGGACAGAGACGCGAGTTCATTCAAAGGCACGCTCTGTCTATATCCAATCTGGATGTCTAGCAATGGAACGTCGGGCAAACTTTGCGCTATTCCTCCTATCGCTCTTGTGTGCCTGGTGCGTTCTTTCTTTTGCGGCAGAAGCACTGTTCTCTGATCCAGTGGATGTACGGGTCAGCATCATCAGCGACCAGAGGAGAACGGTTCGTTTTCCGAGTGTGATGAGTGTATCTGGAAGTCCTGTTATAATTGTGCCGGCAACAACGGAGCCCGTGGGAGGAGACCGATTCATCGTCAAGAGTGCAGAATTCGTTGCTTACTTTGAGAATAGCCACTACTGGGTTTCTGATGACCTGGTCATAACGGACTTCGTCAAGAGGGTAGAACTAAGAGAAGTTCCAGTGATATCTGGAGTAGATTTCAAACTCGAGCAGGGTGAGTTCAGAGTTATCGCCAATGAGGAAGTTGAGTTACTTGCTCATGTAAAAAGGCTCCTTTCTGATGGTAGAATCTGGAGTATAGTTGCTCATGTGGACCTCTTTGACGGTTATCTTCTTCTCAAGCGAGGAATTAAGATAACAGTATATGACTGGGACAAGCTGAGCAGAAGTACTGACGCACTGTATAATCTGTCTCTTACTGCTATGGATAAGACAGAATATTTGTTTCTGGGTGAAGGCAAACTCTTGAGAGTGAGGTGAAATAGATGCCGAGGGGGAGAGATTATCTAGTCTCTATTGATGTAGGTACCAATACCCTTAAGGGCGTGGTTGTGAGTGTTGATTCTTCCAACCAAATAGCGCTCGAGGCGTATGGAAGTGTGAAAGCTGTAGGAATTGATAAGGGCGAAGTCAAAGATGCAGTGGCCATGAAGCATTCTATTCAGAAGTTAATTGAGGATTTGACCGGTCAGGTGGGGAAGAAAGAGATTGAGGCAGACTTCAGAATCAGCTTCACGAATGGTGACTACTCTGTCTTCTCTGAGAGCATCGAAGAGGTTATCTCAGAGGACAGGCCGACACTTGTGAGGCAGGAGATACTGGACGCAATGATGGCACGGATCAAGAAGGAGAAGCTTCAGACCGGCAATACTAATGTGCACAAGAACTACGTCAGGAAATTCATACTTGATGATGAAAAAGTTGTGTTCAATCCTGTCGACATGGTTGCCAAGAAGCTGAACGTTGAGATGGTTTTCGTATCAACCGAGGGTAAGTCTGCAGAAGTCTTCAAGAGACTTTTCGAAGAGCTCTTTGGCACTGAGGACTTCATCGTTTCCCCTTCATTGATTTCGGGAGCAGATGCGGTTCTGACAGATACGGAGAAACAGCATGGAGTAGTCTGTGTGGTTCTTGGACATGGTTTTTCTGAAATGGTCATCTATAAGGAAAACCTGCCAGTGCATATTGACAGGATCCCTCTCGGCATTCGGCACATTGTGAGAGATATTGCGCTTGTGCTGGGGACCTCTCAGGATGAAGCGGAGCGTTTACTGGTTACTTACGGACATGCATCGATGCACCCGCCAGCTGAAGAAAGCGTAGTTGAGTACTTTGGCCTTGATGAACGCACCCGTAAGCGTGTGACTGTCAAGAAGCTTTCAACGATAATATACGCAAGAGTGAAAGAACTCCTGAACAAGATAAGGAAGGAAGTTCAGTTGTTCTTACTGAACAATCCCGAACACAGCGAGGAAGGAATCCCCGGAGGTGTCGTTTTCACAGGGGGCGGGGCTAAGCTCCGTGGTCTATGCGATAGCGGAGTAGAGTCTCTGAAGATGCCCGTGAGAGTCGGAACGTATGAGACAAGCTTTAATCCCAGAATCGAGAATGGTCATGACGTTGTCAATGACCCGATATTCGGACCGTGTCTTGGTAACCTGATAGAGCACGATGAGCTTGAAGGTGAATATTCCGAAGCAATGGGAATGGAAAAACGACGAAAAGGCTTCGGGTCATTCATAAAATCCCTCTTTTTCGGAGGTGCTGAGGATGAGCTTTGAGATAGACTACGGACAGGATAGAAACAGTATGAGATTGCCTACCATAAAGGTGATCGGAGTCGGTGGCGCGGGCGGAAACGCGATCAACAGAATGATCACTGACGGGATTCACGGGGTCACGTTTATTGCGGCAAATACGGATGTACAGGTCCTTGAGAGCAACAATGCTGAGTTCAAAATCCAGTTGGGCAGTCATCTTACAAGAGGACTTGGAGCTGGCGGGAATCCTGAAGTCGGCGAACATGCTGCTGAAGAAAGCATTGACGAGATAAGGGAGAGCCTCCAGGATACCGATCTTCTCTTCATAACGGCCGGAATGGGTGGTGGAACCGGCACTGGTGCTGCTCCGATAGTTGCTTCCGTTGCTCGTGACATGGGTATCCTTACCGTGGCAGTGGTGACTACACCATTCTTTTTTGAAGGGAATACGCGTTTGAGGGTCGCAAAAGAAGGGCTCAGAAGGCTGAGAAAATCTGTAGATACTCTTATCAGAATATCAAACAACAAGTTGCTTCAGGAACTCCCACCGAATACATCAATTGTTGAAGCGTTTGCCAAAGCTGATGGAACGCTTCACCATGGAATCAAGGGGATATCAGAGTTGATCACAAGGCGAGGCTATATCAACCTCGACTTCGCAGACGTTGACTCTGTTCTGAGAAACGCTGGTACTGCAATGCTCGGAATTGGTGTGGGATCAGGTGAAGATAGAGCTGAAATGGCAGCAAGACAGGCAATGGAAAGCAGATTGCTTGAGAAACCCCTCGACAACGCAACGGGTATAATTCTCAACGTCTCTGCGAAGAATGTCACACTTAGGGAAATGAACCTGGCAGCCGCAATAGTTCGACAAAACTGTAGCGAAGATGCCGACGTGAAGCTCGGTCTCATTGTCGATTCAGAGATGGACGGAGACGACCTGAACATCACATTGATAGCAGCCGGGCTGGAAATGGATGAAGGAGAGCTTCTTGGAGAAGCTACAGACATCCCAGCCATCTACCGTTTCGGCCTTGATAGTCAGGAGGAAGAATAAGAGATGAAGGTATATAAGCGACTTGGAGAGCTTCTTGAAGAACGAGGGCTAATCAACTCCGAGGCGCTGAATCAGGCGGTTTCGATTCAGAAGAAGGTCGGCAAACCCCTCGGCGAAGTTCTTGTTAGTATGGGGCTCATGACATGGGAGGATATTTACAACGCTCTTTCAAAGCAGTATAACCTTGAGCTTCTTGAAGATACACCAAGCATGATTTCATCCGAATTGCTGAGAATGGTGCCAAAGTCTGTTGCGAGCCGTTTGGGTGTCGTCCCTATAGAATACATACCGGAGTCGGATACTCTAAGAGTTGTTACGACTGATGTTCTGAAAGTGCCACAGATAGAGCGAGAGTTGACTTTTCTGACCGGTCACACGATCGTGACATTGCTAACCACTCCCCCCGTTCTCCAGACTGTCTACAAGACCTTTTATGAAGATACTACCTCCAGTGAGATCATCGAGCACACTTTTCAGGTTGATGATAGCGATATTGAAAAGCATGATGCAGAAGCTGCGGAAGGTGAGGATACTCCTGTAGGCAAATTCATAAATTCCCTCATTGACACAGCCATCAGGAGTGAGGCAAGCGACATTCATCTTGAGCCGTACGAGAAAATCGCTGTGGGGCGAATAAGAGTGGACGGGATACTCCGCCCGGTCCTGAAGTACCCTCGAAAGGCGCATAACAGCGTAGCTTCACGAATTAAGGTTATCTCCGGTCTGGACATCTCTGAGCGTCGATTACCTCAAGACGGGAAGTTCTACATGCGAAGAAGCTCAGAGCAGTTTGACTTCAGGGTATCGACAATGCCCACTGTCTACGGTGAGAAAGTTGTAATGAGGATTCTTAAGGTGTCTAACTCAAAGCTGAAGCTGGAAGCTCTGGGTCTCTCCAAGTACAATCGTGAACGTTTTGAAGGTTTGATTAACTCCCCTTACGGCATCGTTTTGCTTTCTGGACCCACCGGGAGCGGAAAATCGACGACGCTTGTGGCAGTGCTGAATGAGATCACATCTGAGAAGGTCAATGTGCTTACAGCTGAAGATCCTGTTGAGTACACGATTGAGGGAGTTACTCAGTGTCAGATCAATCCCGAAATCGGTCTCACATTTGCGAACTACCTGCGTTCCTTTCTCAGGCAAGATCCGGACATCATAATGGTAGGAGAGATCCGAGACCGGGAGACTGCTCAACTTGCAATTGAGGCATCTCTCACCGGTCACCTTGTGCTTTCCACGATTCACACCAATACAGCAGCTGGCGCAGTGGCGAGGTTGGTGAATATGGGGACAGACCCCCATTTGCTTGCAACCTCTCTTGATGGGGTTGTTGGGCAGCGACTTGTCCGCAAGCTTTGTTCTAACTGCAAAGCAAGGATTCCAATTCGAGAGAAATGGCTGCAGGTAGCCAGGAAGCTTTTTCCTGATCGCGAAGAGTTTTTTGAACATATACCAGGGCAGGGATGCCATGAATGCGCCGGAACAGGTTACAAAGGTCGGACCGGGATACATGAAGTCCTGATTATGAACAACAAAATCAGGGAGCTTATAAGGAGTCAGTCTTCCGAGCAGGAAGTTCTTACAGCGGCCAGGAACACCGGAATGAGGACACTCTTTGAAGACGGTGTCTTCAAAGTAATTGAAGGGACAACTTCTTTCGAAGAAATAAACAGAGTTGTAATAGACACCTGATAGTTCAGGGGTAATTCTGCCTTTCACTGGTAGTAACCTTTGCTGTCTGCCAGGAATCTTGGATAATGCGTCTTCAAGCACATGCATATAATCAAACATACTTCCGAATAGCGTCGTATACTCCGGATAGCCGTCGATAGCGACCATTACGCAGGCTTAGTCGCCTTAGCAGGCTGTGGAGAGCTTCATGGGGTGATGATATCATCGAAATGAAGCATAGAAGCCATTGGAGGTGATTGTATGCCGTACAGAGTGCTCGTTTGGGGACTTGGAGCGATGGGCAGCGGAATAGCCAGGAACATCTCGCTCAAACCAGAGTTGAGACTGGTGGGTGCTGTTGAGAAGGATCCCCGAAAAGTGAACAGAGATCTTGGAGAAGTCCTGGGCAAGGACAAAATGGGAATCAGTGTCTTTGCTGATCCTTTGACAGCGATTGACAAGACAACTCCAGATGTTGTTGTAATTGCCACGAATTCTTTCGTTTCCGAGGTTACTGACAAGATACAACTGGCAGTTGAGAGACACTTGAATGTTATTACAATAGCAGAAGAACTTGCGTATCCCTTTCACAGCCACCCGATTGAGTCAGAGATTATCCACAGCCTTGCTGTAAGAAATGGTGTAAGCGTTCTGGGAACAGGAATAAACCCTGGATTTGTGCTCGATGCATTGATTATTGCAATGACAGGGGTCTGCATTGATGTGAAACGGATCAAGGCAAGCAGAATCAATGACCTGTCGCCTTTTGGCAGGACTGTAATGGAAACGCAGGGAGTGGGATCAACTCCGGAGGACTTTAGAAAAGGTGTTGACAACGGTACTATTGTTGGCCACATTGGTTTTCCACAGTCTATCGCAATGATTGCTGAAGCGTTAGGAATTGGACTCACAAGAATTGAAGAGGACCGTGAACCAATCATTTCCAACACGGAACGTAAGACAGACATTGTTCATGTTAAGCCAGGAATGGTTGCGGGATGCCGCCATACTGCTAAGGGTTATGTCGGAGACGATGTCGTGATTGAACTTATACATCCTCAGCAGATACTGCCTGAGCTTGAATCGATTGAGACAGGAGACTACATAGATATTGAAGGAGACCCGGATATCCACCTTTCGATTAGGCCTGAGATTCCTGGCGGGAAAGGTACTATAGCTGTCGCCACGAATTCGATTCCTGCGATAGTGGAGGCTGAACCGGGACTGCTGACGATGATTGATTTGCCACTGCCAAGAATGCTTTTCAATGCAATCAGGAGCTGATCGGATGAAGGCTGTCAAGGGACAGTGGGTGCAGATCCTGGCAGAGGTGCTCTCACCCTCGAATAGAGCGGAGAACATCCCCGAAGATACCAAGAAGGTGCCATATGTTATGCGGGTCAAGGGGTACCTGGAAGATTCTGAGGCTTCTATCGGAGATGCAGTTACCATAAAGACTGTAATTGGCCGAAGACTTGATGGCGAACTTATTCAGATCGAGCCTTCCTATACCCATGACTTTGGTTCTCATGTTCCAGAGCTCTCTGATGCTGGCCAGATGATTTCTGCCCTTTACAGATCGCTGAAAGAGGAAGGTCATTCGGATGGATAAATCATACAGGGCAGTTATGTCCAGAAAAAACGAGATAATGAAGAGCTCTGTGGGAATAGACTACTCTGAGTTTGAGCGAGACGGCATTGTCTTTGATTATGAGGAGTTAATGACAAAGACAGCACCGGACATTTCAGAAGTAGCCGAGATTCAAAAAGAAGCTGGAGTTGGCTGCACCCCTCTTGTAGAGCTGAAGAACATAAGCAGATTGGTTAGATCGCATGCGAAGAAAGGTCATGGTGCCCACATCTTCGTGAAGGACGAAGCGGCAAGCCTTTCTGGTAGCTTCAAGGATCGCCGTGCATCTCTCAGCATGTATGTTGCGAAAGACAGAGGGTTTGATGGAGTCATTGCTGCCACAAGCGGTAACTACGGTGCAGCGGTAGCATCACAGGCGGCTCGTCGAGGGTTGAAATGTATCGTCCTTCAGGAAACCTTTGACAGTAGAGGAATGGGGCAGCCAGAAATCCTTGAAAAGGGAAGAGCATGCGAATCATATGGCGCAGAGGTCATTCAGCTCAGTGTCGGACCTGAACTCTTCTATTACCTCTTGAGACTTCTTGAAGAGACAGGATTCTTCAACGCATCGCTTTATACACCTTATGGAATTGCTGGTGTAGAGACGCTAGGGACTGAAATCGTCAATCAGTGCCGCGAACAGCTTGGCAGAGATCCTGATCATGTTGTTGTAACGCACGCTGGCGGGGGAAATCTGACCGGAACGTCACGGGGCTTGAAGAAGGCAGGAGCAGATAAATGCAAGATCATTGCTGCAAGCGTTGAGCTTACAGGCTTACACATGGCCAGTGACACTGACTTCAACAAGAAGTCATTTACGACAGGCCACACGGGTTTTGGTGTTCCTTTTGCAGTAGCTCCGGATCGTTCGGATGTTCCAAGGAATGCAGCAAGACCTCTGAGATATATGGATAAATACGTGCTTGTTACACAGGGCGAGGTCTTCTTTGCTACAGAGATTCTGGCAAGACTCGAGGGTATGCAACGAGGCCCAGCAGGAAACACATCACTTGCAGCTGCAATTGCTCTTGCTAGAGAGCTTCCTGAAGACGAGGTTATGGTTGTTCAGGAGACAGAATACACCGGTGCAGGAAAAGCACCCTCTGCGCAGCTTACTTTCGCAAAGAACCAGGGGATAGAGGTAATGCGAGGAGATCCACGGAAACTTGACAGTCCGGGTGAACGAATTGTTATACCTCAGGACTTCTCGCAATTCTCATATAAGGAGATCCCGATGAACAGGCTCAGGACATCCTATCTGAAGCGACTGCTCACAGAAGGAAAGGAATCATTTACAGATCAAGAGATGCAATTTCTTTCCGAAGAATTACATACTGACAGCTGGACCATAAAGAGAATCATTGAGGAGGAATCAAGGAATGGCTAAACCACGAAACGATGATCTTGAAAAACGAAGCGCCAAACTAAAGAAGATGACGGATGAAGAGCTTGATAGATACTTCTGGGAGCTTGCAGATCTGATTACCGAACCACTGATAGAGCTCGCCAGAACCCATACCAGTCCGTCAATCGAGAGATCTGTTCTTCTGAGAATGGGTTTTAACAGTTTACAGGCAAAGGAGCTTGTCTCGAAGATCTCTGAACATGGACTCCTTGGAAAGGGCGCCGGGCATGTTGTTCTTAAGCTCTCAGATCACATACGACGATCTGTTTTGGAGGCAGGGCAGGAGCTTATTGAGGGCAAGCACTGGGAAATTGCTGAACAGCTCTTCAAGGGAGGGAAGCATAATGGCTCTTAGAAAGAACGAAAAACTTGCTGTCGAGAAGATCCTTGAAGATCTTGAAAACTATAGGCCAAAGAGAAAGGGTTGGACCTGGAGGAAGAAACTCCCTAAAGGAACAACCGTTGGTCATTTTCAATATGATCAGATAAGTGAACCACTAAAAAACTCTGTTCCCCTTCCGGCAGCACACTACTTCGGGAACATAGATCCACAGCCTGACTGTGTTATCACTTCGGAAATTGCTTCGGGGAGATTTGAAGACGATATCCGAAGGATGCGAATGGCCGCGTGGCATGGAGCAGACCATATTATGGTAATTCGCACACTTGGACAGAGCCATATCGATGGACTCATTGAAGGGACCCCTGAAGGAATTGGAGGGATTCCGATCACGCGCAAACAACTCCGCGCAAGTCGCAAGGCTCTTGACATGATTGAAGAGGAAGTTGGACGGCCCATCAACTTCCACAGCTATGTCAGCGGGATTGCCGGTCCTGAGATCGCAGTGCTTTTTGCTGAAGAAGGAGTTAACGGTGCTCATCAGGACCCTCAGTACAATATACTTTACAGGGGCATAAATCCGGTAAGGTCTTTTGTTGATGCTGCAGTGGCGAAGAGGATAATGGCTTCATCGGGAATGCTGCAGATAGATGGTGCTCACAACGCCAATGCTTCTGCAAAGAGAGCCTGGAAAGTTATGCCAGAACTCCTCGTTCAGCACGCATTGAACTGTGCCTATTCAGTAAAGGCAGGAATGAATAAAGAGAACATCGCACTTTCAACGGTTCCCCCAGTGAGTGCTCCAGCACCGGAATTTAAGATGAACTTCATTTACGCGCTGACATTGCGCGAACTCTTCAAAGGTTATAAGTTCAGAGCACAGATGAACACGAGATATATCGAATCAGATTTGATAGACGCAACAAGAATTCATGTTCTTGATACGTTGATCTCTCGTCTCACTTCTGCTGATGTTCAATCTACAATAACACCTGACGAAGGGCGCAACGTTCCCTGGCACGTGAATTCTATCAAAGGCGTGGAGACAGCAAAGCACACTCTCATAGCTCTTGACGGGATCAAAGATCTGCTAAAAGTGAATGAAGAAAAGGTAAGACCGCAGATAAGAGAACTGAAGATGCGGGCTATCCTCTTCATGGAGGAAATACTTCAAGTAGGGGGTTACTTCCAGGCAGCAGAAGATGGTTTCTTTGTGGACAATGGCTTCTATCCTGAACGTGCAGGCGATGGTATAGCAAGACCGAAAGATGGTGGCCTGGGCGTAAACACGGTTATCCCCAGGGACCAGGACTATATGGCACCAGTGTGCGACCATTTCGGCATGAACAATCTTCCAGATAGAATTGAAAAGCCCTGTGATCTCATAAAAGGCTGTTCATTGCATTCTCCTGAGAAGATACAGTTCATTAACGAACTTGATGAAAGTGATTGTGTTGCAAAGAGAATGGAACCCATATTGAAAGATCGAGTTGCAAATGCTGTGATACCTGAAGTTGAATGGGCAGGGGATGGTTGGATCCAGCTTGACATGACGATACCTGATAAAGAAGAATACGCTGAAGCTGCTGCTATCGAGATTGCCAGAAGATTGGGTCTCGAGGAACCTGTGGTTCTGGGAAAAACTGTTCTGCACCCGTCTGAGGGAGTCTATCTCGAGGTTAAAGCTCGCGTCCCATTCAAGCTCGATCGCAACTCTCTGAAGCTGCCTGAAAAGCCCTACCTGCTTGAAGAAGAGGAAATCTTTGAATTCTTTGATAAGAACCCTACAAGAGTAGTTGCAGGGACAGTGGGCAACGACGAACACTCTGTAGGAATAAGAGAAATCCTTGATGTCAAGCACGGAGGAATCGAGAAGTATGGGATCAAGTATACTTATCTCGGCACAAGCGTTCCGCCCGAGAAATTCATTGATGCTGCTCTGGAGACTGATGCAAGGGTGATTCTGATATCCACGATTGTCACTCACAATGACGTTCATGTTGCGAATCTAAAGAAGATCCATGAACTCGCCATTGAAAAGGGTGTGCGCGACAGATTAATGCTCATCGCTGGTGGCACGCAAATTACAAATGAACTTGCTGTGTCTGCAGGAATGGATGCAGGTTTTGGACGAGGAACCCATGGAATTCATGTCGCTAGTTTCCTTGTAAGGAAACTGCGTCGGAACAAGTGAAGGTCTGCGGCCGCATCTTTGCGGGTTCAGAAACTGGACCTGGAAAGTATACAATTCTGAGAATGAGTGAGTTAGATGCTGCTTGTGTCATATGATCCGCTTTGATCGTCTCAGAGAGAGGACAGGGCGTCTTCAAGATTATTGCTCTCAAATGGTAGGATACAGAGTGTGGTAGAGACGACGGGAAAACCACGGGTTTTCTTGTCGCTCTTTTTTGTTTGGGGGGGTTGAATTGGCTTCAAGAAAAGCAGTTAAAGATACCATCTCTGCCTGGGTCGCAGTTGGTCCCGCTCTAGCTGTTCAGATAATCTTCGTATATGTCCCGCTTGGTTATGCGGCATGGGTGAGTTTGCATAGATGGAACATGATAACACCCATGAGATGGGTAGGGATGCAAAACTACATCAATCTCATGCAGGACGATGCTTTCTGGAGATCAATGTATCTCACCTTCATCTATGTTATCGGCACTGTTCCGGCATCGATAATACTGGCTTTATTACTCGCCTTACTTCTCAACGTGAAGTGGATAAAAGGAATGGCCTTCTTCCGGGTAATGTTCTATATACCTGTAATAACATCTATGGCAGCTGCTGCTGTGGTCTGGGGATGGCTCTTTGAGCCAAATGTTGGTCTTGTTAACTATCTCATAGGTCTTGTAGGAATCTCGCCTAAAGGTTGGCTGAACAGTACTGACTGGGCTATGGTTGCGCTGATCATTGTGGGTATCTGGAAAAGAGTTGGATACAATACGATCTTTTTCCTTGCTGGTCTTCAAACGATCCCTGGCGTTTACTACGAAGCTGCCAGGATTGATGGGGCCGGTCCAGTGAAGAGCTTCTTTTCCATTACCCTTCCTCTTCTTTCACCGACAACTCTATTCGTTGCGGTATTGCAGTTTATTGCTTCTTTCAGGGTGTTTGTATCTGTAAGTGTCATGACGCAAGGAGGGCCAGCAAGAAGCACGAGAGTTATTACTTACTTCCTTTACGAGAACGCTTTCGTCTACTTGAGGATGGGATATGCATCGGCCATAGCAATAGTAATGTTTGTTCTTCTCTTTCTTTTCACCTTGCTACAATTCAGACTGAGTAGGAAGAGGGTGCATTACCAATGATTCGCAAACCTCATTTTTCGGTTAGACTACTTGTATACCTTGCACTAACAGCTGCTGCAATAGCCATTAATCTGCCATTCTTCTGGATGATCGTCACTTCATTCAAGCCGGAACAGGACGTCTTCTCTATTCCTCCCAAATTCTACCCTACGCTGTTCAGCTTCAAGAATTATGTTGAAGCATTCGAGGCAGTCCCAATGCTGCGGTACATCGCAAACACACTTTTTGTGTCTGGATCCGTAATGGCTCTCCAGCTTGTCTTCAACGTGCTAGCAGCTTATGGCCTGTCTAGAATACGTTTTCGCGGCAGTAGCATAGTCTTTGCCCTGATTATAGGAACCCTGATGATTCCGGAAGAAGTGACGATGGTCCCACTTTACCTAATCGTGAGGCAATTTGGCTGGATCAACTCCTACAAAGCCTTAATTCTCCCCTTCATGGCTCATGCTTTTGGGATATTCTTGCTCAGGCAGTTCTTCATGACGATCCCTCGAGAACTGGAGGATGCAGCAATGATAGATGGTTGCGGGAGGTTCAGAATCCTTTGGGAGATCATTCTCCCACTTTCAAAGCCTGCATTGTGGACGATGTGTCTATATGTGTTCTTGGCGTCGTGGAACAGCTACATATGGCCGCTTGTTGCGATTAGCAGGGATGAGATGCAGCTAATTCAGGTTGGACTATCGAGGTTCTCGACTTCGTGGATGACACCATGGTCGCAACTCATGGCTGCTTCCAGCACTGTTATTGTGCCAGTTATTGTGTTCTTCTTCTTTGTTCAGAAACAATTTATAGAGGGTATCACATTGAGCGGTTTGAAGGAATGACGGCGAGATAACATCATTTCATAAGGAGGTTGGATGAGTATGAAGAAACTGCTAGTAGTGCTTTTGCTTCTTCTCACCTGTTCTTTACTGCTGGGTGTAATTCGACTTGAGCTCTGGTATGCGCAGACAGGACTTTACTCCCAGGCGATCATCGACATCTGTGAGGACTTCAACAAGTTGCACGAGGGAGAGATTCATGTTACTCCTGTCTACAGCGGAAACTACGATGACACGATGGTAAAGGTTCTGGTGGGACTTGTTTCGGGTGATCTGCCACATCTTGTTCAAGTTGAGCAGAGCCGTGTGGGTCAACTTGTTGACGGTGGTGCAATACAGATTCTGGAGCCGCTCATCGATAACGATCCCGAATTCAAGGCTCAGATGGACGACTTCTTTCCGAGACTTCTGGACAACACAGTCTATTACGGAAAGCTTCACGGGTTCCCTCTGAACAACAGCACCCCTATCCTTTACTACAACAAGGATCTCTACGAGAGAGCTGGACTTGACCCTGAGAAACCACCAGCAACTTGGGATGAACTTGTCTACAATGCGAGAAAGATCTCCGCTCTTGGTCCAGAAGTGTTCGGATTCAGGGTTGACTCTGCTGACTGGCTGATAGAGATGTACATATGGCAAGCTGGCGGAGAAGTTATCTCAGAGGACGGCAAAACGATTCTCTTTGGTTCACCCGAGGCGATCGCTGCCGCGCAGTTCTTCCAGGATCTTATCAGGGAAGGAACAGCAGTTATGACGATCACGGGCGGTAGCGACCTTGACATGACTGGAAACATCGGTCAGATGATCCGCTCAACCGGTAGTCTTGGTTATCTTATTGCAAATGCCCCATTTGAAGTTGGAGCGACGACCATCCCACCGAAGGTCCGTGGAGATGTTCCGATCGGTGGAGGGAACCTTTACATGATCGCTGGTCATCCTGACGCTGAAACACAGGCTGCCTGGGAACTTATGAAGTTCTTCACAACGCCAGAGAACTCCCTGAGATACGCCCTTAGCACAGGATACATGACTTCGAGAATTTCGGCTTTCCACTCTTCTGAGATGCAGGAACTGATGGAAGCAGATCCAAGGTTCAGACATACTTATACGCATCTGGAGACTGTAGCGAGAAGAAGACCTTTCCATGGACCCTACAGAGAAGTATTTGATCTAATGCAAGAAGCCTGGGAGAGAGTGCTGACCGATATGAACGCCGATGCCACGGCAGAGTTTGAAAGAGCTGCAAGACTTGCACAAAGAGTACTTGACGAGTACTGGGAAAATTTCTAGAAAACACCGCTGATACCCGGGGACTTGTTCCCCGGGTTTTTTGTCAGTGTATTAGCAGCCTATTCGCTCAAAGACCCAGTTCATCATGTCCTTTACAGGTTTCTGGCAATCCTTTTCGTTGAAGATTTCGTGTCTGAATTGGTCATAGAGTTTCAGAGTGACATCTTTCAACCCTGCGCGTTTGTAAAGGTAGTAGACTTTTCGTGGTCCTTTGCCAAATTCACCAACAGGATCACCAGTTCCAGCCAGAAGAAGTATTGGTAGTGACTCTGGGACTCGCCTAGCCGATCTTGATGAGTTTATTCGTTTGAGCCCGTAATTCAAGTCCCTGAAGAGTGCTGCGGATGCTGTGAAACCGCAGAATGGATCTGACACATAGTCATCAACTTTGCCTTCGTTACGTGACAACCAGTCAAAATCTGTTCTTGAAGGGCGATAGGCTCTGGCGTATCTTCCAAAAGTCAAGTCTCTGAGCTTTTTACTTGGACTGCGAAGACCACGCTTCTTGATTTCCGACTTGATTATTAGAGAAGCGAGGAGACCAGCAAGATTGTTATATGAGCTTGTTCCACTCAGTATTACTCCGCTATAAGTCTTTCCTGTAAGCGTGATTAGATCCCTCACTATGTATGAGCCCATACTATGACCCATTATGAAGAAAGGACTTGCGGGGTGTTGCCGGGATATGATATTGCTTAGAATCCTGGTGTCACTAACAAGCTTCTCCCAACCCTGGTTATCATCGACATGTCCCAGGAGACCATCTTCTGCTGTATAGCCATGACCTCGATGGTCGTGAGAGTAAACGATACCTCCAGCGGCACCTACTTCCGATGCAAGCTGTGCGTATCTCGCGGAGTGCTCACCAAGACCGTGAACAAACTGAAACACCAGCACAGGATCCTCTTCACTAGCAGAGATCCACTTTCTTGCAGCGATCTTCTTTCCGTCATCTCCTTCATACCAGAAGCGTTTCTCTTTCATAAACTACCTCCTCTTGGTGACTCCGATAATCCGTAGTCCTTCTACATAGAGCAACATGATAAAACCCTCTCAGCATTCTCTCAGGCGGTGGTTATCTTGAGACATTTTAGAAGAAAGGTTTTGCAACTTACTGCAATCATACTGATCATTTTGTTTGTGGTATGGAGAATAACCAGAATCATTACTTAAAACCGTTTATGCTATGATCGCGAATCAGCAACGCCAGTTCCATGACTGATGCTTTGACGGCTTCCGTGCGAAACGGTAATCCGCTACTGAAAAGCTTTATCAGCAACTCCTCAGGCCCTTCTACCAGTTTTATGAAGAACCTCTGTTCGAATCCGTTCTCATTAGTCACTGTATCCACTAGGTACTCATTCTTATCTGTGCAGGTATAGATGGACTTGTAGATAATCGTGAACTGCTCTTTCGAAACGGGTTCTGTTGTCACCTTATGCAATAGTGATGGCGAGAAGGCTGAACTGGGAATCTTCGTGTGTGGCATTTCATCACTCCTCAAGGTCTCACAGTTTTTCGGAGGAAGCACTTTTGAAACAGTCATCCTGAAAATATCTCTCTGCTCTGCTTTCCACTTCTTCTCATACTTTGTTCCGATTGCAGGACCAGGATTGCGTTCAATCAATGCCTTTGAAAAGCACGCGCTTTCAGAAAGGCTGGTGACGACCTCCTCGAGAAAGTTTTGAGAGTCTGTTGTGACCTGGAAGAAACCTCCCGGGGTCAGCACACGGGCCACCCCGTTGATAAACATCTCTCTCGATAACCTGTGTCTTGCATGCTTCCGTTTTGGCCACGGACACGGGAAATTCATGTATATACCTGCAAATGTGCTGCTACTGAAAACATGTCTGATTAAGAAAGAAGCATCTGCCAAGATGACTCTCACATTCTCGATCCCTGTTCTGCTTATACGGTCGAGAAGCTTTCGCACAGATGTCAAGGACATCTCTACGCCCAGGAAGCCGGAATTGGGGAAAGTTGTGGCGAGGTTTTCCAGGAATTCTCCTCTACCGAATCCAATTTCCAAAAAAACATCTCTCTTGTCACCGAAGAGATCACCGGGTAAAAAAGGTATACCTACTTCTCTGATATCTATGAAATACTGAATACCGGAAACTGGCACGCTGTACTCCTTTGTCGACGATATCAGAACAATTATACTTCATCGATTACTGTGAGCTCTTTAATTGTATCTCAAATAATCGTACATTAATCATCTAAAGCAGCCGGTGATATAATACTCATAAAGCTTTTGGAGGTGTGGCATGAGTTACGACTTGTCAAAGCTCCGCGTCCTCTATTCAGAAACACAGCTTCAGGGGATCATTGACCGCTTGGGAAAGGCAATCAATGACCATTATAGAGATCTCACAGATGAGATCACTGCGATTTGCATTCTTAAAGGGTCTATTCATTTTTTCAGTGATCTGATGAAGAGGCTCCAGGTGAAGGTCAGGTACGGTTTCATTCACGTCAGCAGCTATACTGATAACGTTCAAAGCGGACAGATAGTCATGAAGACCTGGACAGACGAAAGGATCTCAGGCAAGCACATACTTGTTGTGGAAGATATTGTCGACACAGGTAATACGTTGCGGTTTATCCTTAATGGGCTTTGGGAAGAGAATCCCGCTGACGTAAAGTTAGTGTCTCTCTTTGACAAGATCGCCCATCCCCACATGGTGAATATTGACTTTGTCGGCGAACGCATCGGAGATCTCTTCGTGGTCGGTTACGGTCTTGACTATTTTGAGATCTATAGAAATCTTCCTTATGTTGGGTACTTTCCCGGACATGAAGGCGGATAATACTACAAGAAGCAGGAAAACGCGTTTGAGAGGATGCTTCAAGAAGAGATTCTCATCGTTGTTTCTGAGAAAAGGCAACGCTACGCTCTTTGTGATAATAACTCTTTTCACTTTGATGGTGGCATCCGCATCAGGAAGGCTTACCGTACTCTCTGTTGCTCTTGTGAGGAATGCAAATAGCTTCTTGCATGCAACGATCAAGGATTTTACGCGCCAATCTGCCTTCTCTGTTCTTGAGTTCTCGTGCATCCACGACATCCCACTTCAAATTGAGCTCAATGGATTTGAGATTGAGAGCTTCAAGAAGAGTGGTGTATGGTACGTTCGCCTCGAAGACAAGAATTCATCAGAGGTGCATGCCTGTGCTCTTTGCATCTCGGGAGCACACTGATCGATTATGCTACTTGAAGACTTTCTCACATCTGTAGAGAACCTGTTCTCTCATTTCGATCTGGAGAATGATTCGATGAAGGAACTCGTTTCCAAAATCACTGACATGGCTTCGAAGATAGAAAGGGATGAGTTCGTTGATTCTCCAGAACTTCATGATTACCTTTCCAGGTTCATCTCATATTATTCGGCTGCTCAGTCGCTTCCTGAACCCCGAACTCTTCGTCGGTTGAAGAATTACAGAATACTCATCCATAAGCTTGCTATGCGTTTTCTGGTTACAAGAGAAGAAGAGCTCTCCAGGATCTTCGAACATGCCCCGAATCCCGAAGCTGATGTTAAATTCGCAAAGGGCGTGGGTGAAAGAAGATCAAGAGTCCTCAAAGAGCAGGGGGTTCAGAAAATCGAAGACCTTGTCTACTATTTGCCTAGAGACTACGACGATAGACGACAGATCCTTTCGGTTTCTGAAGTCTTACCTGGGGACAGGTGTACATTCAAGGGAAAGCTGGTGAACCATGAAAGCAGGAAAGCCAAAGACATGCATATTGTTACCGCTGTATTGACAGACGGTTTTGGTCAGATTCTGGTCAAGTGGTTCAACCAACCCTATATTGCTGAGAAGCTCATTTCTAACAGGGAGTATCTCGTAAGTGGTGTAGGGAAGCCAACGCCTTTTGGTCCCCTGGAGTTCAACAATCCTGAGTTTGAGCCGGTAGTTTCCGGTGTTCAACGTGAGATCGTGCCAGTCTATAGTCTTCCTTCCGGGGTCTCGCAGAAGATTATGAGGCGCATATTTCGTAAGAACATATCTGTTGCGAAGCACATCCCCGAACCTCTTCCAGAAGACCTGATTCAGAAGAGAATGCTATTTCAGAAGAATCATTCGCTATATGCTGTTCACTTCCCCAGGAGTTACTTTGAGTTGAGACAGGCAAAGCGAAGGCTTTCATACGAAGAGCTGTTTCTCTTTGAAGTCGGCATTCTCCGTAATCGACACCAGTTACAACAGAGGCACCGCGGAGTAAGAAAAGACTTTGACGGGGTGCTGGCCCAGCGTCTGGTTGACTCTCTCCCATTCAAATTGACAGCTGAACAGAAAAGAGTAACAGAAGAGATCCGAGAAGACCTGAAATCAGATCTTCCCATGACACGTCTTCTCCAAGGCGACGTAGGTTCCGGAAAGACTATTGTTGCAGAGCTGGCAATAGTTGACGCTTTTGAAGCGGGATTTCAGAGTGCTGTAATGGTTCCTACCGCCATTCTTGCTGTTCAGCAATATGAACGCCTCAAGGGGCATCTCGAACCGCTTGGGATTCGTGTAGGTTTGCTCGTGAGTCTTTCCAGGAAAAGCGCTTCGGATAAACTGAAGAAGGAAATCGCATCTGGAGAGATAGATGTGGTTGTAGGAACACATGCGCTTATACAGGAGAGTGTATCTTTCAAGGATCTGGGGTTAGTTGTAATTGATGAACAACATCGTTTTGGAGTGAAGCAAAGAGAGACCTTGATTTTCAAAGGTTCGCTCGTTGACACCCTGGTTATGACCGCCACGCCCATACCGCGAACACTGGCACTTACAATATACGGAGATCTTGATGTGTCTTGTATTAATGAACTCCCCGCCGGGAGAACTCCTGTAAGAACGCTGCTAATAAACGAGTCAAGAATAGAGCAGCTTTATTCCCTTATCAGAGATGAAATCAGATTGGGGCATCAGGCATTCATTGTCTATCCGATAATCGAAGAATCTGAGAAAGTCGATCTTAAGGCAGCAAAAGATGAGGCTGAGAACCTCAAGAGAGTCTTTCCTGATATTCCGATTGAGCTTCTCCATGGCAGACTTGCTCTTGAGGATAAGATGGCGGTGATGGAACGATTCCGCGCCAAAGAGACAATGATACTTGTCACAACCAGTGTAGTGGAAGTTGGTGTAGATATTCCTGATGCAACGCTCCTTGTGATAGAGCACCCCGAACGTTTCGGTCTTGCTCAGCTGCACCAGTTAAGAGGGCGAGTCGGAAGGAGTTCAATAAAGTCATATTGCATACTCGTACAGCGGACTGGTGTCTCAGATGAAATTAGGGATCGTTTGAGTTCCTTTGCAGCAACGTCTGATGGCTTCAAGGTTGCAGAACTGGACCTCAGGCTTCGAGGCCCAGGAGAGTTTTTCGGATTCAGGCAGCATGGTATTCCGAATTTCAGATTTGCGGATGTTGTTGAGCATTCTGATCTTCTGGTCATGGCCAGACGCGACGCTATGGAGTTACTCTCAAAAGACCCTGAACTGAGCGAACATCAACCTATCGCTGATGAAATAGAAAGGCGTTTCGGCCAGGAACTAACGCTTGTTGAGGTTGGATGATGCTGACGATTACAGGCGGGAGGTTCAAGGGCAGGCACGTCAGAACACTTTCTTCACACAAGACAAGGTACACTCCGGCCCTGGCTCGCAGGGCTTTCTTTGATATGATTGACATCACCGGACGAACTTTTCTCGATCTCTTCGCCGGCAGCGGTATCATGTCTCTTGAAGCTTTGAGCAGGCAAGCAAGTCTTGCTGTCCCGGTTGAAGTGTCCAGATCAGCGTGCTCTGTAATCAAGAGTAATCGTGATTCTCTTGGAATTGCCTCTGATGAGATAAGAATCGTATGTACTGATTTCCGAAGAGCATTGAAGTCTTTCGCTACATCTTCTCAGTCTTTTGATGTGATCTTTGCCGATCCTCCTTTTGAGAAGGGTTTTTTCTCGGATCTGGTGAAGAACTTTGGGAAGTTTGTCGATTACCTGCGAGACTCGCTAATTGTCATTGAGACTTCTGGAGAGTATCTTGCTGAGTTTACTACTTGTCTTGAATCTTCTGATTTCGTTCTAACCAGGAACAAGAGTTATTCAGGTGTTAACCTTGTGTTTCTTGAGGTGCGAAGAGATGAGACATAGATTCGTTGCTGACAGAATGCTGGGGAAACTGAGCAGGAAGCTACGCCTTCTCGGAATCGATACCAGATACGAAAGATACTATTCACCTGCTGAAGTACTGAAGACAGCAGAAATGGAAAGCCTTACTCTTCTGACAAGACACCGTGAACTCCATGCAAAGGCGTTAAGAAGAGGAGTCGAAAGCTTTCTTCTCAAGTCTAATGATTGGAGAGGACAACTGAAGGCTGTTGTGATGCGTTTTGATATACGTTCTACTGACATCAAACCCTTCACTAGATGTGCAGACTGCAACGCTCTTCTTACACGACGGTCTCCTGATGAAGTCATATTGCTTGTTCCACAATATGTACTGTTTACCCACAATCACTTTCTGCAGTGCCCAGCTTGTGGTAAGGTTTATTGGAAAGGAACACATCCCGACAGAATCTTGCAGACCTTTTCGGGGATAATCCCGTTGAATGGTGATTAAATGGAAAGACTTCCTGAGCTTCTTTACGGTGCCCCTGACATCATCTTAAGTGACCTGATTGCTCAGATTGAACGTCAGACAGAGAGCAAGGTCACGGTTTTCATGTACGAGCCTTACAGGAAGTTATTTCGAGAATTGAGGATTAGGAAGAGTCAGCGGTCATGTGAGGTTCTTGTCTCTGACAATAACGATATTTCTCTTGAAAGCATTGATACTCCTCAGTATGCCAGACTCACTGTCAGGCTGAACAGATCGTTGTCAAGAAGGAGTGGCGTTATTGTTCCACTGAAACTGGAAGAGAGACTCATAGGATTTCTATTCTTGAAGAGGCAAAGTGGAGAATTGCCTGTTGAGGCGCACGAGACAGTGGAAAAGCTTTCACGATTCCTGGATTATCTGATTGTGAGAACTGTGGAGCAGGAAAGTGTGCGTCGCCTAAGGCTCATGGCTGATATCACAAGGGTATTTGAGACCGGAAAGAGTATTGATGAACTACTGAACAATACGCTCGCCATTGCAAAGGATATTCTCCGTGTCAGATGGATCTTCTTTTTTGAACGTGTGGGCAATGCTTTTGAACTGAAGATAGCACTTGGTGAAGGGGAAAACCCAATTAGCTCAATTCGTATCGAACTACCTGGCAACAGACTTGAGCAGTTTGAAGACGGTACTCTTCAAGTATCTGCCAAGAGATCAAAATTGTCAGACGAACTTTTCCGCCAGGACCACAACGTAGGATCCTTTGCGGTGGTTCCTGTCATGGTTGAAGATTCGTTGTTTGGGGTTGTTGTCGCAGCAACAAGAGAAGAGACGAAAACGGAGTTTCGACCATATAAACACCTTGACCAGGAAGACTTCGAAGCACTCAATGAAGTATGCCACAGGATGTCTGTCGCGATAAGCAGGTTAAGGCTGAACAAAAAGCTTGATCTGGAATTGAGAAAACTCAAGCAACTCAAGCAACAGCATGAGGAGTTAATAAACACCCAGAAAAACCAGCTGATGAAGCTTAACTCGATTCAGAAGATCAGCCATGCCATGAGAATAACTCTTGATTATGAGAGAATCGTGAGAATCCTTCTGTTAGGCATAACAAGTCCTGCGGGTCTTGGATTCGATTCAGCTGTCTTTCTTCAGAAAAAGAGTGATGATCCTTTTTTGAGACCGTACGCTTCACATCTGGTTAATCATCTGAAAGAAGATGAACAGGCTTCATCGCTTATGTATGGAGATTTCTCGCAGTTCTTGCTGGAAGCTTCTCTTGAAAAACCCGGCGATTTTCACTACGACAGAGCAAACGTCAAACGTATAACTTTTCAGGGAAACGCTTTACTCGAAAGAGTTGTCATAAGGAATCGTACTCTCCATGTTACGCCCGAAATGCAAAGCCATCGTTTTGAGGATCTCTTTCAGCTCAATCGAATAATGAAGTCAAAAGAGTTCGTGGTGACACCCGTTGCTGGAGAGAAGGACGTACTGGGCGTGATACTGGTTGAGAATCATATAACACAAGCTCCTATTCGCTCTTCAGATATTGAGCTTCTGGGACTGCTCACGGATTCCTGTGGGACATCCCTGGAGTTGACGGAGAGCTACAGTGAGCTTGTAAGAACTTCACAATCTCTGGAACACGAAAAGGATCGTTCTAACTACTTGAGAGCATTTGTTGTTAGTATTCTGCAGTCGTTGGAGACTGCGATCATTGTTTGTAACACCAGAGAGGAGATTACCGAAATCAACAGGACCGCAGAGAACCTGCTTGGTGTAAGACGAGAAGAATTTCTTGGTGAAAACGTGAGAATATTCTCCAAGAAGCTCTCGGGACTGACCGATCTTCTGAGCGAAGTCCTCGATAGCGGCGAGACCATGACACTAACAGAGCAGAGTCTGGAGTATTTCAAGAACCGCTATTTTGACGTGCGACTCAGTCCTCTAATTGATGATGAGTCTGGTAGAGTTGATGGTGCCATTCTGGCCCTTGATGATGTCACAAGAAGGGTCGAAACAGAAGAAGAGCTTCAGAGACAGGAGAAGCTTGCTACACTGGGCGAGATATCAGCAAGAGTTGCACATGAGATAAGAAACCCGATAACGATAATCGGAGGATTTGTTAATCGCATGTCCCGAACGCAAACTCTTGATAAAGTCAAGGATTACAGCAATATCCTCAAAGATGAGGTAAGACGTCTGGAAGAAATAGTGGAAGAGATACTGGAGTTTGCAAGGTCAAGGAAACCCGTTAAGCCAGAGGAATTTGACCTTGCCCAGCTGGTCAAGGATGTTGTGAGGAGTTTTGATGACCAAGCTTCCAATAGAGAGGTCAATCTTCAAATGGATGTGTCTGACGGCAATCTCAGCATATCGGCTGACAAGAACAGAATCAAGCAGGTTATAATTAACCTGATACAAAATGCGATCGAGGCTACAGATTCGCATAAGCCTGTTACAATAAGAATATTCAGCGACAATGACACTGTGGAATTGATTGTCTCTAACAGCGGTGTGAAGATACCCGATGAAACTCTCAAACGGATCTTCGAACCGTTCTTCACAACAAAAACCCTGGGAACCGGATTGGGACTACCCATTTGCAGGAAGATCGTTGAAGAACATGGAGGCGAAATTGCTGCCACAAGTGATGACAAAGGAACATCTTTTAGGGTGGCTCTGCCAAAAAAGAGAGATGAAATACATAGGAGGAATCGCGGTGAAGCACAAGATACTAATCGTTGAAGATGAACAGAATATGCGTCTGCTTCTGGAAGAAGAGCTTGTCGAAGAAGGTTATAATGTTCTGGCAGTGTCTGATGCCGAAGAAGCCATCAAAGTCTTCGAGTCAGAGGGAGACATTGATCTGATGACGATTGACATTGAAATGCCGGGCATGAGCGGACTCGAGCTTGCTGGCAGAATGAGGAAAACCGTTCCTGACGTTAAGATAATTCTTTTGACTGCATACACGCATTACAAGCAAGATCTTTCTTCCTGGGCCGCGGATGAATATGTGGTCAAATCAATGGACTTGTCCGAGCTTAAGAACAAGATCAGAGATCTCTTAAGATCATGATGGAGGTTTTCAATGGACTATAAAGACACGCTCAATCTTCCGAGCACAGACTTCTCAATGCGAGCTCGCCTTGCTGAAAGAGAGCCGGAGCAACTCAAGCAATGGGAATCTATGGACCTATACAGATATGTGCAGGCCAGAAGAACTGGATCTCCTGATTTCATACTTCATGACGGTCCGCCGTACGCAAATGGCAACATTCACGTTGGGACTGCCCTTAACAAGATATTGAAGGACTTCATTGTGAAGTATAAAACAATGAGAGGTTACAATGTGCCTTTCGTTCCGGGATGGGATATGCATGGACTCCCCATTGAGCATCAGGTAACAACCCGACTAGGCGATAAGGCAAAAGACCTTTCGCAGAAGGAAATCAGAAAACTGTGCCGCGATTATGGTTCGAAGTTTCTGAGCATTCAGCGTGAACAATTCAAGAGATTGGGTGTACGGGGAGACTGGGATAATCCTTATGTGACGTATGATCCAGATTATGAAGCAAGTGTGCTGGGTGTTCTGAAGTCGCTTGTTGAGAAGGGAAGCATCTTTAGAAGCCTGAAGTCAGTGCATTGGTGTCCGAGTTGCGAGACTGCATTGGCTCAAGCAGAGGTGGAGTATGAAGACCATGAGTCCCACTCTATCTATGTCAAGTTCCCTCACAAGGAAATCAAAGGTCGATATTTCGTAATCTGGACAACTACTCCATGGACACTGCCTGCCAATGTTGCAATAGCTGTGCATCCTGAGCTTGAGTATAGCATCGTGAACGTTGATAAAGAAGAGTGGGTGATCGCAAGCGAGCTCGTGGAGAAAGCCATGAGCGAGATCGGCAGGTCAGATTACTCTGTGTCGGGCTCACTTAAGGGATCAGATCTTGCAGGGCAGAAGGCTCTGCACCCCTTCTTTGATAGAGAATCGCTTCTGGTACTTGCTGAGTACGTTACTCTTGAAGCCGGGACAGGCTGTGTTCACACCGCTCCAGGACATGGTGAGGAGGACTTCATTACCGGAAAGAAATTCGATCTTCAGATCATCTCTCCGGTCGACCAAAGTGGCGTCTTCACTGAAGAAGCCGGTCCATATGCAGGAATGAATGTCTTTGACGCTAACGAGAAGATTATCGATGATCTCAGAAGAGCCGGCTGCTTGCTTCACTCAGGGACGATAATACACTCCTATGCACACTGCTGGAGATGTCACAGTCCTATACTGTTCAGAGCAACAGAGCAGTGGTTTGTCGACATTGATAATGCAGGATTACGTGAACGGGCACTTGAGGAAGTTGACAAATCATCTTGGGTCCCATCATGGGGACAGAAGAGAATGAGAGCGATGATTGAAGGAAGACCTGACTGGTGTATTTCTCGTCAGAGATCCTGGGGAGTCCCGATCCCCGCTTTCAGGTGTAATTCGTGCAACGAAGTCCTGATGACCTCCGAAAGCATTGAGTTCTTCCAGGGCATTGTCAAAGAGCGAGGAACCGATGTCTGGTATGAGATGGAAGCAGAACAGCTCATGCCTCCAGGAACAATCTGTGAAAACTGTCGCGGTACAAGCTTCAGCAAGCTCTACGATATTCTCGATGTCTGGGTGGAATCTGGAGCATCTTATGATGCAGTTCTGAAGAGACATCCGGAACTCAAGTTCCCATGTGACGTGTATATTGAGGGGAGTGATCAGCACAGGGGCTGGTTCAACTCGGCTTTGCTTCTATCGGTTGCCACAGACGATACAGCACCATTTAGAACCGTAATAACGCATGGCTACGTGAACGATGAAAGAGGGCGCAAGATGTCGAAGTCTCTGGGCAATGTTGTTGATCCTCAGGAGATAAATGACAAGCTCGGTGCAGAGATAATAAGGCTATGGGCTGCAAGCACGAATTATCAAGAAGATCTCAGGTGTTCGAACAAAATCATAACTCAACAGGTTGAAAACTACCGAAAGATAAGGAATACGTTCAGGTATCTTCTGGGGAATCTCTATGACTACTCACCCGAGGATGCAGTCTCTTATGAAGAGATGACCGAGCTGGATAGATGGGCAATGATGCGTCTTCACGAACTAATCAAGCAGGTCACTGAATATTATGAAAACTATGAGTTCTACAGAATTCATCATCAGATACTGCGTTTTGTGATTAACGATATGAGTTCTTTCTATCTTGATATCATAAAGGATCGTCTCTATGTTGAAGCGCATGACTCGAAGGTCAGGCGCTCTGCTCAGACAGTGCTTCATGCCATTGTCGAAGCACTGGCGAAAATCCTCGCACCGATACTGACCTTTACAACTGAAGAGGTCTACAAGAATATTCCAGGAACGTCAGAGCGGTTTACTTCGATACAGGTAGAGGATTGGCCGGTCTTTGACTCCCGTTTCATTGATACCGGATTGAGCGCAAGGTGGAGCAAGCTTATTGAACTGAGAGAAGATGTGCTGAAGGCTCTGGAGAATAGCAGGAATGAAAAAGTCATTGGTAATTCGCTTGATGCCAGGGTTGTTCTGGACATTAAAGACGATGAACTCAAGACCATTCTGGCAGGTTACTCTGAAGGCTTTATCTCCGATCTCTTCATTGTGTCACAGGTGAGTTTCGGAACACGCGAATCTGTTTACGAGGGGCGTCTTGCAAATGTAAGCGTTGAAAAGGCTGACGGGGAGAAATGTGCGCGCTGCTGGAAGTATTCTCCAGAAACAGGTAAAGATTCCGGTTATGCAGATACATGTCCAAGATGTGCGAGGGTACTTACAGAAATCGATACAACCTGAAGGCAAAGTGTTACGATTAGATCCTGAGGGGGGGAGAATCTTGAGACAGATTTCGATCCAGATCGTAGTTTTTGTTTTAGTCTTTTCGACTGTATTGCTCGGAGGATCCTATTCACTGAGATCGGGTGATGGTATAAGTATAAACGTTTTTGGCCATCCCGAGTTCTCGACTGAAGCTCTGGTAGCTCCTGACGGGACGATTTCTGTCCCGCGCATTGGTATTGTTGATGTTGAAGGGATCAGTCTCTCAAATCTAGAGACATTACTGGCAGAAGCTTTTGTTGAAAGAGATATTCTGCGAACAAGACCTCAGATAACCGTTTCAGTGACAAGATTCTCGGATTTCAACTACAATGTGCTGGGCGAAGTGAACAATCCAGGAACCATTCTGCTTAAAGAATCTCAAGTATCGATATCTCGTGTGTTAGGTCTTGCGGGCGGATTTCGACAGACAGCCGATCCCAGCGCAACCTTTATAATCCGTTCCGATGGAACGAAAGAAGTCATTGACCTTTCACGACTGATATCTCAGGGAACTGGTGCTGACATTGTCATGAATCCTGATGATACGCTTTTTGTTCCAAGTGGCGTAGAATCTTGGATTAATGTAATCGGTGAAGTCCGCAATCCGGGAACAGTTCCCTTCAGAGAAGGCTTAACTCTGATTCAGGTTATTGCCGCTTCTGGTGGTTTAACCGCATCAGCTGATCCAGAGAGAGTATTACTGGTTGTCACGGAAGGGGATAAAAGGGTTCAAAAGACACTTAGCCTTAGTGACATCATTGAAGGCGAATCACCTGATCCTGAGCTCTCTAAAGGAACGACTATCATTATTCCTGATCTCACGCTCAAGTCAATCAGAGTGATTGGCGAGGTCAGAAATCCCGCCAATGTTAGATTTGTAAGAGGAATGTCATTACTGCAGGTTATTGGTCAGGTTGGCGGGATCACCGCAGATGCCGCAGACCTTGTCTTAGTACTCCGCTCATCGGGATTTGAACCGGACTCATATCAGCTAACTAAGCTTATGAGCGGAGAAAGCAAAGATCCCCTTCTTGAACCGGGTGACACAGTTGTTGTTCCACGGGAAGTCGAACGTTTCGTGTATGTCGTCTCGCGTCAGCAAGGAGGAAGAGTTGATTTCTCCAGAGATGAGGACCTTACCGCCCGGGTACTTCTTGCCAAGCTAAATCTCTCCTATGAGAACTCTGAACAGCACCTGATTATATTCGACAAGAAGGGTGATAGAGTCTCGCATGCTCTGAGAAGCTTTACAGACGAAGACATCATGCTTGACCCGGGGTCAATCGTTATGTTTCCTGATTTCGAACGTGACATTCATGTTTTTGGTGCAATTCGTCATCCCGGACAGATCTCATTTCCTCTAGATAAAGAACCGGACCTGATAACCGTAATCTCTATGGCGGGGGGGCTGCTCGACGATGCTAATAGCTCTGCCATAAGGATCATCGACACAACCACTCCAGCTGGACGCGACGTTGATCTTCAAGCTCTCATTGACTCCAATAGCACAATGCCCCTGAAGGGAGGCGAATTGATATATGTTCCTGAAAGGGAAGCAGTGTTCGCTTATGTCCTAGGTGAAGTGAGAAACCCAGGCATGAAGATCTTTGATGAGTATGAGGAGTTGACACTTGAGAGGTTGATTAGTAAAGCTGGTGGATTCACACAGGATGCTGGTGCGATAAGAGTACGACATGGCGATTCCGCGGAAGATGTTATGCAAGAACAGCTTCTATCAGGTGATTACGATATTCGTTCCGGCGCAGTTGTGAATGTTCTGAGAGCTCCAGAGAGATATGTCTATGTTGTCTCCCAGACCGATGGGGGAAGGGTAGAGTTCTCTCACGACGAACATTTGACTCTGCGAAATGCTCTGTCAAAACTCAATCTTCTTGACATTACTTCATCGGAGGTTATTCAGCTGGTTCGACCCGATGGCAGTCGGGAGGAAGTCATCCTGAATAGATTGAGATACTCCGATCGCGTCCTGGAGCCTGGAACTGTTATTCTATATCCGCAAATACTAAGACGTGTTCACGTTCTTGGTGCGGTGAGAAGTCCCGGAACAGTTTACCTGGATCTGTCGGAACAGATGACGTTGACGTCAGCTATATCAAAGGCCGGTGGTACTCTTCAGTCTGCTGAAACGACCCGATTACAGATAACTGAAACGTTAGGAACGGCAATGACAGTTAACCTTGACAGGATATTGATTGGTCTTGATGAAGACCCGCTCGTTGAGAATGATTCTTTAATATTTGTTCCAGAATACAAACCCATTACAGTTAATCTGCTCGGGGAAGTTCATAACCCGGGAAGAGTTACTTTTGAGCAGCATGAATCACCAAATCTGCTG
>DLVL01000055.1 GCA_003444085.1 Kosmotogaceae bacterium | reverse complement strand
CTGCATTCCTCTGGAGAGTCTTCGTGAGAATTCATTTGCCTGGGATCATGAGGGATACCAAGACATATACGGTATGATTGAATAGAGTCGTCTGATTGTGTGAAATACAATCAGAAATGCTGAAGATTCAGGGGAGGTTAGTGATGCGAAAGCTTGAATGGAAAGAACTCGATCTTCAGGTTAAAGTGCCCAGGAAAATAGGTGGAACGGAAGAGCTCGTTGAACTCAAGGAATTTGTCGGCCAGGAGCGTGCAATGGAGGCACTGAAGACTGGTTTAACCATAAGCTCGAAGGGATATAACATCTTTGTCTCAGGACTGACAAATACTGGACGGAGAACCTTTGTCAGAAGCTTCCTGGAGAAAGAAGCAAAGGGGAGACCTTCACCGAACGACTGGGTATACGTCTACAACTTCCAGGATCCGAGGCAGCCTAATGTGATAACCGTAGAAGCTGGTCTTGGGAAGATGTTTAAGAAAGAAATGAAGTCTGCGGTAGAACTTATTGTTTCCGCTGTGAGCGAGGCCTTTCAAAGTGACGAGTATCAGAAGAAACTCTCTGGCCTTCAGAACGAACAAAACAGCACGAAGAAGAAGATTCTGGAAGAGCTTGTCGAGAAAGCAAAGGAAAAAGATTACACCGTGCAGATCAACCAGACAGGAGTTGCAACCATTCCAAACTGGAATGGCAAACCTCTCTCCCGTGAGGTCTATGAAGAATTATCCGACGAAGAGAAGGAAAATATTAACAAGAGAGGGGAAGAGGTCAGGGAACTTGTCAATGAGTATGTCTTTCAAATGAGAAAGATTGACAAGGAATACATAGAGAAGATGAAGGAACTCAACAAGTACGTAGCCAGCTTCGCCATAGAAGGGCATCTGGAAGAGCTGCGGAAAAAATTCGAACAGAGCAAAGATGTCCTGGATTTTCTCGATAGGATGAAAACAGACATTCTTGACAACCTCGATTACTTCTTCAGCAAAGAGCACGATGAAGCTGCGATCTTCAAGAGAAGATACTCGGTGAATCTTTTCGTGGACAACTCCGAGACTGAAGGAAGACCTGTCGTGGAGGAAATGAACTCGACTTACAGCAATGTCTTTGGCAGAATCGAGTACATTGCGAAGATGGGAACACTCGATACCGATCATACAATGATCCGGGCAGGTTCTCTTGTGAGAGCAAATGGGGGATATCTGATCCTTGATGCCAGGACAGTTCTCAGCGAACCGTACGTATGGTTCACGCTCAAGCAGGTTCTTTTTTCAGGGAGCCTTGCGATAGAGAATTTCGAACACAGAGCTGGCTTCCTTTCGACTGTTAGTCTAAAACCCGCTCCGATTCCGATAGATGTGAAGATAATCCTGATTGGTGAGCCATGGATATACAGCCTTCTTTCCTCCCTTGAACCTGATTTCAAGAAGCTCTTCAAGATCAAGGCAGAATTTGACTGGGAAACCAGGAACACCCCTGAGTCCGTTGAGAGTCTCTGCAGATATGTGTGCACAGCTGTACAGGAGGATTCACTGCTACATTTTGACAGATCTGCTTTGAGGACCGTTATACAAAAAGCTGTAAAGCTTTCGGGTAACAGGGGCAAGCTTTCAACAAGATTCGGAAGACTCCGGGACCTGCTCATAGAGAGTTCAGCCACTGCTACTGGTGAGAAGAAACCACGAGTCAGCTCCGGACACGTAAAAAAAGCATGGGAAGCCATGAAGAGAAGAGTGTCTCTGTACAGAGACAAAGTTGAAGAAATGTTTGAAGAGGCTTCGATAATCGTTGATACTGAAGGCGAGAAAACGGGGGAAGTGAATGCGCTAACCGTAGTGACTCTCGAAGATATCTCTTTTGGTGTTCCGGTGAAACTGACCGCCAAAGTCGTGCCGGGAAGCAAAGGTATCACTGACATTCACAGAGAAGCCGAATTGAGCGGAAAGATTCATAATAAGGCTTCACTCGTAATTCAGGGGTTCCTCAATTTCAGATATGCAAAGGGTTTTCCGATAAGTGTTACTGCCTTCGTGAATTTTGAGCAAGTCTACAACATCATTGAAGGTGATAGTGCCTCTGTGGCAGAAATCGCAGCGCTCCTGTCCTCCATCTCTGGTGTTCCGATAAAACAGGGAATTGCAGTTACCGGCTCCGTCAACCAGAGTGGAGTTGTCCAACCTGTCGGAGGGATTCCGGAGAAGATCGAGGGCTTCTTCCGGTTATGTCAGATGAAGGGGTTAACGGGGGATCAGGGCGTGATAATTCCTGCAAGCAATTACCGGAATCTGGTTCTGGAAGACGAAGTTGTCGATGCAGTGAAGCGAGAGAGATTTCACATCTGGACAGTTGAACATGTTGACGAAGCTCTGGAGCTAATGATGGGTATTGAGCCAGGCAAACCTGATGACAAAGATGAATTCCCCGGAGGTTCTCTGAATCGGATGGTCCAGGACAGACTCAGAGAGCTTTATAAGATGTCCCAAAAAGCTGAAAATCAAAAGAGTCAGAGTGCAAACTGATTCTCAGAGCATTTCAGGCTGTTTTTGAGGGGAAAATATTGATGTCTGTTCAGCTTCTATCAAGGGAGACATTCAGAAAAGCAAGCCGCAAATTGAAAAGGGCCATACCCATGATAGGTCCAGTTGTCTTCTTTGTCAGTATTGTTGTCCTGTACAGGCAGTTAAGAGGATTGGACTTTCAACTCGTATTTCATACGATGGGAACGATGTCTGCTCCTGCTTTGTTTTTTGCTGCCGGCCTTACAGTTCTTGCGTACATCAACCTCACTTTCGTTGAATTGCTTTCAAACGTAAGGGTATCGAGCAATCTTGGCTACAAGAGAATCGGGCTTGTTTCTTTCGTAGCATACTGCTTCAGCAAGAATATCGGTTTTTCGGTGATTTCCGGCGGTGCTGTAAGGCTGAGACTCTATAGAGAATGGGGTCAGGATTTCGGAAACATAACCAAGATAATAATACTCAATTACATTTCCTTCTGGCTTGGATTGTTCTTTGTGACGGGGATGGCTTTTGCAGTAAGCCCCCCCACTTTTGTGAGAGAACTCGATCTTCTCACAGGGACTTTCAGGGTCTTTGGTGTATTGCTTCTTCTGCTGATCGGTGGATATTTCTTGCTGATAAAGAAGATCAAGAGACCCCTTAAGATCGGAACAGTACCGCTGCAGCTTCCTAACGCCAGGTTCACAATGTGGCAGATCGTCGTTTCCTCTGCGGACTGGCTCATTACCGCCGGGGTGCTGTATGCTGTCTTCTCTGGTCATAATGTTATGAGTTTCTACGAAACTCTTGGTATTTTCCTGGTCGCACAGTTTGCCGGATTGACAAGCCAGGTACCGGGTGGAATGGGAGTCTTCGAAGCTCTCTTTGTTGTTATTCTTTCAGAGAGAATTGAGAAGGCTTATCTTGTGGCTGTGCTACTGACCTACAGGATCCTGTTCTTCTTCATCCCCTTTGCTGTAGCAGCAGCTGCCTTCGGCATAATTGAGTACACGCATAACAAACACCTTAAAGAGATTCTATCAAGAGCGAAAGACAGAAATCAAAAAGCCGATTTGCAAACAGAGGGGAACGATAAAAACAGCAAGTAAACTATCTGTCCGTTCGAGAACGCAATCTCCTTTCCAGGTCTCTCTTCGCTATGTCTTCCCTTTTGTCATAAAGCTTCTTTCCTTTCGCCAGGGCTATCTCTATCTTAGCTTTGCCTCTCTCGTTGAAGTACATTCTCGTTGGAACAAGAGTCAAACCTCGTTCCTTGACTTTCTGGTCCAACCTCAGAATCTCATTCTTGTGAAGAAGCAGCTTCCTGGGACGCACCGGATCATGATTCCACACATTGCCATGGCTATACTGACTGATATTCGCGTTGTAAAGATAAATCTCGCCGCTGTCAATCTTGCAGTATGCTTCTGTCAATGAAACAGAGCCGTTGCGCAATGCTTTCACTTCCGTACCTCTTAACTCGATACCTGCTTCCATCTTCTGAAGAAGATGGAACTGAAAACGAGCCTTTCTATTCTGAGCGATCAGTTTCATTTTTGAGACAACACCTGCTCTTTCAGCTATTACCTCGCTTTCTCTTCTTCCTTGCGGATTTTGGCTGTTCTCCGGAGGAACCCGGTGTACTCTTGATCCGGTAGATTTCATCTCTGAGTTCAGCGGCATCTTCATAACGGAGTTCACTGGCTGAACGAAGCATTTCTTCTTCGAGCAGAGACATGTATTCTTCAAGCGATAGCTCTTCCTTGAGCTGGAGAATTCCTTTTAAATACTTGGCTCTTGCTTTCTCTTCGCCTTCAGTCTCATGTTCAAACTGAGCGAAAATATTGTCGTAAAGGGGCCTGATTATGCTCTCAGGTTCAACAGCATGCTCTTTATTATACAATAGCTGTTTGGTTCGTCTCCTGTTCGTTTCGGAGATAGCTCTCTTCATGGAATTAGTAATACGATCCGCATAGAGGATAACCTTCCCGTTGATATTCCGTGCGGCCCGTCCCATGGTCTGAATCAGTGTTGTTTCAGATCTCAAGAATCCCTCCCTGTCAGCATCCATTATCGCCACAAGAGATACTTCGGGCAGATCAAGCCCTTCTCTGAGCAGGTTTACTCCAGTTACCACGTCAATCGAGCCTTCCCTGAGCTTTCTGAGTACTTCTACTCTCTCTATTGTGGAAAGCTCTGAATGGAGGTACTCTGCACGAATGCCGAGTTCATTAAGGTAATCACTCAGCATCTCTGCAGACTTTTTCGTGAGAACTGTCACGAGTCCCCTTTCTCCTCTTTCCTTTGCTTCCCTCATACGAGCAAGGAAATCGTCAACCTGGTTCTCCACAGGTTTCACGATTACCTCTGGATCAACTAATCCTGTTGGTCGTATCACCTGCTCTGCAACATAAGAAGAATGCTCCGTTTCGTAAGTCCCTGGCGTGGCGGAAACAAAGACAACCTGTCCAACGGTTTCAAGAAACTCCTCGTATCTGAGTGGCCTGTTGTCAAACGCTGCGGGTAGTCTGAAACCGTATTCCACGAGGCTTTTCTTGCGGGAGTGATCGCCGTTGTACATGGCTCTGATCTGTGGCACAGCAATATGAGATTCATCAATGAATGTAATGAACTCTCCCCTGTCAAAGTAATCGAGCAGCGTGTAAGGGGGTTCACCGGGCTTTCGCCTGTCAAAGAACCTTGAGTAATTCTCTATCCCCTGGCAGTGTCCCACGGTCGTGAGCATCTCCAGATCGTAAGCAGTTCTTTGTTTCAGTCGCTGTGCTTCCAGGTACCTCCCCTGGCCTTCGAGTTCAATAACTCTGTCTTTCAGTTCGTTCTCGATTTCTTTGACAGCTCTTCTAATCTTTTCTTCAGTCGTCACGAACTCCTTCGCAGGGTAAATGATCACCTTGTCTAGGTCCTCAATGATTTTCTTGCTCAACGGTTCAAATGAAGTGATTCTCTCAACTTCATTATCGAAGAAGTACAACCTGATACCAAAGTCTTCATAAGGCGGAAAGATCTCCATCACATCTCCTTTCATGTGAAAGACCCCACCCGATGAGACATCTTCTGAACGTGAATACTGAATCGTGGCGAGCTGATAAGCAAGTTTATTACGGGCCACGCTTTGCCCCACTTCTAGGTTGACGTTAAGCGATTGGAAATCTCGAGGGTCACCACTCGCGTATATCGCTGACACGGTGGCAACTATGACAACATCTTTTCGGGTCATTGCTGACTTCAGTGCAGATATCCTCATGCGCTCAAGAATCTCGTTTATCTGTACGTCTTTCTCTATGTACAGGTCCTTCGCTGGAATATAAGCTTCTGGCTGATAATAGTCGTAATAACTGATGAAGAGCTCCACCTTGTTCTCCGGAAAGAAAGAACGAAACTCTCTGAACAACTGAGCAACAAGAGCCTTATTAGGAGAAATTACGAGGGCAGGTCTTTGGAGGGCCTGGATCACGCCAGCCATCGTGAAGGTTTTTCCTGACCCGGTAACACCAAGAAGTGTTTGAAATCTGTCTCCCCTGCTGAGTCCCTCAGCAAGCGTTCGGATTGCTTCTGGCTGATCCCCACGTGGACTGTACGGAGGAACAAGCTCAAACTTACTTGTTTTCACTGTTCACTTCCATCGAGTTGTACCTGCTCATCAGTCTGTTCAGGTCAGAACTGCAAAGCTCTATTGCAGCGTCCGCAGCTATCTTGATTACCTCATCGATCGTTTTCTGTTCCTGGTTTGAGAAGTCTTCAAGAACATAATCCGTCAATTCTCTTTCGGGAGCTGCCGGGCCGATCCCGATTCTTATCCTTGCGAAATCGCTCCTTCCCAGTTCTCCTATTATTGAGCGAACGCCTTTATGACCCCCATCACTTCCACCATCACGTATCCTGATCCGGCCAAGCGGGATCCATACATCATCATACACTACGACCAGTCGATCCTGATCACTGAAGCCGAGGTCTTTCAGGGCCTCCTTGATAGCAATGCCACTGAGATTCATGAACAACAAAGGTTTCAGAAGTACCATTGAGCCACAATGATCTACGCGATAGGCATGATATCGTTTCTTCTTCAACAGTTTTGAGTGCGTTGCTCTTGACAGTAGCTCGTCGAGAAAGAGAAAACCCACGTTATGTCTCGTCTTTGCATAACGCGGGCCGGGGTTTCCTAATCCAGCAAGAAAAAGCATTTGTCTTACTCTTCTTCAGCTTCTTCTTTCTTACCCTTTTCAATTACTTCAGGTTCTACTCCTTCTTCTTCTCCTTCAGCTTCTTCGACCTCTTCTTCAGCAGTGATTGCTCTTGGTGCTTCAACAACGGCTATTACCTGGTCTGAATCAACGTGAATCTTCATTGATCCCGGGATCTCCAGATCACTTACTCTAAGCACATCGCCGATTTCCAGATGCTCGATATTCACATCGATTCTCTCTACGATGTCTTGAGGAAGAACACTCACGGGCAGATAGGTTATAATCTTCTCAAGCACCCCGCCCTGTTCAACTCCAACAGGTTTTCCAACCAGGTTAATCGGAACTTCAACATCCATAACATGTCCGGATTCTGGCACGTAGAAGTCGATATGGACTATGGCGTCTGTGACACGATGGCGCTGAACTGATTTCACAAAACCCTTTATCTGCCTCTTTGCCTTACCGTCTTCAAGGTTCAGGTTAACCATGGATGTACCGCCAAGCGTGTTGACAACTTTCATTATCTCAGACCTGTCCAGCGTGACGGGAAGAGGCTCTATTGCCGGTCCATAAACGATTGCGGGTATCTTACCCTGTTCAAGCAGATGCTTCGCCTTTGTGCGTAAATCTCTGAGCTCGGTCTCAAAACTTATCTGTTGCATTATTCGTCCTCCTCTATCTGAACAAAATACTTACGGAAAGATTCTTTCGAACTCGCATAATGGCTTCGCCGAGAAGGTTTGCGACAGAGATGATCTGGAATTTCTCAGGGACTGCCTTCTGCTGGATGCTGTTTGTCGCCATTACCGCTTCTATTTCCGGAGTGTTCTGTATCAGTTCAACTGCGTTTCCGGAGAATACGCCGTGAGTAGAGCACGCAATGATTCTCTTTGCACCCTTCTTCTTAATGAGCTTTGCGGCCTCTGCCAGCGAACGACCGGTGTCAATTATATCATCAAAGACAAGAGCTGTCTTGTTGGCTACATCCCCGATCAGTCGCACAACTTCGGCGATATTGTCTTTGGGTCTCCGCTTGTCCATAATGGCAAGAGGCAATCCCAGTTTCTCGGCAAATCGGCTGGCACGTTTGACACCTCCGATATCGGGTGAAACGACAACCAGTTCGTCAGTATGATAGATACCGTTTTTCTGAAAGTGACTGGCAAATACAGGGACACTCAGAAGATTATCCACAGGAATATCAAAGAAGCCCTGAATCTGTTCTGCGTGGAGATCCAGAGTGATGATTCTGGTTATTCCTGCAACCGTAAGAAGATTGGCCACGAGTTTCGCCGTGATCGGGTCCCGCCCACGAGCTTTCCTATCCTGTCGTGCGTAACCGAAGTATGGAATAACTGCAGCAATCGTTCGCGCTGAAGCTCTCCTGAACGCATCAATCATCACCAGTAGCTCCATCAGGTTCTCGTTCACTGGTGGACTTGTCGGCTGAATGATGAAGACATCGTGACCTCTGACAGTCTCATCAATTTTTATGTTGACCTCCCCATCAGAAAACCTGAACGGGTCACAATGACCAAGCGTCATGCCCAGATATTCCGCAATTTCCTCCGCAAGTGGGAGGTTTGCAGAGCCCGAGAAGAGTTTCATCTCATTCCGTTCGAAATTCATTCCTCACTCTCCTTTCCAGGAGTACCCGGTCTGTATCTGTCTGTTTTCTCAATCTGTCTGGCCCGAGCAATTGCCAAAGAGTAAGGAGCAACATCTTCAGTGACAGTTGATCCTGCAGCAATCACGGCACCTTCGCCGATCTTCACAGGGGCCACCAGGGCAGTATTACTACCCACGAAGACCCGATCTTCGATTACAGTTCTGTGTTTTTTCTTGCCATCATAGTTGCAGGTAATTGTCCCCGCACCTATGTTGACATCTTCCCCCAGGTGAGCATCCCCAATGTAAGAGAGGTGCTGAACCTTCGTGCCTCTACCGATTAATGAATTCTTTATCTCAACGTAGTTTCCTATCCTTGAGTCACTTTCGAGTACAGTCCCTGAACGTATTCTGGCAAAAGGTCCGACAGTGACATTGTCTTTTATCCGCGCATTGTCGATTTCAGAGCGTAGAACTACAGAACCGTTACCTATTTGAGAGTTGTTTACACGAGTCATTGGTCCGACGACACACGATTCTCCAATTACAGTATACCCGGACAGGAGAACATTCGGCTCAATAACCGTATCCTGCCCTATCACGACCTCTGGAGAGATGTATGCTGTATCAGGGTCCTGTATCGTCACTCCATTTTCCATAAGAATGAAATTGATCCGTTCCTGAGCCTTTTTCTGAACCTGAGCTAGCTGCGATCGATTGTTAATCCCGTGCACTTCTTCGTGATCATCACATATCAGCGTGGTGGCCTTATTTGCGTAACCCACGACATCGGTCAAGTAGTACTCTTTCTGTGCGTTGTCATTTGTTAACTGCTTAAGAGCCTCACTCAAAAAACTCCCCCTGAAAGCATATATGCTGCTGTTCACTTCTGAAATCCCTTTCATGGACTCAGACAGATCTGCGTCTTCAACGATCCTGATTCGATCACCTTCTCTTACGATTCTGCCATATCCGGAAGGATCTTTGGGAACAAAGGTAAGCACTGCTAAGTCTGAATTGCCAGCGACTCTTTTCATTACCAATTCTTTCAGCGTTGCGCTCCTTATAAGAGGAACATCACCAGGGAGAACCAGTACTTCGTCGTCGATGTAGTCAGAAGCTACCATCACTGCATGGCCCGTTCCCAGCTGCTCTTCCTGCCTTACGGTGATTGCGGCATTGTTTACGAGGGGCTCAACCACTTCTGCACCATGCCCGGTGACAACAACCATACGGTTCACGCCAGCAGCTCTTACTGCATCGAGTATCCAGCGGATCATCTCTTTTCCCAGTATCTTGTGTGCTACTTTGGGTGTTGTGGACTTCATGCGCTTGCTCTGCCCGGCTGCCAGGATAATTGCAGTGATATGACCACCCCCTCGCGGATTATATCATGTACCATTTTCTGAAGAATCCCTCGACAGAAAACGGTCTATATGTTTACATGTCTCTTCAAATGCAAACTTAAGAACCTGGGGACATATGATATCGAGACATGTGAATCGCCTGCGTACATGTGGAGCCAGTTCAAGGGCCCGTTCAAAGAGCTCACGGTTGAAAAGCTGGCGTGGTATGTGATTAAAGAATCCAATGTTCCCAAGGAACTCTGTAACTACCCCATAGTTGATTGAGTCTCGTGCCATGAGAACGGTACACGTGTAGAAACCTGCTTGCAGGCCATGAATGCCAGAGTAGCCGAGCAATCTGTCTACTGCGTGTGACAGAAGATGCTCCGCACCACTTGCGGGTCTTGAGTTCCCCGCGTATTCAATAGCAATGCCGCTGGAAACAAGGCTTTCAAGAAGTGTGTCAATGAATTCTTTGTTATTGAGCGAGGGATCTTTGAAATGAAGCACGCTATGATAAGCCATTTTACTGAGTGTCCATGCAAAGTAGTCTATCTCCTCACCCGTAGTCTCGTTCGAAAGCTTCCAGTCTTCCAGGGCACAGGCTTTGGATATAATATCTCCAACACCTGCCATTGTATAGCGAGCAGGCGAACTCAAGATGATATCTTTGTCTGCCAGTACCGCATAAGGCATCTTTGTTCGAATACTTGATCTCTGATCCTCTTCAAGAAAAAGCGAAGCAACGGGTGAGCATATGCCATCATTGGAAGCAAGTGTGGGAACAAGTATCAAAGGCAAGTTCAGCAGGTAACTGACATACTTCGCAGAATCGAGTACTGTTCCCCCACCAATCCCGAAAATAATGTCCGGGTGTTGTCTGGATATGTTGAGAGACAGATCCATAAGTCTTCTGGCAACAGGTACAGGTGGCAGTTCATAGCTGAAAACAGATTCTGCAATCTCTTCCAGTCTCTTGAAAACATGCGGGATCTTCTCAAGAACAGCCTTCTGTGTCAGAACAGCTACGCTCGCGGCCACATCACCCAGCACAGTTTCGATCCTGTCTGACACATTGTCTTCGACGAATATATAGCTCGGCGAATGGACAGTTCTATTATCCCTGTTTTTGTGAAAACTACTTTGAAGCAGTTGTAACCACCTTACTTTGTTTCCCCTTTCGACGATTTCAGAGCTTCTCGAATCAGTTCCTGAGTAGACAGGTCCTTCTTCTCTCTAGCAATTGCCCTTACCATCTGCCTGGCAGAAGAGGCTTCAAAGCCCAGTGAAATAAGAGCTCTGACTGCCTCTTCACATTCATCAAAGTTTTCCGGAGAAGCATTCTCTGTACCGGCTTCGACAAGGTCAGAGATCTCTGCTACCAATCTTTCAGCTGTCTTTTTTCCCATACCTGGTATTCGAGAAAGCTCTGCGACGTTCCTATCTGCGATAAGCGAACGAAGCCTTTGAACTGGTGCAGATGACAGGATCTTCAACGCCATTTTCGGGCCAATTTTACTGACTTTCAGCAGAGACGAGAACAGGCTGAACTCATCTTCGCTTGAGAAGCCATAAAGCTCCGGTGCTCTATCCTGAGAGAAGTGCAAGTAAGTATGCATGAACACTACTGAACCTAGACCGGAACGCTCAATGGAGGAAGGGGTACAGTACACCCTGAACCGGAACCCTCCCACTCCTATTACAAGAGAAGAATCCCTTTGTTCTATAACAATCCCTTCAATGCCTTCCAGCATACTCATACCTGCCTGTCATAACAGCTCTGAGCTCGCTAACTAGGTAAAGCGAACCCCAACAAACCACAGGAAGCTCTTCAGGTTTTTCAAGAGCTGCCAGCAGCGCCTTATGTGAATCATCAAACAACCGCACGTTTTTCCCCCATTTTACCCAGTAATCGTAGCTTCTCTGAGGGTTTACACAGCGACGGTTATCAATCTTTGAGACATAGACATCTCTGGCAATTGGCGCCATAACATCTATCGCAGCGACGAAGTCTTTATCATCGAGAATACCAAAGATGAAGTCAAAACTCTGTCCAGGGAAATATGTTTCCAGGGTCATTCGAAGGTTTCTAGCTGCGTCAGGGTTATGCCCTCCATCCAGAATGAACTTCCGAGAACGATACTCCAGTATCTCGAACCTGCCTGGCCAGCATACATCTTTCAGGGCTTTATTTACAAGCTCTTTGTGAAGGCCTCTCTTGATTTTCGTCATCGATCTCTCAAAAGTGTTGATTGCTATTGAGCAGTTTCTCAGTTGGTGGATCCCGTTGAATGATGTTTCTAGCGATGTGATGTTCTCTTCTCCCCAGTAATCGAAACGGTTAGCGTTAAGTCTCAAGTCAACACCGGAGATGCCAAAGTCCCTGTCGATGAATGAAACAGGCGAGGACAATGCTTGAGCCCTTTCTTTGATCTGTCTGCGAATACATGGCCTTGAAACTCCCGAGATCATCGGAACAAGTGGCTTGATAATACCGCATTTCTCAGCGGCAATCTGTTCTTCGATACTGCCCAGTATGTTCATATGATCCAGGGCGACACTTGTTATGACAGTTGCCAGAGGGTTCTTGAGAACATTGCTGGCATCAAGCCTTCCGCCGAGACCAGCTTCGACAACCGCCAGATCAATGTTCCGCCTATGGAAGAAGAGGAATGTCATGGCAGTCACTACTTCAAAGAAGCTCGGAGCGTATTCTTCACCCTTGCGGTCCATCTTCTCAAGATGAGGAACAATCTCACGCAATATCGAGCATACATCTTCTTCGCCGATGAAATCATTGTCTATCTGGATACGCTCTCTGAAAGAGATAACATGCGGGGAGATATTCATGCCTGTTTTCATTCCATGTGACTGTGCCATGGATTTTAGCAGGGAAGCAACGCTACCTTTCCCGTTGGTCCCTGCGATATGGATGACAGGATAATTCTCCTGTGGATTTCCAAGGCGATCAAGCAGTTCTTCAATACGATATAGACCGTACTTAATCTTGCCGTACGGACGCGACTTGTAGAGATAATCCAGAGCGGTCCGATAATCATCCATTTTGTTTTAGATCCTCGATCAGTGCCCTTATCCTGTCCAGATTCTGAGACGCAGAGGAGAGCTTGTCCCTGGTTTCAGACACAACGCTTTCAGGAGCCTTCTCCAGGAAAGACTTATTGGTGAGCTTCTTCTCGAAATGAGCAACATCTTCAGCCAGCTTGCTGGACTTCTGTTCAAGTCGCATCATTTCAGTTTCTAAGTCAATGTCCGGGAGCTTCACATAGACCAGAAGTGTCTCATCAGCATATGCTGTAACACTTTGTTCTGGCTTCTTCCCTGCAGGCATGAAGTCGGAAGCCCCGGACAATTCTCTAATGAGTCTCTTAGAATTGTCGTCCAGCCGGTTTCCAACGTATGTAGCTGCTACACTGACGGAAGGGGGGATGTTCATCTCAGATTTTACATTCCTGATTCCCTTGACTATGTTTACTACTATTTCGAATTCCGTTTCTGCGTCACTATCAACAAGAAGCCCTTCATGTCGACTCCATTCTTGGTCTATCAAGAACCCACGTTCTCCTGGCAGTTTCTCCCATATTTCTTCCGTTATGAACGGCATGAAGGGATGCAATAACCTCAATGAATGATCGATTACCGACAACAGCACGCGTTGCGCATCGCCTCTGGTCGAATCGTCTTTTAGTCTGGTCTTTATGGACTCAATGTACCAGTCACAGAACTCGTTCCAGAAGAAGCCGTAGAGTTCCTTTGCAGCCAGGTTGAATTCGTAGGTTTCCAGATAAGAGGTGATACTTATGTTAGTTCTCGAGGCTCTTGTCAATATCCTTCGGTCCTCCAGCATCAAGCGTTCTTCATCCAAACCACCGGGAACCTCCTCGTCCTGCTTCATCCGTGCTAACCT